>CAXMSF010000095.1:0-3854 GCA_964196055.1 uncultured Gammaproteobacteria bacterium | reverse complement strand
GATCACGTTGTCGACGAAGCGCAGGACGATGCTGCCTTCGCGCCCGAGCGACACCACGTCGAGCGAACCAACCCAGAGCCCCAAACCGGCCGGAGGGCCAAGCGCCACTGCGGGCAGCAGGTTGGCGTTGAAGCCGCCGTTGATGCCCTGAGTGTAGGACACGACCTCGTCCGCATAGGGGTCGCCAAGCGTGTCGAAACTCGAGGCCGCGAGGACCGGGGTACCGGCGATTTCGATCGAGACATCGATCTGATTGCTGCCCAGAATGACGAAGGCGTCCCAGACATCGGCCGCGGTCGCGACGACTTCGCCTCCGCTCGGCGGCCCGAATGCGAACGCGCTGCTGATATCGTTGCCGTTCAACAACACCGAGAACGTTCCGGTATCCGCGCTCGCGTCGAACGCAATTTCGATCGAAACCGGCATCCAGGTGAGTTCCGCGCCTGCGGCCGGCGCGCGAACTTCGACCGCACCAGCGGCCGTTCCGATGCAAAGCACGCACACGAGCAGCGCGAACCCTCTCGTTCGTCGAGCCGCGGACCCGCGACTCAGGGAAGTTCGATTCCGCATACCAATCCCTCCGGTAGTCCGACCAGAAACACCACGTCAGGCCCGCTCTCGAACACACCCGGCCGCACCGCCACCGCTCCCGGCGAGCGCGGCTCGGTCAGCGTGTCGGCGCGAATCGGGGCCGCAATATCCAGTTGGTCGATGAACTTGAAACGTTCCGGCGCCAGCGGCGCGGGCGGGTCGCCCGTGAGGTCGACCAGGAATTCGGACAGCGTGCCGTCGCACGCCTCGGTCGCGAAGAAGCGATTGCCGTCGAACGCAACGCCCGCGACCGACCCGGGGCAACTCGCCACGGGAGCGCCGTCCAGCCGCGGCGGGATCGCCAGCGGATCGTCCGCATCGAAGATCACCGCGTCGTCGCCGTCGAGGCCATCGAGCACGATGGGCTCCACGACGGAATCGGGCAGATCCGGATCCGCGAGCGGTGCCAGGTCGACCGCATGGATGTGGTGACCAATCACGCTTCCGACCACACCGATGCGGCCCGTCGGGTCGACGCGCAGCCCCGAAAGCGAGAGCCCGGCGAGGCCGAGCGGGATGCTGGCGACGATCTCGAGCGTCTTGGCATCGATTACGTCGATCGACGCTTCCGTGTTCGCGATTCCAGCGGCCTCGATCTCGTCGGTGTTCGGGTCGTCCTCCGCTAGCCCGATCGCGCCGCTCACGGTGACGAGCGCGAACGAGCGCCCAGCGACTTCGAAGGCCGTCACGTGGCTCGGATTAAAGCCCGACGTGATCAGCACCGGCGCTGTCTCGGACGGGCTGAGGGTCGGGGGGGAGACTTCCCAGTCCACGTCGTAAACGAGCACCGCGCCCGGAAGGTATTGCGTGTCGGGCGTGCCCTGGTCGTTACCGAGATTCGAGACGGAGACGAACAGATGGTCGCCCGCGAGCGCAGCTCCCGAGGTGAAGGATGACCGATAGCTCGGCGTGGAGGAATCGCACCAACGCGCGGGCAGCAGGGACGCAGCGAACGGGTCACCGCGGGAATCCAGTGCGTCGGGGGGCGGTTTCACGCACACAGCGGTCGACACCGCGGTGCGAGGCTCGGCGTCCGCTCCGGGGTCGGGCAGGCGTGGGTTGTCGGCCTTCGCGAACGAGGCCGGAACCGAAATGTCGACTTCGATCAACTCGCCGGTTGCGGGCGAGAAGAACAGCACCTCCTCGTACGAACTCGCCGTCACCAAGGCGAGTTCCGGCGTCGCGATGTGAATGTCGTCGGGGAGTGCTGCCCGACTGTCCACGTTGCCGTCGCCGTCGGAGTCGTCCGGCAGCCTCAGGGTCGCAATCGAATCGGGGGGTTCGGGCGGTGCGACCGACACATCGAATGGAATCAACGACCGGTCCGCGAAGGTCACCAGCCAGATCAGCGAATCGTCACCCGGAACGAAATCGAAGCCCGGTGGAAATTCGCTCGAAAGGGCCGCACAGCGCGGGTCGGGACTCTCGACCGTGATGCTGCCGCCGCCGCCGCCGCCGTCTCCGCCGCCGCACTTGCTGCCGAGCAGCGCACAACACGACGCCACCAGCAACGCGATACCAATCTTACGCCTCATCTACAGCTCCCAACTCAGGGTGAAGGCGAACGTTCGGCCGGGCTGGGGAAAGAACGCCGAATCGCGGACGCTGCGGTCCGTCAGGTTCTTGACCGCGACCGAAAACAGCAACTCGCGTCCCGGAACGTGCTCGCCGACAAGGGGAAGCTGCGCGATGTCGATGGCCAGGCTCAGGCCGTAGATGGCTCGCGCCGAGATTCGGGTGCCGCCTGAGCTGGTCACGGGGATCTCGCTCGTGTAGAGGCGCTCGCCGACCAGCCGGACGACGCGATTCGGCGGACCGAGTTCGAGTCGCAGCAGGTATTCGCTCCGGGCCCGGCCCGGCAGCGGCGTCCCGGTCGCCTTCACTCGGGGATCCATCAACGTCCAATTCCCCGAGAAACCGAGCCATCCGAACAGGCGAAAGCCACCCGCGAGTTCGAGGCCGTCGATCTCGGCGGGGCCGGTGTTCGTCGCCGCAACGACTTTGTCGCTGATCGGCTGGAACAGGATCGACTCGTCGATGTCGTTGTGGAAGAGCGCGAACTCGATCCAGCCGGATTCGAGTGGCCCCCACGCATCGAGCCCCAGCTCGATGCCGACGTCCGCATTGAAGGCCTCTTCCGGCTTCAGATTCGGATTGCCGCGAATGGCCCCTTCATCGAAGTACAGCTCATCGAAGTTCGGCACCCGGTACGAACGTTCGACGTTGCCCTTGATGACGAACCACGGGAAGACCCGAACGATGACCCCCAGCCGTGGCAGCCATTCGGTGTCGAATCCCTCGGTGTCGTCCATCCGCAGTGCCGGAATCAAGCGCAGTCGCTCCTCCCAGACACCGATCTCGTCCTGCAGGAACACGCCGATCGTGCGGCGCTCGTAATCCGGGTCGTTCTTGGCGTGCAGCAGGTCCCAACGAAACTCGCTGCCGAGTGAGAGCGCGTGCTCGGTCGGGCCGAGCGACCAGGTCCCATCCGTGTTCAGGCGCGTGCCGACCGAGTGATTGCGGTTGTCGCTGTCGATCGCTTCGAGGAAGGGAGGCTCCGGATCCCTGAAGCGACTGCGGTCGTAACGGTGGAAGACCTGGAGCGAGCCGCCAACGGGCGAATCGAAGAGCCCCGCGGCGTCGAGCACTGCGCTCGCGACGTTGCGGGTCCGTCGCTGGTGCGCGGTCAGACTCTGCCCGCGAAGTTCGCCGAAAACCAGCCAATCCGGACCGGGCCGACCCGAGCTGTCGTAGAGGAAGCTGTCGCGAACGCTGATTCGCCCCCAACCGCCGAGGTCGCGGGCGAGCGACAACAGGACGGAGTGGGCTTCGCTCTCGTTGTTGACGCGTTCGTACGGTCCACTCGATTCGAACTCATCGGCGTCGGACTCGCGACGCGCCGAGTAGAATTCCCAGTCGCCGTCGCTGTGGTAGCCCGAGTAGCCGAGTGACGTCTCGATGTCCCGCCACTTCCCGCTGTGGGTCGCCGAACCCGCGAAGGTGCCGAAGGACTCGGCCGTAAATGAAGCCGTGGTGCGCTTCGTCCCGCCCGGGCGCCGAGTCACGAGATTGACGACGCCCCCGATGGCGTCGCTGCCGGTCTGCACCGAGCCACCGCCGCGCGAGATCTCGATGCGCTCGATCAGCTCCACGGGCAGGGTCGAGAGGTCGACCCCGCCGGTCTGCGCGCTGTTGAGTCGCACGCCGTCCATCAGCACGACGACCTGACTCGAAGTCGATCCGCGAATCGAGATCTCCGCGGG
>CAXMSF010000094.1:0-10394 GCA_964196055.1 uncultured Gammaproteobacteria bacterium | reverse complement strand
CGCGCTGGCTGGCCGCCGAGGAGTTCGCGCGCTGGGGAGCCGAGGAAGTCGCGAAGTCGATGACGCTGCGGCCCTGATCGTCGGCCGTCGATCCCGCCGCGCTGAACGCTTCGCGTTCCTCTGCCTTGTACCTCTATCCGGATTCGCTCCGCCGTGTCGGCATACTCCCCAGAGAAGGCGTCTCTTGCGAGATCGGTGCTCGCGCGCCCGCGGCCGGAGTCGGGGAGGGATCTCCGCTCGAACACAGTCGCTTCGACCCCTCCCCCCGCCCGACTGCGGCGGGTCTTGCAGACACCCAGGAAAGCGCCTGCCGACACGGCGGAGCGAATCGGATCGAGGTACAAGGCAGACGCGTTCCTAGCCCGCTCGAAGCTGCTCCAGGATCGTGCGGAAGGTCAGGTTGAGGCGCGGCGCGGCGGGACGCGCGGTCTTCGGAACGGCATGCTTCCAGGCAGCCTGCGTCGTTCCGGCCATCAGGATCAGCGACCCGTGGCTCGGAAGCAGCTCCAGCGTGTCGAGTTCAGGTCGCGTGCGATGCCGCAGCAGGAAGCGGCGCGTTCCGCCGAAGCTGAGCGACGCGATCGTCGGCTCTTCGCCGAGTTCCGGCTCGTCGTCGCTGTGCCAGCCCATGCTGTCCCGCCCGTCCCGATAGAGGTTCAAGAGCACGCCGTTGAAGCGGCAGCCCGTGGTGCTCGCCAGTCGGCTCCGGATATCGCGAAGGGCCGGCAGCCAGGGCTTCGGCTCGAGCCGCAGACCCGAATACGCATAGCTTGCGCCCGGGTCGCCGTACCAGGCCGAGAGCCGCGGTGCGACGACATCGCGGCCGAAGATCTTCAGGGTCTGTTGCTCGAGTTCGGCCGACGCGATCAACGTCGCCGCGAGCGCATCGGCCTCGTCCTTGGTGTAGAAGTGCGGGCTGAACTCGATGTCGGCATCGGGCGCATCGACTCGCGTGCAGCCGGCCGCCGCGTCCCGAGTCAACGTGGTTCCCACGGATAGCGGTCTTCAAGCACTGCGACCCAGTAGAGTGATCCGGACTCACGCCACGGGTCCAGCACGATTCCACTCGCGAACGACTCGCCACGCGCGGTCACGACCAGGCTGTTGTGCTCGCGAAAGAGTCTACCGCGGTGGGCGATGCCCCAGTGCAATTCGTAGCTCGAGAGCGGCAATTCTCGCAGCGCCGCGATCAAGTCTTCGGTCCAGTGCCAGCACAGTCCGCGCTGCTTCAAGCCGACGTTGACGAGGACGTTGTTGAAGAGTGCCGGGCGTGCCATGCGGTATTCGGCCGAGAGTCGCGCCGACTCGGTCATCGCGACTTCGGCGAGCAGATGAGCCTCGTCGGGGGCGGCCCCGGCGGCCAACTCGTCGAGGTCGCGTTGCAAGGACGCGGTGCGGTCGGGCGGCGGCACCGGCGCGGGTGCCCGTTCGGCGTCTCGAGTCGCGCATCCGAGCGTGATCGCCCAAATGAGCGCGAGCGGAAGGCCCGCGCGCACTGCGGCGGTCCCGATTCGCCGGAATTCGTTCATGTCCGAAGCGTACACATCCGGGTCGCCGTCGCCGCCGTCGATTACGCGCCCGGAGGGGCGGGTTGATCCTCGCGCCAATGTCGGAGCGTCCGGTCGATCTCGGATCGCGTACGCTCCAGGATCTGCACGCCACTGTCTCCTTCGCTGCGGCGGATCGGGTCGGCGAAGCGGATCCGGATCCTCGTGCCGAACGGAACCGGCCACAGATTGTCACGAAGCAGGTGCCAAGAGCCGTCGATCGTGACGGGCACCACGTCGAGGTCGGGTGCGGCCTCGAGCAGGGCCAGGGTTCCGGCAGGCCGGAAATTCGCCAGCTCGCCGGCACGGGCTCGCGTCCCCTCCGGGTAGATCACCACCGAAACACCGCGCTCCTGGGAGCGTGCACCGAGCTCGCGAATCGCCCGTTCCGCCGAGGAGCGGTCGCCGCGGTCGATCAGCGCGTTGCCGCCCCGACGCAGGTTGTACGAGATGCTCGGAATCCAGTGTGCGAGTTCGCGCTTCGATACGTACTTCGGGTAGTTGCTGAACAGCAGCGCACCGAACATCGGGATGTCGAACATGCTCTGGTGGTTTGCGATCAGGATGTAGGGGGTTCGTGGGGCGACGTTCGGCGAGCGCTCGATCGAGATCCTCGTCCCGCACAGAACCAGCGAGGCCTTGAGGGAAGTCTGCAGGGCCCCCACGACGATCTCGTGGGGGCGCCGCCCGAACGATCGCGCCAGACGCTGGAGCGGGTCGAAGACCAGCAGAATCAGCCCGAAAGCGAGCAGGAAGGGCAGGGTCAGCGCCCAGTCCAGCACGCGCGCTGCGGCAGGCCGCTCGCGCTCCGTTGCCGACTCCGCCCCTTTACCGGCCCCCTCGGAGATCTCGTCCCCCTACCGATGGCCGCGAGGGGCCGTGCGGCCCCTCGCGGCTACATTGCAGGAACTGTATAGCCGTCCGTGACGGGCTCGCGCTTCTCGAAGAAGGGCCCGAGCGCATCGTGGAGCGAATCCGTGTTCCACTGCGCGTCGCTCTCGAAGATCTCCTCGTACCCCGGCCGACTCACGACCTTCACCTCGCGGTTCCAGACGACGAAGACGTGCCCCGAGACTCGTTCGGCGCGCGGCGAGGCCAGGTAGCCGATCAGCGGCGAGGTGTTCTCCGGCGCGAACGCGTCGAAGCCCGCTTCGGGCTTGGCGAACATCGCAGCCACAGGGCCCGTGTCGGTCATCCGGGTGCGGGCACGCGGGACGAAGACGTTGGCGGTCACGCCGTATTTGAGCAGCAGCTGGGCGGCTCCCATCGTGAGCGACACGATGCCGGCCTTCGCGGCCGAGTAGTTGGGCTGGCCGGGAGGGCAGAACAGGAAGGACTCGGATGCGGTGCTGATCAGCCGGCCGTAGATCTGCCCTTTCGCCTTGGCCTGCTCGCGCCAGTACTGCGCCGCATGTCGCATCGGGCAGAAATGGCCCTTCAGGTGGACGCGGACCACCGAATCGAAGTCCTCCTCACTCATGTTGAAGAGGGTCGAGTCGCGCAGGAAGCCGGCGTTGTTCACCAGGATGTTGAGCTCGCCGAACTCGTCGATCGCGGTCTGGATCATCGACTTGGCGTCGTTCCAGTCCGCCACGTCGCCGAAGTGCGGGATGGCTTCGCCCCCCATCGCCTTGATCTCCTCGCAGACCGATCGCGCGGGATCTTCGTCGCGACCCTTGCCGTCCGCCGCCCCGCCGAGGTCGTTGACGACGATGCGCGCTCCCTGCTCGGCGAGCTGGAGCGCATGGCAGCGCCCGAGGCCGCGCGCAGCACCGGTGATGATTGCAACTCTCCCGTCCAGATCTCCCATCTTGCTGATTCTCCTTCGCCTACAGGCGCTCGATGATGGTGCCCGTGCCGACCGAGGCGCCACAGCACATGGTGATGAAGGCCGTACTCTTGTCCTGTCGTTCGAGCTCGTTCAGCGCGGTGATGATGAGTCGCGAACCGGTCGCACCCACCGGGTGTCCGAGCGCGATTGCGCCGCCGTTCACGTTCACCTTGTCCACGTCGGGCTCGCACACCTTGAGCCAGGACATGACGACTGCGGCAAAGGCTTCGTTGATCTCGAAGAGATCGATGTCGTTGAGGTTCATTCCGCTCTTCTTCAGGATCTCCTGCGTAGCGTCGATCGGACCGTCGAGCAGGTAGTACGGGTCGGTTCCCGCCACGACCTGGTGCAGGATGCGCGCGCGTGGCTTCAGGCCGAGTTCCTTGGCCTTGTCGGCCGACATCCACAGCACCGCGGCGGCGCCGTCGCTGATCTGCGACGAGTTGCCCGCGGTGTGGATCCCGCCCTCGCTCACCGGCTTGAGCGACGCGAGGCCTTCCGCGGTACTCGGTCGAATGCCCTGGTCGGTGTCGACCAGGCGTGTTTCGCCGGTGGGCTGGCCGTCGTCGCCGAGCACCGGCGCGTCGATCGGGTGGATCTCGTTCTTGAAGCGGCCTTCGTCGCGCGCGACGATCGCGTTCGTCTGTGATCGCAGCGCCCAGGCGTCGACCTCTTCACGCGTGATGCCGCGGTTCTTCGCGATGCGTTCAGCGGCTTGAAACTGGTCGGGGGTGGAATCCCAGGGCCAGTCGGAGGGCTGGAAGAAGCCCGGGCCGTTTATCACGTTCGCACCGAGGCCGACATGACTCATCTGCTCGACACCGCAGGCGATGCCGATGTCCATCGTTCCGGCCTTCACGAAGGCGTTCACGATGTGATTGGCCTGCTGACCCGATCCGCACTGGGTGTCGATGGTGGTGCCGCCGGTTCGCCAGCCCTTGTCGCGGTTCAGCCAGGCATTGCGTGCGAGGTTGCCCGCCTGCTCACCGGCCTGGGTCACGCAGCCGCCGACGACCTGCTCGACATCGGCGGGGTCGATGCCCGCCTTCTCGACCACGGCCTGTTGGATCCGGCCCAGGAGTTGTACCGGGTGGAAGGCGGACAGGTCGCCCTTGATGGGCTTGCCGCGGGCAATGGGGGTGCGAAGCGCTTCGACGATGACGGCTTCCGACATGGGATCTCCTGTTTCTGCTTGCTTCTGATTTCCGATCGGCTGAGGCGCGGCCGCGACTCAGTCGGCTTTCCCGAGGATCATGCCGCTCGTCGGCACACCGATTCCGGCAGTGACGAGCACGTGATCGTTCTTCGGCGGTTGGTTGATTGATTCGCCGCGGATCAGGCGGACTCCTTCGATCACACCGTTGACACCGTGGATGTAGGCCTCCGAGAGCTGGCCGCCGTGCGTGTTGATCGGCAGTCGGCCGCCGAGGCCGACGTTGCCGTCCTGCACGAAGTCCTTGGCTTCGCCGGTCTTGCAGAAGCCGAAGGACTCGAGCTGCATCAGCACGATCGACGAGAAGGCGTCGTACACGATCGCGGCATCGATGTCGTCCGGGCCGAGGCCCGAGACGCGATAACACTCACGGGCCACCACGTCCATTTCGCGAATTTCACTGATCTCGTCGCGGTAGAAGCTCGTCATGACTTCCTGCTCGGAACCTGCGCCCTGGGCGATGCCGCGAATCACGGCGGCGCCCGCGTCGAGGTCGCGCGCTCGCTCGGGAGTCGTGACGATCACCGCCGAAGCGCCGTCGGTTTCCTGGCAGCAGTCGTACAGCCGCAACGGGTCGACGATCATGCGCGCGTTCATGTAGTCGTCGAGCGAAAGCGGCTTCTGGTAGAAGAAGGCCGCGGGGTTCTTGACCGCGTGGTCGCGCTGGGTCATGCAGACCTGGGCGAAATCCTCGGGCTTGGTGCCGGTCTGGTGCATGTAGCGCTGCGTGAACAACGCCACCCAGCTCGCGGGCGTCATCAGCCCGAACGGCATGTAGTAACTCCAGTGGATCAGATCCGAAGTCACGATGTCGCCCGAGACGCCTTCGCTGTAGCGCTGGCCCGAGCGCCCGTTGAGCGCGCGGTAGCAGACGACGTATTTGGCGGCTCCGGTCGCGACCGCCATGGCGGCCTGATGGATGATGCCGACCGCCGCCCCGCCGCCGTGCGGCGTGCGGCTGAAGAAGGTCAGCTCGCCGATTCCGACCGCGCGCGCGATTTCGATTTCGTCGGTGGTATCGAGGGTGAAGGTCACCATCCCGTCGACATCGCTCGGCGCGATGCCGGCGTCGAGGATCGCGGCCTTCGTCGCCTCGCAGGCGAGTTGTACCTCGGATCGCCCGGAGTTCTTCGAGTACTCCGTCTGGCCGACGCCGACGATCGCGGCTTCGTTCTTCAGTGTCGTGGGCATCTCTAGGCTCCCGTCGGAAGGGCGACGGTCACCGTTCCGGTGACGTGGTTGCCCCACGCGTTCTTGCCGGCGACTTCGACCTCGACGGTTCCGGCGTCGTCGTCCTTGGCCTTCACCGCGCCGGTCATCGTCATCGTGTCACCGGGCAGATTCGGTGTGCCGAGCTTGATCGACACCGCGGTGATGCGCGCGTTCGAGCCCGCCCAATCCGTGACGTAGCGGCCGACCAAGCCGTTGGTCGTGAGGATGTTCATGAAGACATCCTGCATGCCGGCATCCTGTGCGGCCTTCTTGGAGTGGTGGACCTGCGTGAAGTCGCGCGAAACCAGCGCGCCGCCGACGATCAGGCTCACCGTGAGATCGATCGGCAGGTCGGGAAGCGTGTCGCCGACGTCGACCGACTGGAAGTCCAGGGTGTTGTGGCTCATTGCAGCTCCTGCGGGCCCGTCCGGGCCATGTCTCGCCCCAGCCTCGCGAGTTGCGGCATCGCGGATCCGAGCGTGAGTTCGAGGGTCTTCGACCAGAGGAAGTAGCGATGCAGCGGGTAGTCGCGGTCGACGCCTGCGCCGCCGTGTAGATGCTGTGAGGCGATCGCGATCCGGCTACCCGCTTCGGCGGCCCAGTACTTCGCGACGCCGGCGTCGCGCGACGCATCCTGGTGGTCGGAGATCTTCCAGGCGGAGCGCCAGGTGGTCCAGCGCAGCGCGTCGAGGTCGATGTACATGTCGGCACAGCGGTGTTGCACCGGGGGAAAGGAGCCGGTGGGCGCGCCGAACTGCTCGCGCTGCGACACGTAGCCGACGGTGATATCGATCGCCTTCTCGCAGACCCCGACTTGCGTTGCGGCGAGCGCGGTGAGAGCGCAGTCGAATGCGCGCTTGATCTTCGCGGCGCCCGACGTCGCGTCGCCGCCGAGAAGGTCGTCGGTTCCGACCGACACCCCACTGAGCTTCATTTCGAAGACCGGTTCGCAATGCGTGATTTCCTGGCGCGTGAGCTCGACGCCGTCCGCCTTCGGGTCGACGAGGAACAGGCATGGGCCGTCGGGCGTCGCTGCGGGCACGAGAATCCGCTGGGCGACGTGAGCCGCCGGGACGAGGCGCTTCACACCGTGGAGACGCCAGCCGTCGCCGTCAGCGGCCGCGGTCGTGGCGGGATCGGCGACGTCCGAAGAGCCTGCGTCCAGGTACGCGCCCGACAGGAATGCCTTGCCGGCCGCCATCGGTTCGAGCCACCGCTTCTGCTGTTCGGGGGTGCCGTGCTCCGCGATCGGCAGTCCGGCGAGCACGAGCGTGGCGTACGCGGGAATCGGTGCCACCGCGCGCCCGACCTCCTGCAGCAACAAACACAACTCGATGATTCCGAAGCCCATGCCTCCGAACTCCTCGGGAACGGCGAGGCCGAGCAGGTTGGCTTCGGCCAGCTTCCGCCACACGTCGTGGCCGAGCCAGTCCGGATCCTTTTCGATCTTGCGCAGGAATTCCTGGCTGACTTCCTGCTCGAGGATCTCTCGCGCAAGGTCCCGGAGCATGACCTGTTCTTCGCTGAAATTGAAGTCCATGGGCCCCTCCTACTGCACGGGCTTGAAGAGCGGAAGCTTCATCTCGTCGTCGACATTCTCGATCGACAGCGAAACCTTCATGCCGATGTGGACATCGTCGAGTTCGCAACCGACGACGTTCGAGATGATGCGCGTACCCTCTTCGAGGTCGATAAGCGCGCACGCGATCGGAAAGCCGTAACCGGGAATCGGCGGGTGGTGCATGATCACATAGCTGTTGATGACTCCCTTGCCCGTCGAGACGACGCTCGTCCAATCGACCGACCGGCACTCGCCGCACATCGCCCGCGGCGGATGGCGCAGCACGCCGCACTCGCCACACTTCTGGATGTGCAGCTCGCCTGCGTCGATCTTGTCCCACCACCAGCCATTGTCGTGGGTACGCGGCGCGCGCAGTCGGACCGGTGCGGCGGCTGCGCCGTCATCGCCCGCGGGCGCTGCGGCGGGCTGCGCGCTCGGCTTGAATTTGAGCACCCGGAAGACCATCCAACCGACCTGCTCACCGTCCTGGTTGCGGAAGGTCGTGCGGGTCTCGATGAAGTAGCCGATGCCGATCGCGGTGGCCTTCTCTTCCGAGATCGTTTCGATCACCGTCGTACCGCTCACCTGCTCGCCGGGGGTGAGATAGCGGTCGTAGCCCTGTTCGCAATTCGTTGCGACGACGCCCGTGTAGCCCTGTTCATTGAACGCCGCGTGGAGTTCGCGCTGCTTGTTCATCGCCTGCTTTTCCGGCGTCGCCATGTCGAAGCCGTCGAGGATCCACGTCTGGAGCATCGTGGGCGGAGCGACGATCCCTCCGTGCAGCGAGTCCTTGGCCGCAGCGGGATCGGTGTAGACCGGGTTGCGATCTCCCATCACTTCGCACCAGTGGCGGATCATCGGCTCGTTGACGAGATCGGCACCCACTTCGGGGGCGCCGATCTCGAGACCGACGAACTCTTGCAATCTCGCTTCGAATTCCTGCTTGGGAGTCGCCATTTCGTCCTCGTTCATGCGGGCTGTGCGATGGTCGTTACGCGGCCAACCGGGCTGCTAGCGCTTGCTGCGGGGGAGCCCGAGGCCAGCCGCCGCGATGATGTCTCGCTGTACTTCGTTTACTCCGCCGCCGAAGGTGTAGGTGCCTGCGGTTCGGTAGGAACTCTCGAGCAGTCCGCCCAGCATTGCGCCGGGTTCGCCCTCCTTGATGAGGCCCTCGTCGCCGATGATCTCGAGCAGCAGGTTGTAGGCCTCTTGGAGAAACTCGGTGCCGAAGACCTTGAGCGCCGATGCTTCGGCCATGTTGGGAATGCCGTTCGTGATCGTCCACGCCGAACGCCAGTTCAGCACCTTCAGCGCTTCGAGCTTGGCGTAGACCTTGGCGAGCTGGATCTGGACCCAGCCTTCGTCGAGCATGCGGTCGCCGTTGGGCGAGGGCGTGTCGGCCGCCCACTGCCACACCTCGTCGAGCAGGCGGTCGGCGACGCCGGGTGCGGCGAGCGTGATGCGTTCGTGGTTGAGCTGCGACGTGATCAGCATCCAGCCGCTGTTCTCTTCTCCGACGAGGTTCGATACCGGCACGCGGACGTTTTCGAAGAAAGTCGCATTCGTGCGCTCGCGACCGAGTGTGTAGATCGGAGTCAGCGAAAAGCCGGGCGAGTCGGTGGGTACGAGGATGATCGAGATGCCCTTGTGCTTCGGGGCGTCGGGGTCGGTGCGCGCGGCCAGCCAGATGTACTCGCAATCATGGGCGTGGGTGGTGAAGATCTTCTGCCCGTTGATGACGTATTCGTCGCCTTCCCTCACTGCACGGGTCGAGAGCGCGGCGAGGTCCGTGCCCGCAGACGGCTCCGTGTAGCCGACGCCGAAGAACATCTCGCCGCGGGTGATCTTCGGCAGCAACTCCGCCTTCTGCGCGTCGGTCCCGAACTGCATGATGGTCGGACCGATGGTGTTGACGGAGATGATCGGCAGCGGCGCGCGCGCGCGATAGGTCTCGTCCCAGAAGATGAACTGCTCGATCGCGGTGAAGCCCTTGCCGCCGAACTCGGTCGGCCAGCCGATTCCGAGCCAGCCGTCCTTGCCCATCCGCCCGACGATCTCGCGGAAGACCGGCCCCCCCATCTCTTCATGCTCGGCTTCGAAGGCGGCTCGAAGCTCCGGCGTGAACAATTCGCGGTAGTAGTTGCGAAGCTGCTTGCGGAGAGCCCGGTGCTCCGGGGTGAAGTCGATGTGCATGAATTCGCCTTAGCCGCCCCGGCTTCGCGTCGAAACCCTGCTGCGCGGGGGCCCGGCTGCGGGCCTGTGCGCATGGGTGGCGAGGAAAAATGGGGGGATTCGTGCTCGTTCTGTCCGCAAAATCGGCGGGTTTGGCTTCTTTGAGCCGGCCACGAGCGCCGGTCTCAAGCTGGAACATGTTACAGAATTTCTCTGCTGACTGCGGGTCCGCGGCGATGAATTTCCCGCGGGGCCGTGCGCTTCGAGTCTTTGTCGACTACTCCAGTGGGTCCGCGGCTGCCGGCCGATCGACCCGCGGCGCGAGGAGGCACCGAGGACGTGGACCAGGCGAATGGAAGGGGCGAAGCGGAAGGGCTTCACATCGGCGTCACGCCGTGGGGGGAAGACCGGAGCGGCAGCGCGCAGTCGCTCGCCCGGCAGGCCGAGCGCGCCGAAGCGCTCGGCTTTCGCTCGTTCTGGTTGCCGGAAAGCCACTTCGCAGGCCGTCGGTCGATGCCCGCGCCGTTGCTGTTGCTGGCCGCGGCCGCCGTGCGAACGACCCGCTTGCAGCTCGCGACCACCTCGTACCTGTTGCCAGTGCGCCATCCGCTGCACGTCGCCGCCGAGATCGCCGAGCTCGATCGTCTGTCGGGCGGGCGCGTGATCCTCGGCGTCGGCCGCGGTTTCCGCTCGGCCTTGTTTCGCGCCTTCGACGTGCCGGTGAAGGAGAAGCGCGATCGCTTCGAGGCCTCGCTCGAAATCATCCGCTCGGCCTGGCGCGGTGAAGCGGTGGCGGTCGACGCCGACGACCGACCGGTGGTGCTCGCACCGCTGCCGGTGCAGCAGCCCCACCCACCG
>CAXMSF010000093.1:0-27257 GCA_964196055.1 uncultured Gammaproteobacteria bacterium | reverse complement strand
CGCCTCCGGCTCAGCAGCATGCGAACGGTCCATGCCCAGCTCCGTTCCCAGGTCGTGAAGGTCCGCCAGCAGGCCCCGGTGCCGAAGACGCCCGAGCAGATCGCGGCCGAGAAGGCGGCGCGTCTCGAGGATCTCGCCTCGCGTGGCCTCGACGCGGAGGCCTGGTTTCGCAGGGGCAACGGTTACCTCCAGGCGAAGAGCTACGAACCGGCCGTCGAGGCCTACGGCATGGCGGCGCACCTCGACCCCAAGGAGGGCGAGTACCTGGCGCGCCTCGGCTATGCGCAGTTCCTCCACAAGCCCAAGGATGCGGTGGTGCTCAAGGAGGCCCTCGAGAACATCGCGAAGGGAATCAAGCTCTCGCCGGAGCGGGAGAAGCCCTACGTCTATCTGGGCAAGATCTTCCGGGAGAACGGCGCCGAGGGCCGCGCACGCAAGATGTTCGAGAACGCGTTGCGGATCAAACCGGGCTGCCATGAGGCCTTGCAGGAACTGGGCCTCCTCGACCAGGGGCAGGCGGACGGCGGAAAGCTGCTCGACCGCCTGAAGGGTCTCCTCACCTGAGGTCGTGCCCCAAAGAACGTCGCTCATGACCCCGGATCACGCTCCGGCTCGAGTCTGCTCGAATGCCCGCTAGAGCGCGTATCGGAGCCGATGGCGCCTCGATCGCACCTCGAGGGACCGTGAGGTTGCTATAAGAAGGAGCGAAAAGGAGAGTCGCCATGAGCCGCATCGTCTTCGCCGGTGTCAATCTGCTCGATGGCGAACATTCGGCGCAGCCAGCCCGGACCGTGGTGGTGGAGGCCGAGCGCATCGTCGGCGTCTGTGCGGATTCCGACTTCGCCGCCCGCCCGGGCGATCACGTCATCCGACTCGACGGCGCGACTCTGATGCCCGGGATGGTTCAGGCCCATTGGCACGGCTCCTACCACGAGCTGGACTTCGAGCCGCCCCCGGTAGGCCTCGAAAAGCCCCCCGGTTATCTGATGTTGCTGGCGGCGAAGCATGCGCGGCTGGCGCTCGATCACGGCTTCACCAGTGTGATCGGTGCGGCGACCAGCGATGCGCTGGACGCCCAGCTCGCGCAGGCCGTTGCCGATGGTGTACTCGAGGGGCCGCGCATCATGCCGAGCGGCCGTTGGTTGATCACGACGGGTGACTCGAACGACCTGCCGGAGTTCTGGTGGTGGGGCATCGAGGCGCCCGGTGCGCAACATTTCTGTGATGGGGCCGACGAGTTCCGAAAGGGAGTTCGCAAGGAGATTCGGGAAGGCGCTGAAATCATCAAGATCTTCATGGATAGCGGCCACGCGCTGCTCTACGGCTCGGACTTCGTGTCCATGACGGACGATGAGCTCCATGCCGCCGTCGAGGCGACCCATCATCGCGGGAAGCTGATCCGCTGCCACGTCACCGCGAAGAAGAATATCTTGAAATGTCTTCGTGCCGGCGTCGACGTCTACGATCACGCCGACGGCATGGACCGGGAATGCGTCGACGCCTTCCTCGAAGCCGGCAGCTTCGTTTGCCCGAGTCTGTATCTCTCGAAGGTGATCGTGGCGCGGCTGACCGCGGAAGGGCAGGGCAACGAGCCCTTCGCCCTCGCGCTACGGGCGGATTATGAACACATGCTCGCGATCTTGCCTGAGGCCTGCGCGGCCGGAGTCAAGTTCATGGTGGGCGACGACTGGGGAACGATCATGACGCCCCACGGTGATTACATCAAAGAACTCGAGGTCTACGTCGAGGACGCGGGGATTGCGCCTCTCGACGTCATCCGTTGGGCGACGAAGAACGCGAGTGAGTGCATGCGGATGGGCGACCAGCTCGGCACGATCGAAGTGGGCAAGCTGGCCGACCTGATCGTCGTGAAAGGTGACCCCAGCAAGAAGATCTCGCTGCTGGGAGACCCTGCGAACCTTCTCGCCATCATGAAGGACGGAACCTTCGTCAAGGAGCCCTTTGGTGAATAACGGATTCAAGATCTTCGATGCCGATGCGCATGTGGTCGAGCCTCGCGACCTCTGGGAGCGGTTTCTCGACAAGCGTTTTCAGTCTCGCGTGTCGTGGCGGCAACCCTTCGAAGGAATGGATCGCTTTCGCCCCGCAACCGTGGACGGCCGTTACACCCAGAGTCGCAAGACTCTCTACGGCAGGCAGCAGGAGGCCGTCCGCTGGACTACCGAGGAGATGATTGCGAAATACGGAGAGGTCGTCGTCAAGGGTTTCGACGGGGCCAGTGTCGCGGAATCGATGCAGGTCGAAGGCGTCGACCTGATGGTGCTGTACGGGCCCGGCTACGACATGTGGCTCGACGGGATCGATCCGGAGCTGCAGGCAGGGATGGCCAGGGCCTACAACCGCTGGGGGGTCGAGATGCGCGAGACGTCCGGCGGGCGAATCCTCACCGCTTCCCCCGTCCCACTCGGCGATATCACCCGAGCGGTCGAGGAGGTGCGCTACGCCTACGAGGAACTCGGAGTTCGCTGTTTCTGGGCCCGCCCGAATCCTTTCAATCATCGCACCCTGGGCGACCGCTACTACGATCCGCTCTACGAAATCCTTCAGGATTACGACGTTCCCTTCGCGACGCACGAATTCATGGGATTGAACGGAACCTCGGCGGGCAAGGATCGATTCGAGACCTTCGTGGAATGGCATACCTGCGTTCACGCGATGGAAGCGCAGATGGCGATGCTGTCGATGATCGTCAACGGGGTCTATGAGCGATTTCCGCGGCTGCGGGTTGCCTACATGGAGGCCGGTTCTGCCTGGGTTCCGTCATGGCTCCACCGAATCGAGGAGCACGTCGAGTTGGCGGGTTGGCTGGAAACGCCCGAGTGCACCCGGTCACCCATCGAATACTTCAAGCGCAATTGCTACGTCACGACGGAATGTGACGAGCATCTCGTCTACCACATGATCGACGAATTGGGCGACGATCGGATCCTCTTCGAGACGGATTTCCCGCATCCCGATTCGAAGTATCCAAAGGCGGTGGAGACTTTCCTCGCTCAACCCAAGCTCACGGAAGAGAGCAAGCGCAAGATTCTCTGGGATAATTCGGTCGATTTCTATCGTTTCCCGAAAGAGATGATGCCCGACACTTCCGATGACGCGGTGAGCAAGGCCTAGGCTCATGGCCGGAGGATTTCGCAGAGCCTTCGAGGCCGTCGATTACCAGGCACTGATGAAGGCCCACGTGCCGGCGCCGGAGTATTTCGATTCGGATTTCTATCTGGATCCGGACGACATCGAAGGGCGCCAGCTTGCGCGGCTGCAGGATCGGGCAGCGCGCGCCTACCGTGTCCCGTTCTTCCGCCGGCGCTGGGACGAGGCCGGTTTTTCGCCGGGCCAGCTGAGTTCCCTCGAGGACCTCGCGCGAGTACCCACCTATACGGTGGAAGACATCCGCAAGAGCATCGAAGCTCATCCTCCGCTGGGCGATTATCAGGGAGCCGAAATTTCGAACGCTCGAGACGAGCCGCTGCGTATCTTCATGTCGGGTGCGACGACGGGTGCGCCGCGCCCGACGCTCTACACCCAATGGGATCGCGAAGTCGGCGCGATCCTGATGGCCCGCGCGTTGTATATGCAGGGGGTTCGCCCAGGCGATGTGGTGATCAACGCCTGGGCCTATTCGACGCACAACGGCGCTTTCGCGTTCGACGAGGCGCTGCACAAGTGGCTGAATTGCGTCGTGCTCACCACCGGCACTGGCAACGTCACGAGCAGTCGCCGGCAGGTGGAGCTGGCGCACCAGTACCAAGCCACGGCCATCCTGACGACGGGTGACTATCTCCTGCACCTTGCGGATGTGGCCCGGGAGATGGGGCTCGATCCGAAGCGGGACTTCAACTTGCGCGCACTGCCCAATATCGGGGATCGCGACCGGCTCGAGTCGGTCTTCGGCCTGCCGAATTACCATTCCTATGGCTTCCACGAAGTTCAGTGGGTCGCGCTGGAATGCCCCGAACGGTGCGGGCTTCACATCTTCGAGGATGCCTTCGTCGTGCAGATCGTCGATCCCGAAACCGGCGAAGCGCTGCCGGATGGAGAGCCGGGGGCGATCTGCATCACTGAAATCTACAAGACCGGCAGTCCACAATTTCGTTACAACATCATGGATCTCTCGACCCTCTACCCCCGAGAGCAATGCCCGTGCGGCAGCTGGCTTCGCCGCATGGCCCCTTTCTCGGGGCGCGCCGACAATATGGTGAAGCTGCGCGGTGTGAACATCTGGCCCGAGGCCATCGCCGAGATCGCGCTGGAAGATTCCCGCCTGGAGAACGAATATTTCGTGCGCGCCTGTCGAGAGGGAGACCGTGACGAGATGATCGTGCATGTTGTGACGCGCGAGCGGCCGGAGAAGCACGACGAGATTCGACGGGATGCGCAAGCGCGGCTGAAGGAAGTTCTGGGTGTGAGGATCAGTGTGGTGGTGGCGGCTCCGGGTGAGCTCGACGCTTGGACGGAGATTCATACGTCGCCCAAGCCGAAACGATTTCGCGACGAACGGGGCAAGGCGAGATGAGCCGCAAACTGGCATCCGGCTGGATCGACTACTGGTGCAATGCCTTTGTGCCTGCGATGCAGGTCCGCTGGGATCGCGCGATCGACGAGCAACGAATTCCGCTCAAGATTCGGCGCGATGAGCGGGATTCTTTCGTCGATTCAGCGGGCATGATTGCCCGGATGGATGCGCTCGAGATGGCTACGCTGGTGCTCCCGTGCGCCGATGTTTCAGAAGCTGCGCGCGCCAGCGACTACGAACGTTTCACGACTCCGATATCGGACCTTGTCGAACTCGACAGCCAGTACCCGCGCCGGTTCGCAGGTCTGTTCAGCATCGATCCGAGCCTCGGCATGGCAGGGGTGGAGCGCGCCGCCGAAGTCGTGGCTCGATCCGGCTTCGTCGGCCTGCACCTGCACACGCACAGCTGGGATCGCCCCTTCGACCACCGCGATCTCTACCCCTTCTACGCGCTGGCCGACGATCTGGATCTTCCCATCATCGTGCAGGCCGGAACCTCTGGTGGCCGGATGGCCAGTGAATGCGGCCGGCCGATCGGAATCGATCGGCCGGCTCTCTATTTCGGCGGATTGCGGTTCGTGCTCTCTCACACCGGCTGGCCCTGGGTGGACGAGGCCATGGCGATGGCGCTGAAGCATCCGAATGTCTATTTGGGCACCGCCGCCTACCCGCCGCATCATTGGTCGCCCGAACTCATTCGCTTCATCGGCGGCGCAGGGCGCGGTAAGGTGCTCATGGGCACCAGTTTTCCCGTCGTGGGGCATCGCCAGGCGTTGACGCGGCTCGCCGAGTTGGAGCTTCGTGATGAAGACGCGAGCGAACTCGTTGCCGGAGCGGCACGCCGCGTCTTCAGCCGACTCGAACCCTGAGCCTTCATAGGACACCAGCCCATGCCCGGTACGGTCTACAACGTCCAACCGATCCCGCCCGATCCCGAGCACACGGTCTACGTCGATGCCGGGAGCCTTCGCATCGGTGTGGAGCATCGCGTACTCGACGATGCCGAACTCGCGGCCAACTATGCCGGGGAAGCCATGGCCGAGATCGAGGCCGCGGTGGCGGGTCGAACGATCGAAGACAACGGCGTCTCTCTACACGTCGTCGGGACGGAAGACGGGCACGAGTACCTACGCTTCGACATGTTCGAGCACGAACCCCACTACCACTACATCGAGAAGAACGGTGAGCGACAGACCATCCTCGACTTCGACCGAGTCGCCCACGGTGAAATGCTCCCCTGGGCGCTGGCTCAACTCCGCACGCGGTTAGCCGAAATGCTCCGCTTCGTCGGAGGCGGAGACCTCGTCGACGAACTCGATTCCGAGAGCTTCGAGGCGAGCCTGCTGGAGGTCGAGCGGCTGGCGATCGAGGCGCAAGCGCTATTGACGGCGAAGCGGGCCTGACGCTTTGGCGGGCAGCCGGGTGGAGTCCCGGCCAAGCCATTGCGGCACGTAGGCTGCGAAGCCGTTTTTCGGGCTAGTATCTAGAGCCCATGCTTCTCGCGCTGTGTGCGATCTTCTTGCTTAGCGGCGCATCCGCGCTCGTCTTCGAAACACTCTGGTTCTACCAGGCGGGTCTCGCGTTCGGTAACAGCGTGTGGGCCTCGAGCCTCGTCATGGCCGGCTTCATGGGCGGGCTGGCGGTCGGAAACGCTCTCGCGGCGCGGGTTGGAGACCGGCTGGCAGGTCCGGTTCGTGTCTACGCCGTGCTCGAGGTCCTGATCGCGGTGACCGGGGTGGGCCTCGTGATGCTCCTCCCGCAGTTGACGTCGTTGCTGGCGCCGTTGCTGGGAGTGCTCCATGACGCTCCCTGGCTCTTGAATCCGCTGCGCTTGATCTTCGCATTTACGCTGTTGTTGGTTCCGGCCTCTGCGATGGGGATGACTCTGCCGATCCTGACCCGGGCACTCACCCGGGCCGACGACGGCTTCGGTCACGTGCTCGGTCGTCTCTACGCCTGGAACACCGCCGGCGCGGTGCTGGGCACGCTTCTCGCCGAGACGATCCTGATCGGAGCCCTGGGAATCCGCAGTACGGCTTACGCCGCCGGCGCCCTCAACCTCGTTGCGGCAGCGGCGGCGGCGTTCGTCGCCACGAGGATGGGGCCCAGCGAGCCTGCGCCGAAGCGGCCCGTCGCTTCGAATCCCGCTTCGGCCTGGCCGTGGCTGACCGCGGCATTCTTGTCCGGCTTCAGTCTGCTGGCCCTCGAGGTGGTGTGGTTC
Organism: uncultured Gammaproteobacteria bacterium; assembly: GCA_964196055.1. Classification (GTDB taxonomy): domain Bacteria; phylum Myxococcota_A; class UBA9160; order UBA9160; family SMWR01; genus JAFDEI01. The sequence goes on along the minus strand of CAXMSF010000093.1, from coordinate 20,502 downwards.
CGATTCCTTTCGCTCTTCGAGCATACATCCACCGAGGCCTTCGCCTTCATGCTGGCCATCGTGCTCGCGGGAATCGCCGCCGGTGGCGCAGTGGCGTCGGCCTGGTTGCGGCGCAAGCACGAGGCGCACGCGCATACCGCCACGGTGATCTTCGGCGCCGGCGTTCTCTGTGTCGCGACCTACGCCGCCGTCCCGTGGGTCATCTCGACCATGGCGGTGCGGCCCCTGCGATCGGCCGCTGAGATTCTTCGATTGGGCATTCCGCTGATGCTCCCGGTTTCACTGCTTTCCGGGGCGATCTTCACGCTCCTCGGTTCGAGTCTGCGCGCTCATCTCCCGACCGTGGTCACGACGGCCGGGATTCTCACCCTGGCCAATACGCTGGGCGCGGCCCTCGGCGCCCTCGTTGGTGGTTTCGTGCTGCTCCCGCAGCTGGGGATGGAACGCTCCTTCTTCGCGCTGGCCTCGCTCTACATGGCTACGGGGGCCCTGTTGTTGCTTCGCGCCGAGGGAGGCCGCCGGCTCGCGCTGATCGCGGGCGCGGCCGCGCTGGCGAGCCTCGCCTTGTTTCCGTTCGGCTCCATGGAGAGTCGGCATGTGCGGCGCACCTTGGCACCGTACGGGAGCCCGCCCGCGGAGCAGGTCAGCATGCGCGAGGGAATCGTCGAAACGATTCTCTACATCGAAGACCGGGTGATGGGGCGTCCGCACCACTACCGCATGGTCACCAATTCCTTCTCCATGTCCGGGACGCCCGTCGTAGGGCGTCGCTACATGAAGCTCTACGTCTACTGGCCGGTGGCGATCAATCCCGAGCTGAAGAGTGCCCTGCTCATCAGCTTCGGCGTGGGCTCGACCGCCAAGGCGCTCGTCGACACCTCGCAGCTCGAATCGATCGACATCGTCGACATCTCTCCGGAAATCTTGGAGATGAGCGAGATCGTCTTTCCTTCCGAGGCGGAACATCCGCTGCGCGATCCGCGCGTGCGAGTCCACATCGAGGACGGCCGCTATTTCCTCGAGTCCACGGATCAGCGCTTCGACCTGATCACGGGTGAGCCTCCGCCGCCAGGCATCGCTGGAGTCGCGTCGCTCTACACCCGGGAATACTTCGAACTCGTCCGGGAGCGACTCTCCGACGGTGGGATTGCGACCTACTGGTTGCCTTTGGCCGTGCTGACGGACCAGAGCGCTCTGGGAATTATCAGCGCTTTCTGTGAGGCCTTCGAGGATTGTTCCCTGTGGCACGGGATGGGCCCCGACCTGATGCTCGTGGGCACTCGCGGCACGCTGAAACAACCTTCGAGCGCTGCATTCTCGCGACAGTGGCAGGACCCGAAACTCGTCGATGAACTCGTTGCGCTGGGTTTCGAATTCCCCGAGCAGATGGGGGCGTTGTTCATCGGTGACGCGGATTATCTTCGGCAGCTGAGCCGGGACGTGCCGCCCTTGACCGACGATCAGCCGAAGCGGATCACGGCACCCGCGAGTTCAGCCGAAAATCAGCGCGCGGTCTTCGGGGGATGGTTCGACACTGAAGCAGCCCGCAAGCGATTTCACAGCAGCCCACTCATCCAGCGGCTCTGGCCCCCGGAACTCGCGAAGGCAGCCGACGAACACTTCTCGACACAGATGCTGAACGACGCCATCGGCCAGCAGTCGAGATTCGACTGGGCGCAGCGTTTCAGCGCGCTCGATCTGGTCCTGGGCAAGAGCCGCTTGACATCGCTGCCTGGTTGGCTGCTTTCCAGCGATGTGGACATGCAGCGGATCGCGGCCGACATTCCATCCGGCGATCCGGCCGAAGCGGAAGCCCAGTACCACCTGGGAGTTCACAGCCTCGCGAACCGCGACTATGCTGCAGCCGCGGCCCATATGGCCGACGCGGCGCGTTCGCCGGCGCTCTACCACCGCGCGACGGCCACCCGGATCTTCGCGCTCGAGATGGGCGGGGATCACGAAGCCGCGCAAGGGATCGCCGCAGCGGAGTATGAACGCATGGGATCCGGTGGCCCCCTCGCGGTCTATTGGACCTGGCTGCGAGAGCGATTCGGAATCGACCCTCGGCGCATTCCGACCCCGTAACACTTCTCGTCTCTTCGCATGGGTCGAGTCGTGGCGCTCCGATTCAGCGCCCGTAGTGCTCGAACAGCCAGCGGCCCGCCGTCAGTTCCTGGATCTCGGTGGTTCCGCCGCCGAGCTCCATCAGCTTGGCGTCACGCGCGAGGCGTTCGACCACGTACTCCTCCATGTAGCCGTTGCCTGCGAGGATGTGGATGGCCTCCTGGGTGACCCAGCTCGCCATCTCGCCGATGTACAGCTTGCCGACGCAGATGTCCGCCACGCTGGCGGGCAGGGGTCGGCCCGCATGCAGGTCGCCCCACACGATCGCGCGCGCGTTGTGGAGGGCGGTGTACATGCGCGCGAGCCGCCGCTGAATCAGTTGGTAGCCGCCGATCGGCTGGCCGCCCTGGTGCCGTTCGCGGCTGTATTCGAGCGCGATGTCGAATGCGCGTTCCATGATGCCGTAGGAGAGCAGCTGCAGTCCGATGCGCTCGTTTGCGAGTGAACTCTTCACGTGGTCGCGATCACCGACGCCGCCGCCGAGGAGCCGGTCGGCCGGGATGCGGCAGTCCTGCAGGAAGACCTCGCCGGTGGGGCTCGAACGGAAGCCCATCTTCTTGAACGGGCTGCCGGTCGCGACGCCCGGATCGTCGCGCTCTACGATGAAGGGCTGCACGCTCTCGCCTTGACCTTCCCGCTGGAGTTTTGCGTAGACGATGAATACGTCCGCGTAGGGGGCGTTCGTGATGAAGGTCTTGCTGCCGTTCAGCAGGTAGTGGTCGCCGTCGGGGACGGCGCGGGTCTTCATGTCGCGGATGGCCGCCGAGCCCGCGCCGGGTTCCGTCAGGCACCAGGACGCGATGAGGTCGAAGCGTTTGATCGGCGCGCCCCAGCGCTGTTTTTGCTCGGCTGTACCACGCGCATCGATCGCGCCGCCCGCGAGCCCGATGCTGGCACCCCAGCTCAACGTCAGGCCGCCGCAGACACGCGACAATTCGATCGGCAGGATGCGCGGCAGGAACAACGCCAGCCGATCTTCCGGCGATGAATCTGCGAGCACGCTCGCGAGTTCCCCGCTCGCCTCGCCGAGGCCCAGATCGCGCATCATCTTCCGGATGGGCTCGTAGCAGAGGAGCTTGCCGTCCTCCATATCCGGGACCAGGGGATCGATCTCACGCGTGAAGTAATCGCGCAGGGTCTTCTGGATCAGGAGTTGCGTGTCGTTGAATTCGGATTCCATGGGCTGCTCGTTCCGGTGCTTCCTTGACCGGTTCCCGGCAGCTTACGCACGAAGCGGCTTGCGTGCTCAGATCCAACCCAAGGCAGCTCCGAATACGAGCAGGCAGAGTGCGTCGAAGGCGTAGATGACGCCCAATACGGTCAGCTGACTCTTTCGGCTCTTCATGTCGTGAACCCAGAACGCGACCACGAAGAAATGCAGGTAGCCGATCAGGAAGATCAACCAGGGGGCGCCGCGGTTCCACCAGGCCCAATCCCAGGTGAGCGCATCGGCGGCGTTGAGGAAGAACTCGACGAAGACGCAGAAGGCCGATCCAGCGCATGCGATGAACAGGCGATTGGGCACGCCGAGAATCTTCTGCTTCGGGTCGTCGGGCAGAATCTTCGAGAAGACCACGCCCGCCGTCGCGAACATGAAGCAGATCTCGATGTTGAGTCCGATCAGGATCAGGAAAGCCGTGTCGCCCGGGGCTCCCCAGACCGGAGCGAAGTCGCTGAAATGGAACACCAGCGCATTCCAGATCTCGTTGAACCAGTCCATGCCCCAGAAAGCGAGGCCTGCGAAGACGGTGTCGAGATTCTTCCGCTCGAACTCGACCGCGTAGATATAGAGGACGAACGCGAGCAGCGGGATGACGTACCACTGGAACTGTGCGGGATCTCGCAGGATCGACTGGGCCTGCTCGGCGAAGGGGGTCATGGCTCGGCTCCTCGAGGGTTCGTCACAGAGGAATGCAAGCGCAGGGCCAAGGCGGAGTCAGCTCGACCGCGCGGCCCCTGGGACGTCGTCGCCATCGCGCGAGGGCAGTGGTTCAGATTGACTCTCCGCAGTCATGCAGCTGCGACCATTTGCTACACGGGCAGCACGCCTGCGCGCCCGATGCCGAAGCCGCGCGCGTGATCGGGACGTTCCGACCGCGCAGTGATTAGCTTGCCGTCTTCGCCATCTCGCCTCTCTCCCCCCGTTGTGCTCATTCGAGCGCCAGTGCGATCGCGCGGTCCATCGACGCCTTCGCCTGCGCGAGGCTCATGCGCCCGGTCGACAGCCCACACATCAGGGAGAAGAACACGTGCCCGAGCAGTTCGCCGAGGGCCGCGCGGTCGCCGACCGCTTCGTCTCCGAGCGCGACGTGCAGGTACCTGGCCATCACGTTCTGCTTCCAGAATTCGGGCGAACTCGCTGTCGGGTCTGCGGAATTGATTGCCGCAACGCCGGCTGCAGCGAACTTTGGATCCTCGGCGGTGGCCGCAAGCATTCGGTGGAAGACGGCTGCCACGCGATCGGCGGCCCGCTGGTGGCGCGGCGGCCGGGCTGCCAGGTCGGCGAGCACGTCGAGACTGCGCTCCGCGTGCACGTCGGCGATCAGGTGATCCTTGGACGAGAAGTAGCGGTAGACCGTGGCAGGCCCAACGCCCGCGCGCTGCGCGACGCTGCGCATGGTGACGGCCGCATAGCCGCCCTCGCTCGCGAGCGAGCGAGCGGCTTCGCGCAGGCGTTCGAGTCGCGTGCGTTGCGCGGGTGTGCGCGGTCGTTCGGAGAGCAGCGGAGTCGCAGCTTCGGCGCCGCGCACCCCGCGGCCGCTTTCGCGCTCGGAACGAGCAGGCTTCACCTCGGCGTGCCCTTCGTCCCGCTCAGGGTCCGTCCGGCTCTTCATTTTCGGATCGTCCCGAGTAGCGTGCGCACTGGCACCATCTCACCCGCGGGCACGACGATCGACTCCAGGGTGCCCGACGCGGGCGACTCGAGTTCCTGGGTCGCCTTGGCGGTCTCGAGTTCCGCGATCGGCTCGCCCTCGCGGACCGGATCTCCCTCCGCCTTGAGCCAGCTGACGACGCGGCACTCCTTGATGCCCATGCCCCACTGCGGCACGCGGACCTCGCACGTCATGGCTTCGACTGCTCCTTGCGATCTGCGCTGTTGATGGCCGATATCATTGGAGTTTTTGGATCGCGTCGACGATCTTCTCGGTGCTGGGGTAGAGCGGCTCCTCGAGGCTCGGGCTGAACGGGATCGGTACGTCAGGCGTGGTGATGCGCATGATGGGTGCCTTCAAGCAGTGGAACGCCTCTTCGGCCGCGATCGCAGCGATCTCGGAGGCGGCGCTGCAGGTGCGGTTGGCGGGGTCCGCGATCACGAGCCGGCCCGTGCGTTCGACGGACCCCAGGATTGCGGGACGGTCGAGCGGGACGAGACTGCGCGGATCGATGACCTCGACCGAGCAGCCTTCGCTCGCGAGCGCCGTGGCGGCTTCGAGTGCGACCTTCTGCGCTCCGCCGATCGCGACGAGCGTGACGTCGTCGCCGGGCCGGCGGGTCGCCGCGACTCCGAGGGGCGTCAGGTGCTCGCCCTCCGGCACGGGGCCGCTCTGGAACCACAGTGAGTTGTCTTCGAACACCACCACCGGGTCGTCGTCGCGAATCGCGCTCTTGATCAGCCCCTTCACATCGGCCGGCGTCGCGGGTACGACGATCTTGAGTCCGGGCGCGTTCATCAGCATCGGGTAGGGGCGATCCGAATGGTGGGCCGCGTTCGAGCCCTCGTGCCACATCGACGCGCGAAAGACGATCGGGATCGTCGCCTGGCCGCCCGTCATGTAACGGATCTTGGCGGCCTGGTTGACGATCTGATCCATCGCGAGATAGACGAAGCTCGCGATCGTGAGGTCGACGACGGGTCGCAAGCCGGTCAGCGCGGCCCCGACCCCCATGCCGCAGAAACCGTTCTCGGAGATCGGTGCGCTGAAGATCCGCCGCTCGAGCCCGGCGTCGAGGATCCCGGCCTTGGTGTAGAGGGAGATATCCTCGCCGATCAACACCACTCGCTCGTCGCGAAGCATTTCTTCCTGATGCGCTTCAAAGATCGCCTGGAAGTAGCTGATATTGCGAATCTTGCCGTTCTCTTCGGTCATCGCGCGCCCCCCGTGATGGGGTTGCTGTAGACATCGTCGAAGGCCGTCTCGGGCGCGGGGAGGGGGCTGCTCTTCGCGAATGCAACCGCCTCCGCGACCTGCTGCTCGAGTTCGGCTCGGAGCGCTTCGGCGGCGGCTTCGCCGAGCACGCCGTCACCGATCAGGCGCGCGCGCAGGAGCGCCACCGGGTCGCGCAGCTTCCACTGCTCGACCTCCGCTTCCTCGCGGTACGTGACCGGAATGATGAGCCCCTCGGCGTGCTCGCCGTAGCGGTAGGTCTTGGCTTCGATCAGACTCGGCCCGTCGCCGCGCCGCGCGCGCTCGACGGCTTCCGCCACGACCACGTAGACGGCTTCCGCGTCCTGGCCGTCGACGACCACGCCCGGGATCGCGTAGCTGGCTGCGCGGTCCGCGATGTCCTCGACCGCGATGACGTTGCGCGCCGGAGTGGTGGCGCCGTAGAGGTTGTTCTCGCACAGATAGACCACCGGGAGCCGCCAGATCGCTGCGAGGTTGAGCGATTCGTGGAAGCTGCCCTGGTTGCTCGCTCCGTCACCGAAGAAGCACAGGCAGACGCGCCCGTCGCCGAGCACCTTCGCGCTCAGCGCCGCACCCGTGGCCAGCGGCAGCCCGCCGCCGACGATTCCCGACTCGCCCATCACGCCGACCGAGTGGTCCGTGAGATGCATCGAGCCGCCCTTGCCCTTGCAGACGCCGTCGACGCGGCCCATCAGCTCGGCCATCAGTGGGCCGAAGTCGGCTCCCTTCGCGATCGGGTGGCCGTGCGAACGGTGGCTGCCGATCACGTAGTCGTCGTCCGCGAGGGCCGCGCAGCCGCCCGCAATCGCGCCCTCGTGGCCGATACTGAGGTGGACCGAGCCCGGGATCAGCCCGGCCGCGAGTTGCTTCTTGACGGCCTCTTCGAACACGCGGATGGCGAGTTGGCTGCGCAGCAGTGCGATGCGTTCGGAGTCGTTCGGGGGCATCTGGATCCTCCGGCGATCGGGGTGCCAAGAACGATAACATGTTATCGTTTTCGAGATCGAGAGAATCTCTGCGACAGCCACTTCGACGAGAGTTTTGCGTTTCGAACGCGCCGATCGGAGCCGGCGCGATACGATTCACAGCCGCGATTGAATTCATTCAGAGACGGAGAGCCCGGTGGCCGAGCAAACGCCCAATGACGACCCGCAAGAAATCACGCGATCGACACGCGACCCGGCCGAGCTGCAACGCGCGCTCGAGAGCTGGCTCGCAGGTCGTTTGCCGCAGGGAGCCGGCCTTGCCATCTCGGAGGTCACGAGCCCGTCGGCGACGGGTATGTCGAGCGAAACGCTGCTGTTCGATGCGAGCTGGAACGAGGCGGGCGAGGCGCACAGCGGTGCGTTCGTCGCGCGTGTCGAGCCGGACCTCGAGGATTGCCCGATTTTCCCGGTCTACGATCTGAAGGCACAGTTCGACTTGTTGCAGGTGGTGCGCGATCGCAGCCGCGTTCCGGTGCCGCACGCGCGTTGGCTCGAACTCGACCCCACGCCGATGGGCGCGCCGTTCTTCGTGATGGACCGCGTGGAAGGCCGCGTTCCGCCCGATGTGATGCCCTACACCTTCGGCAGCTGGCTCTCCGAAGCGACGCCCGCAGAGAGGCGCGGGCTCCAGGACGCGAGCGTCGGCATCCTCGCCGAGCTGCATTCGATCGACGCCGCTTCGCCCGATCTGGCCTTCCTCGATCTCGACCTGCCGGGCGATACGCCGCTGCGCCGTCACTTCGAAAATCTGCGCCGCTATTACGACTGGGCGCGGGACCAGCGCCGCCACCCGTTGCTCGAGCAGGCTTTCGACTGGCTCGCGGAGCACTGGCCCGGCGAAGAGGGCGAGACCGTGGTGAGCTGGGGCGACTCGCGCATCGGCAATGTCATCTACGACGGCTTCGAGCCCGCCGCTGCGCTCGACTGGGAGATGGCGGCCCTTGGCCCGCGTGAGCTCGACATCGGTTGGATGATCTTCATGCACTGCTTCTTCGACGAAATCGCGCGCCAGCTGGGCAAGCCCGGGTTGCCGGACTTCCTGCGCCCCGAAGACGTTGCTGCGACCTACGAGGCTCGAACGGGCCACGCGGTTCGCGACCTCGAGTTCTACCAGACCTACGCAGCCTTGCGGCACGGCATCATCATGACCCGCATCCACGCGCGCCGCGTCCATTTCGGCGAGGGCGAGTGGCCCGATGACGTGGACAGCGTGATCCACCATCGCGCAACCCTCGAGCGGATGCTGGACGGCAGTTGGTGGGGTTGAGGAGGATTCGATGCCGAACCCGACCGGAGCTCTGTTGCCCGCCGACGAGGCCTTCAACCACCAGGTCACCGACACCTTCGCGTCGGTCGGCACCAGCGACCCGTCGTGGACCGAGAAGGTCTGTGCCATGGCGATGGCCCGCGACGGCAGCCTGCAGATCGGCTTCGGGCTCGGGAAGTACACCAACCGCAACGTGATGGACGGCTACGCGGCGCTGTCGCGCGGCCGCGAGCAGCTGACCGTGCGCGCGAGCCGAAGCCTCGCGAGCGATCCCGGTCGCACCGCGATCGGACCGATCCACTACGAGGTGATCGAGCCGATGAAGCGGGTGCGTTTTCGGCTCGAGCGGAACGACAGCCAGCCGATTGCGTTCGACTGGCTGTTCGAGGCCGCGGTGCCGCCGTTCATCGAGGAGCGCACGCACCTGCGCCAGCAATTCCGCGTGATGTCCGAGCTGGTCCGCTACCACCAGACGGGAACGGCTTCGGGCTGGATCGAACTCGACGGCGAACGCAGCGAGATGAGCCCGGATTCGTGGGTCTCGACGCGTGATCATTCCTGGGGGGTGCGTTACGACGTCGGCGTCCCCGCCGCAGATGTCGAGCCGCGGCCCAGCATCCCGCCCGGCATCGGATTCATGATGATCTGGAGCCCGCTGCTGATGGAGCGCCGTGACGGCTCGCGCTACGCGCTGCACCTGCACTTCACGCGCTTCGAGGCGCCGGGCTTTCAGCAGAAGATGGTGACGGCCCGGGTCGAGCACCCGGATGGCCGCGAGGAGGCGATCGTCGACATCGATCCCTCGCTGCGCTTCGATCCGCAGAACCGCCGTCTGCTGGGCGGTGAACTGCTCTGCCGCATGGCGGACGGCTCGGAGCGCCCGCTCGCGATCGAAGTCCTCGGGGATACCGGCATCCACCTCGGCGCGGGGCTCTACTTCGGCCTCGATGGTCACCACCACGGCGAGTGGCGCGGCGAGCTGCACGTCGATGGCGAGCGCATCGCCGATTGCACGACGCCCGAGCAGGCGCGGCGCCTGCACCAGATTCGCGACACCCCGGTACGTGTGACCGACCCCGTCGGTGGCGGCGAGGGCTGGGGGAATTGTCAGCCGATCGCGGCCGGCCCCTGGCCCGAACTGGGGCTCGGAAACGATTCCTGGATGTAGCGTCGAAGACCTGCCCTCGAGCCTCGGGCGAGATATCCTCTAGTACGAACCGCGCACTACCGCACCGCCTGCGACGGAGAAGGAGAACCCCCATGGCGCTCACCGCGTCCGACATCATGCAGACCCAGGTCGTCACCGTATCCCCGAGCGATCCGCTCCATACAGTCCAACGCTTGTTCTTCGAGGAGGAGATCCACGGTGCTCCCGTGGTCGACGAGACCTCGAGAGTGCGGGGCATGATCAGCAGCATGGACCTCATCCGCGCGGTCATGGAAGGGAGCGATTCCTCTACAGGCGTCGACTTCACCGACGCGTTCGAACAGTTGGGCCGCCCCCCCTGGGACGCTGCCTCCGATGAGTTTCAGGATCGGCTCGGCGAGGCGGTGGTGGCGGACGCCATGACCGAGAGCATCGTCACGGTCGACCCCACCACTCCGATCCCCGAGGTGGCGCTGCTGCTGCGCCAGAACCGAATCCATCGCGTTCTGGTGGTAAAGGGCGACAATCTACTCGGCATCATCTCGAGCTTCGATCTGATCCGACTGCTCGAAGAGGTGGATTGACCCCGGGGTAGACGCAATCCTGCGTTAAATCCGCATGGCCGGACTGCCGATGAGCCGTAGAGACATCTGCGGTATCGAGGTGAAGCTATGACGGAAACGGCCCCGCTGCGAACCCTCCTGGGAGTCCAGGAGCCCGGCAAGCCCAGCTCGATCGTTGTATGGGACACCGAAGAGATCACGATCGGTCGTCTGCCCGAAAACGACATCGTGCTGGAAGACGCGGATGCATCCCGGCGGCACGGACGTTTCGTACGCAACTACTCGGGGTGTCAGATCGAGGATCTCGCGACCGCGAACGGCACCTTCGTGAACGGCGAGCGGCTGGAGGATCCCCACCAGCTCACGAACAAGGACGTGATCAAGATCGGCGAGGTGCAGATCCGCTTCATCCAGACCCGCAAGGATCCAAACGCGCTCGGGATGCCGGTCGCGTACGCGTCGGAGCTGAAGGATTTCGACGGCAAGTCGGCCGCTGGAGCGAACCCGGAGGCCACGACGCTCGGCCTGATGGACCCGGTAGCGGGCTCGTTCGATGTCGGCTCGGTGGGGGACTTCGTGGTGCAGCCGGGCATCACGCCGGCAGAGCCGCGAAACCTGGACTTGGAGTTCGGCGACATCGAGGCGCCGGTGTCTGTGGCGCCGGACGACGGGAAACTGTCGCTGCATCTCGAACTCGAGGGCCTGACCCCCGATCTGCGGCGCAGTCTCGAAGCGCTCCTGGGCAAGGAGATCGAACTCCCGGCGCTGCGCATCAAGATCAAGGACGACGACCGGCTCTAGGTGCCAGGAAACACGGAGTGTTTCCCGCGACGACGCGGAAGCATTGGCCGCAGAGCGGCCAACGCGCAGCTCTAGGCTCCGGCTCCCGCGAGCGATTCGAAGAGCTCGGTCTCGATGCCGACGATCTCGTCTGCGGCGTCGGCAGCCCGGCTCCAGAGTTCCTCAGCTGCGTCGTCTTCCGATGCCGTTCCGAGTATCGCCGACAGCGCCGTCCAGCCGTCCGCCGCTCGCCAGGCGAGATTCGGTGCCTGCTCGGGAACGAGGGCTGGGTCGATTTCGCGCGCCCAGCGCAGGAAGCCCGCGTAGAGCCGCCGGAAGTTTCCGCCGCCGTTTCCGAACTTCTCGATGCAGCGCGCGTTGTAGCTCGCCAGCCATTTCGCATCGTCCCGCGATCCCCAGCCCTCCAGCGATTCTGCGAAACTGCGGATGCCCGCGATGCCACTGGCGATGTGCAGATCGGGCGACGCGGACAACATATCCATCTCGGTCGCCTCGCGTCCCAACATGCGCCGACTGCACAGGTCGATGGCCCAGCCCGCTGCTTCGCTGAGATCGCGCGTCGGCTCGGTGCCGTGAAAGCGACCCCAGAGGTTGTGGGTCGAGATGCCTTCGGGCGGGTTGCGGCTGGTGAAGAGGCCGGCGTACGAGCAGACTTCCGGTTCGGCATTGATGCGGTCGGCGATGAAGGCCTTCTCGCGCTCGTCGTCGAAGCCGACGAGCACGAAGCGGTGCCCCGGGAAGTGGACCTTGTACTCGCGGTAGTCGAGGTAGAAGATGTCGCCGCTCAACATCGTGGGCCGACCCGCGAGCACTTCCTGTCGAACCAGCTCCCACGCCTCGGCGTCATCGGGCTCGGTCTGCTCGCGATAGTCGACCCCGAGCGCCAGGCAGAGGTCGGCCTCCATGCTCAGGCTGCGACCAAAGACCACGACCGCCGAGTCCAGGCCGGCTCCGCTGAGATGGACGCAATCGACGCCCGCCCCGAGTCCGAAAACCGCGGCTTCGGGCAGCTCGAGGTCGTAGTAGTGGTAGAGCAGGCTGCGCATGGCGGAGCTGCCGCAGTGCTCGCCCGGGAAACTCCGGTAGCTCTCGATGAGCGTCTTCATCGCCTCAGGATAGCCCGACGATCGTGATCTGCTGTTTCGCCGTAGCGGGCGAAGCGGACGCCGATGAAATCAGGAATCGCCGAGGTCCTTCAGTCGACGCCTGCGCGCAACCGGTGGTAACGCGCGACCGACTCCGCGACGTTCATGCCGGATTCGATCGCCTGCTGCGTGCCGATGCCGGTGCCGCCCGCATCGGCGCCGACGTAGTAGAGGCCCGCGATCGGGCCATTGATCGAGGGCTTGTCGTCGCCGCATTGGCCGACGATCTGGCCGAGGCCGATGGTCTCACCGCCGGCGCCCGGAACCGTGGCGTCGCGCGTCGCATTCGAGACGCTGCGGGTCCAGTAGAAATCCTTGGACTCGATCAGGCCCGGTAGCTCGGGGAAGGCGCCGAACAGCGCTTCTTCGCCCGCCGCCGCCCAGGCCGCCACGTCTTGCTTGTCGACGCCCGGGTCGGGTGGGCAGAACGAACCGGTCATGAGGATCTGCTTGCCTTCCGGCGCGGCGTTCGGGTCATAGTTGGACGGGACTTCGTAGTAGAGCACGCCGTCACGCGGTGCCTGGCCCGCGCGCGCCTTCTGGAAACGCTCCAGGCTCCAGGGGCTGTCGTCCGAGAAGATCACGCCGAACGCCGCTTCGGTGACGGGCTTGCTGAGAAAGTAACGGTACCCGAGCAGCGAAAGCGAGGGAATCAGGTCGCGCACGTAGTTGACGTAGCTCTTGTCGAAGTGCTCCTCGTCGATGAGCTTCAAGACGGTGGGCTGGATCCCCGCATTGCTGATCACGATCGGCGCGCGGAAATCGCCCTTGTCGGTCTCGATGCCGGCGACACGACCTTCCTCGACGATGATCTTGTTCACACGCGTGCTCATCATCACGTCGCCGCCGTGACGCCGCACGCCTTCGCACAGGGCCTCGCCCACGCGTCCGTATCCCCCCTCGCAGAAGATTCCGCCGCCGCGCGTAAAGATCGCCTGGAGACTTTCGATCGCCTCCGCGGCGTCGAGTGAATCGACCGGAACCATGAACATGCCGTCGCAGCAAAGGCTCACGAGGAAGGCGTAGAGGGCCTTCGGGATGTCGGCCTGCGAGAAGTAGTCGTGAAGATTCGTACCGCGGAACTTCGCCACCTGTTCGGGCGGCATGACCGCGAGCTGTGCAAAGAACTGCAGCGCGGTCTCACGGCGTTCGAGCGGGATTTCGAGCCACTCGAAGATGATGCTCGGGTCGAGCGAATCACTCGGCGCATCCGGCATCGCCACGAATTTGCCCGCGGGCGTCTTGTAGATGCTCCCCGAATTCTGTGGCACGACGAGCTTGGCCTGGTCGGACACGCCGAGTTCGTCGAGGATGACCTCGTAGAGGTTGCCCTGCACCGGTGCGCCGATCACCACCCAGGCCGTGTAGGTGTAGCCGTTCTTCGACAGACTCATCGCCTTGCCGCCCGCAACCGAATTCTTCTCGGTGAGCAGTACTTTGAGTCCCTGCTTGGCCAGCAGCCCGGCACAGGTGCCGCCGCCGAAGCCGGCTCCAATCACGATCGCGTCATAGTTCTGATCTGCCATGTCGCGCACTCCTTTGCGAATTGGTCGAGGACCCACCCGGCGGGCCTATTCCTCGAGATAATCCTTGATGTACCGCTCCATTTCGGCCGTCGGCTTCCACCAACGCTCGACGCCGAGATCGTCCGCGACCCGACCGGCGCCGATGTAGCCCGGTCCACCCAGGACCAGGCCACCCGGGAAGGTCGATGCGCCACAGGTGTAGAGGCCCTCGATGGGCGTGTCCGTGGCCGAGCAGTCCTGGGTGGGCCGGAAGCATCCCATCTGGAGCGGAGTGTAGTCACCGTGCTTGATCGAGCCTCGGCGCATCTGGGGGAAGCGGATCTCGATTTCACCCGGGTCCTCCATCGTCGTGGCGACGATCGATTCCGGACGCATGTTCGGCGCCGCCCTCTGCCATTTAGCGAGCATCGCCTGCATGACTTCGTCGCGGCGGTCGACCCAGCCCCCCTCGAGGTCGTAGGGCGCGTGGATCTGGAACATCGAGACATACTTGCCGGGACGATCGGAGAGTGTCGGGTCGAGCAGGCTCTCGCAGGTGGAGTGCCCGCCGAAGGAGTCGAGGTCGAGCCGGCCATCGATCACGTCATCCCAGTGTGCGAGCAATTGATCGACGCTTTCGATGCCGAGCACGGTCGCGAAACACTTGTCGATCCACGGGTCGTCGGCCGCGTACCTGGGGGGTTCATTGGCGGCGACGTGGAGGGTGTTGAAGCTCCACTTGTCCCAGCTCCAACCCTCGATGTCCTGACGCATCTCCGCGGGCAGGTTGTCTGCGCCCACCATGTCGAGGAAGGTGGTGTGCGGATCGAGGGTGGACATCACCACCTTGCTGCGCAGTGTGCGCCCCTCGTGAGCGATGCGCACACCGACGGCGCGGCCATCCTCGATCAGGATGCTCTCGACCGCGGCGGCGTCGAGAATCAGGCCGCCGTGCTTCACGAACTCACGCGCGAGTGCGCCGGCGAATTTGTGGGAGCCGCCGTAGCAGTAACACTTGTTCATCGTACGATCCAACATCAGCGGCACCATGAATCCGAGCCCCGACTCCCGCGGGTCGAGCCCCCACATGCAGGACGCGTAGAGCATCAGCGTTCGAACTCTCTCGTCTTCGAAGGTCGAGGTGATGATGTCGATCGGGCTCTCCTCGCCGATCTCCATCATTCTCTGGCCCAGCGGTGTGCGTTGCATCGCCATCGTCATTTCGATCGGCGGCAGCGGCGGGATGTAGGTCGCCGGCCCGATGATGTCGTGCACCATCCGCTTCCAGTCGCGCACGGCTCGACCGAAGCTGTTCGCATCCTTGTACGAGAACTTGCTGATCGAATCCTTGGTGTCCTGCACCTGGCGCGCGAGCAGCAGCGAGCTGCCGTCTTCGAACACCATGCCGGTCTGCGCGTTCGGCTTGATCCACGTGAGTGAGGGCCCTTCGAGATCGAAGTCTCGAAGGGCGGGCATGTAGTCGACCATCATGTGATAGAGCACGTGGGGGTTCGAGGCGTAGCAGGGGAAGAGGTTTTCTTCCGTCGCCAGCCCGCCCCCGACTTCGAATCGACGTTCGCAGATCGCGACGCTGAGCCCGGCCTTCGCGAGGTAGGCGCCCGCGATCAGCCCGTTGGGCCCCGCGCCGATGATCACGACGTCAAACTCGCTCTCGTCAGGAAACTCCTCCTGCATGTGGCCGAAGGGGTCGTTCGGGTCGTACCGGAACTTCGATTCATACTTGAAATTCGGCATGTTGGGCCTTTCGGGCTCGACACCGGCGCCAGCCGGCATTCAGCGCATGAATGCGGAGATCTTGCCTTCTTCGGGGATGTAGTAGGGCGATGCGTACCACCAGGCGCCCGGCTCGGCGACGCCGTCCTCGATCAGGATGTGCATGAGGTTGTACGGGATGGCCATCAGGCACAGCCCGCCGGGATGTCCCGACGTCTGGTGCGCGTGGTAGAGGCCTTCGATCGGTGTGCGGTAGCGCGCGAGTTCCGGGATCGGCCGGTTGGTCCAGAGTTGATCTTCGTCGTGCCGGCTGCCGCACCAGGTTCCGCCGATGAGGCCGGTGTTGCGGAATTCGACCTCGCGCCCCGTTGCGCTCCAGTGGTGGATCACGTTGTCGTCGTCGAGCCCGTCGAGCATCTGGCTGAACGAGTCGCGCATGAAGCGATCGGTCGCCTGCTTGTGGAGGTCCGGTGCATCCTCGCCTTCCTTGTGGAGATCGGGCGAGGTCACGTTCATCTCGAACGCGGCCGAGATGTAGCCGCGTGGGTAGCTCCCCTGGCAGTCGGTGGGGTCGAAGGCCTGTGACGGCGTGTGGAACCACATCGCGTGTTCGGGCGAGATCGTGGGCTGGCCCTTGCGGCCGTCGACGTCCGCGACATTCTCGTAATAGAGTTCGCGTGAATCGCAGGGGAAGATCCCGGCCGCGGGCTGGCGGTCGGGGCCGACCCGCTTGGCTGCGCAGGCTCCGCTCTCGAATCTCGAGTTGAATCGCAGCGGCTGCTTGGTGTGGAAGGTCGAAACGTAGAGCGTTCCGTTCTTGAGGCTGATGTCCCTGAGCTTCTGGATCACGCCCGGGTCGAGGTGCTTCGGGCCGACCAGGTCGAGGAAGGCCTGGTGGACATCGACGGCGGCGATCACGGCCTTCTTCGCGCGAAGCGTCAGGCCGCCCGAAGCGGCGGTTTCGCGCAGTCGCACGCCGACGGCGCGCCCGTCGTCGATCAGGATCTCGTCGACGGGACACTGCGTGCGGATCTGAGCGCCGTGATGGACTGCGCAGCGTAGGATCGCGTGGAAGTAGCCGTGCAAGCCGCCGCGCGGCAGGCTCGTTCGACCCATGTTGGGCAGCGTGAGGAGCTGTACGCAGAGCGCAGCCGGAACCGCGACGCCTTCCCAATGCCCTGCGGCCCCTGATGCCCAGGCCGCGAACGCCATCGCGGTCTTGAAATGTTCGGTCTCGCAGTGTTCGTCGAGCAGGTCGAACATCGTCATCTCTCGCAGCTCCGGAGTCCAGATGTCGGGCTGGTACTTCCGGTAGACCTGCATGTAGGGCGTGTTCTCGTCGGTTACCTCGACGTCGGCAGGGTGGGGCGGGCACCAGAAGGTCGCGCGCATCAACTCCTTCGAGAACGGAGGCTGGCCGAGCATTCCGCCGAGCTTGGCCCAGCCGGCCTGATCCGTCGGCGAGATATCGCGCCAGCCGTCCGAACACGCGAGGCCCCCCTGGCTCTGCTCGATCAAGTCCGCCGGGTCCCACTCCATGCGGAAGCCGTAGCGGTGCAGCTCGAGCTGATCGAAACCCGGCGCCGGCGAGGCGTACATCAACATCGCGTGGGGGTAGATGCGCGCCCCCGCGATCGGCGAGACGGTTTCGCAGGCGCCGCCGCATTCGGTGCGTTCTTCCAGGACGCACACACTGAGCCCGCTCTTTGCCAGATAGGCCGCGGTCGTCATGCCGTTCGGACCGCCCCCGATGATGATGACGTCGAACTCCTCGTCCTTGGCCATGTCGGCCTCCGCGCGAAAGAATTAATGAACATTTGTTAACCTCTCAGGAAGCGGAGCTATATGACCGGCGTCATAACCGCCGAGATTCGCGGCCCCGGCAGCGGCGCCGTCCGCGACGTGGTCGTATGCTGATCGCCGAGAGCGCAATTCTCAGATCGAATCGGAGTCCGCATGAGCGAGTCGAGATTGCCGTTTCACGAGATCAGCCCCTGGCTTGCGACACCCGCCGACCTCCAGCCCGCGCTCGACCAGAACCTCGATGCGGACGTCGTGATCGTCGGCGCCGGTTATACCGGCCTGTCGACCGCGCTGTCACTGCGCGCGCAGGGTGCCGACGTGGTGCTGCTGGAACGCGACTTCGCGGGTGCTGGTGCGAGCGGACGTAACGCGGGCCATCTGACTCCGACGATCGGCAAGGATACGCCGACGTTGCTGCGCTTCTTCGGCCGAGAGCGTGCGAGCCGATTGCTCGCTTTCGCCGACGCTGCGGTCGAGTACACCGAGGAGACGATCCGGAAGTTCGAGATCGACTGCGACTATCGAGCCTGCGGGAACATCATGGCAGGCGTGCATCCGAAGCACGACGCGCGTCTGCGCAAGGCCGCTGCGGCCGCGGCCGAACTCGGTGCGCACGTTCGCTACCTGGCGCGGGACGAGTTGCGCGAACGCGGAGTTCCGGAGGCGTTTTGCAGCGGCATCTTCGAGGAACTCGGCGGGCACCTGCATCCGGGTCGCTACGTCCTGGGTCTGCGCCGCGCGGCGCTCGCGGCCGGGGTCCGGTTGTTCGAAGGCTCCGGCATCGTCGAACTCGAGCCGGGTTCACGCGTCGTTGCGCGCTGCGAGCGTGGTAGTGTGACGGCCGATCACGCGGTGCTCGCGACCAACGCCTACACGCCGGGCATCGGCCGGCTGCAGCGAATGATCGCGCCCCTGCGGGTCCAGCTCTTCGAGACGGCTCCGCTCGACGAAGCACAGCTCGCGGAGCTCGGCTGGCGCGGCCGGGAAGGGATCTACACCTCACACGAGGTGCTCGAGAGCTATCGCCTCACGGCTCGGAACACCATCGTCGGCGGTTCACGCGTCGTTCGTCACGGCTGGGGTGGCAGCCTGCCCGAGGCCTACGATCGCCGCGCGTTCGAGACGATCGAAACCGCGTTCCGCGAGCGCTTCCCGACGCTGCAAGCCCAGGCTGTCGAGAGTTTCTGGGGTGGCTGGATCGCGTTCGGGTTGGACTTCCTGCCGACCCTCGGCAGTGACGACGAGCACGGGAACGTTCTCTACGGCGTGGGCTATGCGGGCCACGGCGTCGCGCAGGCGACGTTGATGGGCGCGATGCTCGCAGCGCGCGTGCGCGGCGGCGAGCACGAGTTCGAGGCTGCGCTGCGCCGCCGATCACTTGCCTGGCCACCGGAACCGTTGCGCTGGGTGGCGGGCAAGCTCATCAACGCGACGTTGGAGGCCCTCGACCGTCGCACCGACCGCCAGATCCGAGCCATGCGCCGCTGATCGCGCGGGACCGGGGAGTCCATGATCAAGCTCTATTTCGCGCCGCGCACGCGCGCGGTCCGCGTTCTCTGGTTGCTCGAAGAACTCGGTCTTCCCTACGAACTGATCCACACGGAGTTCGTTCCGACCAAGAATCGATTCTTTGCGCAGGCGACCCCGTTCGGAAAGATTCCGACGATCGAGGATGGCGAGGTCGTGATTTGCGAGTCGGGCGCGATCGTGGAGTACATCCTCGAACGCTACGGAGCAGGTCGCCTGGCGCCCCCAGTGGGTTCACCGCAGCGTGGAGAGTTCCTGCAGTGGCTTCACTTCGCCGAGAGCACGCTGTTTTCACCACTCGGAATCGTGGTCTGGCTCGTGGTCTATCGCGGCGAGGCCGAGAGTCAGGCCGAACTGGTCGAGGATGCGCGTGCCCGCGCCGCGATGGGCTTCGACTTCCTCGAAGCGTCCCTTGGCGATCGAAGCTGGGTGCTCGGTGATGCGTTCTCGGCGGCCGATATCATGCTGGGCTTCACGCTCGCGGCGGCGCGTCTAGTCGGGGTATTGGACGACCGCTACCCGCGGGTCAACGCATATTTCGCACGCCTCGAAGAACGACCGGCTTTCCAGAAGGCCGCTGCGACCGAGTGATCGCGGCGAGTGCCAATTACGGCGTACGCCGGTCGTCGCCGCGGCGGGATGGCGCGGAAATCAGTCTTCGATGCGCTCGACGCGTTGCACGTGGATGCCCCAGCCTTCGCCCATCGGCTTCTGGTTCCACTTGCCGGCGACGCGCGCATGGGTGCCGATCTGCGGCTCCGCGCCGGAAGGCCCTGCGCCGCCTGCGGGAGTCCCGCCCGCGAAATGGCGCTGCAGGTGGTTCGGGATTACCAGGTACAGGTCGCCCGTATCATCCTCGAAGCGCACGATCACGATCGAGCCATCGCCTTCGAAGACGTCGGTGACGCGGCCCTCGACGACTACGAAGTCGTTCTTCTCGGCCTTCTCCACCACCTCGGCGATCGGATGGGTGCCGCCGGTCAGCTCGCCCTCCCAGGCCGTGGCGACGGTCGCCAGGGCGACCGTGAGGGCGAATGCGACGATGGCGGTTCGGATGCGGATCATGCTCGGACTCCTCCGGTGGACTACGTGCAGGAATCGGCGCAACGCCGCCTTGGCTTGAGGGAATCTCACCAGCGCGATTCAGCTTGGGTCGGCGGCATCCGGGCGAGGCGCGGCCCGCGAGGTTTCTACGTGGACCGCCGGACTGCTGCATCCTCGTTCATGATCTTCCGCACCGAAAAGGCGAGAGCCTGCGGAAGCACCGGCTTCTCCGCGTACTCGCGGATGTCCGCGGCCTTGGCGCGCGCTTCATCGACGAGTTTGGACTTCCCTCGGAAGTCCATGTTCGGAGGCGAGAAGCCTCTCGGTGGACGTTACTATCGTGAGTCGTGCGAAGAGCGTGCCGTTTCGGACCCGGCTCTAGCGATCGTTCAGGCGACGAGGAGCTGAGGTGTGATCGCCTGTTCACCGCTGCACCATTGCTTGGAGTTCACAACTCGCTTCGCGGGCCGGAAAGCCGGCGACTGCTATTGCCTCGCAAGGTATTGAATGGGCACCACGCCCGTCGCCACCCCTCTCCTCAGACCACCACCCGAAGACCCCCGATCATGCACTTCGGTGATCGCGCTCGAACGACTCGAAGGAGCGTGAGCTTGGGGGGTGCCTGCCGCGACCGTCAGCCGATCAGGGAGCGGCAGGCACCCCCCAAGCTCACGCGGATCCAACAGAACTAGAAGCGGTATTGGATTCCCACTCCGAAGGAGGCGTAGT
>CAXMSF010000092.1:0-42295 GCA_964196055.1 uncultured Gammaproteobacteria bacterium | reverse complement strand
ACCCCGGTCCGACGGATCGGATCGCAGACGACGTAATCAAATAAAGCGCGGGCACCCCGTCTGGGATGCCCGCGCTTTGCTGTTCCGTCGATGAGAGCTCGGCTTCAGCCCGCGAGGCTCGGCACGTGCTCCGCCAGGGTCGTTCCGATCGTGGCCGGTGACGGCGAGACCGCCACGCCTGCGGCTTCCAGTGCGGCGATCTTGTCGCTCGCGCGGCCCTTGCCACCCGCAATGATCGCGCCGGCGTGGCCCATCCGCTTGCCCGGCGGCGCATTCTGGCCCGCGATGAACGCCACCACCGGCGTCTTCATCTCGCTCTGCACGAATTCGGCCGCGGTCTCCTCCGCGGAACCGCCGATCTCGCCGATCATCACGACCGCCTTCGTCTCCGGGTCGGCCTCGAACAGCGTGAGCGCGTCCACGAACGTAGTGCCGATGATCTGGTCACCGCCGATCCCGAGACAGGTCGACTGGCCGATTCCGAGGCGTGAGAGCTGATCGACCGCTTCGTAGGTGAGCGTGCCGGAGCGCGACACCACGCCGACCGGGCCGGGCTTCGTGATCTGCGCGGGCATGATGCCGATGCGGCACTGCTCGGGCGTCACCACGCCGGGGCAGTTCGGGCCAACCAGCCGCATCGAGGAACCGGCGAGCGCGCTCTTCGCGCGCAGCATGTCGAGCGTCGGGATCCCCTCGGTAATGCACACCGCAAGCTCGATGCCCGCATCCGCGGCCTCGAGAATCGCGTCCGCAGCGCCCGGCGGCGGCACGAAGATCACCGACGCGTTCGCGCCGGTGTTCCTGATCGCTTCGGCAACGGTGTCGAAGACCGGCAATCCGCCGATCTCCTGGCCGCCCTTGCCCGGTGCCACGCCGGCCACCACCTGCGTGCCGTATTCCTGCGAGAGATTCGCGTGGAACTGGCCCATCCGGCCCATGCCCTGGACCAGCAACTTGGTGTTCTTGTCGCACAGAATCGACATTTCTAGGCCCCTCCCGCCACCGCAGCCACGGCGCGCTCGCCCGCCTCCTGCAATGTTTCGGCGGGTGTGATGTTGAGGTCGGACTCGGCGAGGATCGCGCGACCCTCGGGCGCCTTGGTGCCCTGGAGGCGCACCACGAGCGGCACCTCGACGCCGAGTTCGCCCGCCGCCGCAACCACCCCTTCGGCGATCAGATCGCAACGCACGATGCCTCCGAAGATGTTGACGAGGATCGCTTTCACATTCTCGTCACGCAGGATCAGCTTGAAGGCCTGCTTGACCTTCTCCTTGTCGGCTCCGCCGCCCGCGTCGAGGAAGTTCGCCGGACTGCCGCCGCAGTACTGGATCATGTCGAGGGTCGCCATCGCGAGTCCTGCGCCGTTCACCATGCAGCCGATGTTTCCGTCGAGCCCCACGTAGGCGAGGTCGATCTCGTGAGCGGCCCGCTCGCGCTCGTCCTCCTCCTCCGGATCACGCAGCTTCGCGATGTCCTCGTGGCGGTAGAGTGCGTTGTCGTCGAAGTTGATCTTCGCGTCGAGCGCGACGAGGTCACCGCCCTTCGTAATCACGAGCGGATTGATCTCCGCGATCGATGCGTCCTTCTCGTTGAAGAGCCGAAACAGGCCACCGAGCAGTCCGTCGAGCTGCTTCACCTGCTCGGCGCCGAGCCCGAGCGCAAAGCCGATCTTGCGGATCTGATAGGCCTGGATCCCGACGTTGCCGTCGACCGTTTCGGTCACGATCTTCTCGGGCGTCTTCTCGGCGACCTCCTCGATCTCCATGCCGCCTTCGGTCGAAGCGATCACCGCGAGTTTCTCTTCCGCGCGATCGACGACGACCGCGAGATAGAATTCGTCGGCGATTTCGGAACCCGCCTCGATGTAGACCTTGCGCACCAGCTTGCCTTCGGGCGGCGTCTGGGGTGTGTGGAGCGTCATTCCGAGGATCTCGCTCGCGACCGCCTTCGCCTCCGCCGGGGACTTCGCGAGCTTCACGCCGCCCGCCTTGCCGCGGCCGCCCGCATGCACCTGCGCCTTCACGACGACGACGCTGGTCCCGAGCGCCCGCGCCGCAGCTTCGGCCTCGGCCGGAGTGGTCGCTACGCGACCCTCCGGAACCGAGATGCCGAACTCGCGCAGCACTTCCTTTGCCTGATACTCGTGAACGTTCATAGTTCGATCTGCTCCACCAGCGTCTTCACGTGCTCGACCGATGCGTCGAATTGCTTGCGTTCGTCGGCATCCATTTCGACCTCGATCACCTTCTCGAGCCCGCCCGCGCCGAGAACGCACGGTACGCCGACGTAGAGACCGTCGACGCCGTACTCGCCTTCGAGCAGAGCCGCGCACGCGAGCACGCGCTTCTTGTCCTTGAGGATCGCCTCGGCCATCTCGATGGCCGAGAGCGCCGGCGACACGAAGGCCGAGCCGGTCTTGAGCAAGCCGACGACCTCGCCTCCCGCACCCTTGGTGCGAGCGACGATCGCGTCGATCTTCTCCTGGGACATCAGCTGAGCGACCGGGATCCCCGCCACCGTGCAGTAGCGCGTGAGCGGCACCATGGTGTCGCCGTGGCCGCCGAGCACGAGCGCGCTCACGTCCTGCACCGAGACACCGAGCTCCCAGGCGACGAAGGCGCGGAAGCGCGCCGAGTCGAGCACGCCCGCCATCCCGATCACGCGATTCTTCGGGAAGCCGGAGACCTCCTTGAAGGTGTAGACCATCGCGTCGAGCGGGTTGGAGATCACGATGACGTACGCGTCCGGTGCGTGGTCGCGTACGCCCGCCGCAACCTGCTTCATGATCTTCAAATTGGTGGCGAGCAGATCGTCGCGCGACATACCGGGCTTGCGCGCGAGCCCCGCCGTGATGATCACGATGTCCGCGCCCGCGATGTCCGCGTAGTCGTTCGTGCCGCTGATGTCCGCGTCTGCGCCGAGGACGGGAGCGCCTTCGGCCATGTCGAGTGCCTTGCCCTGGGGCAGACCCTCGACGACGTCGAAGATCACGACGTCTCCGAGTTCGCGGTACGCGATCTGCTCGGCCATCACACCACCGATGTTGCCGCCGCCGATGAGGGCGATCTTCTTGCGTGCCATTGGGAGATCCTTTCCGTGTGTTGGGGCACGCCATGCGCGCCCATCCGCCGTTCGATCTCGACGTCACTCGCTCGTGATCCAGGCGGTAATCAGGGGTTTCGGGCCTTCGCGAAGCGGCGCCACGAAGGGTGTAAGCCGGCGACGAAATCACTTGCGAAGCATGCGACCGGTCGGGCTGAGATTCTACATCGTGAATCGCAGACGGAACCCCATCTGCGAAGAATTCCGGCGAATTACTGGTCGGTCTCCGGAGGTGGCACGCTGATGCCGAGCTCGCTGAGCTGCTCCGGCCCGACGCGAGTTGGGGCATCCATCAACAGATCCTGCCCTCTTTGGGTCTTCGGGAACGCGATCACGTCACGCAGATTGTCGAGGCCGGCCAGCAGCATCGCCCAGCGGTCGTAGCCGAACGCGAATCCGCCGTGGGGCGGCGCGCCCGAATCCAACGCGTTCAGGAGGAAGCCGAATCGCGCTTCGCTTTCCTCCTTCGAATAGCCCATGATTTCGAAGATCTTTCGCTGCACGTCCGAGCGATGGTTGCGCAAGCTGCCGGAACCGAGTTCGACGCCGTTCAGCACGACGTCATAGTGGGTGCCGCGAGCCCGCTCGGGCTCGCTGTCGAGCAGCGGGATGTCCGCTTCGACCGGCGCGACGAAGGGTTGATGGACGTACGTGAGCCGACCGTCGTCATCAGGCTCGAACAGCGGGAAGTCGACCACGAACAGCACGTCCCAGGGCCGGTCTTCGACACGCCCGAGCTGTCGGCCGAGGTCCTCGCGCAGACGCGACAAGATGCCGTTCGCGCGCGGCGCCGCATCGGCCTGGAAGAAGATCAGACTCCCCGGGCGCGCCTCGGTCGCGGCCGCGATCGCCGCCTTCTCCGATTCGGAGAAGAACTTCACGATCGGCGACTGCCACGAACCGTCGTCGTTGACGCGGATCCACGCGAGCCCCTTCGCGCCGAGTTCCTTCTTCACGAACTTCTCGAGGCGGTCGATCGCCCCACGTCCGAGTTCGGCCGCGTCGTGGATCGGCAGGCACTTCACGATTCCACCGGCGTCGACGTTCGCGCGAAAGGCCCGAAACCCGCTTTCACGGAACACGTCGGTCACGTCGATGAGTTCGAGCAAGACCCGCGTATCGGGCTTGTCGCTGCCGTAGCGCGCCATCGCGTCCGCATAGGAGATCCGGCGGAACGGTGCCGTGAGCTCGATTCCGGCCGCGTCCGCGCTGCCTCGAACCGTGATCTCCTCGAGGACGCCGAGAACCTCCTCGACGTCGGTGAACGACATTTCGAGGTCGATCTGGGTGAATTCGAGCTGGCGATCGGCGCGCTGGTCTTCATCGCGGAAGCAGCGGACGATCTGGAAGTAGCGGTCGAAGCCCGCGATCATCAGCAGCTGTTTCATCACCTGTGGCGATTGCGGCAACGCGTAGAACTCACCGTGCTGAAGTCGGCTCGGCACCAGGAAGTCGCGCGCACCTTCCGGCGTCGACTTGGACAGGAACGGGGTTTCGATTTCGAGAAATCCCCGCTGGGTGAGCGTTCGACGAACCGACTGGTAGAGGTTGTGGCGTAACGTGAGCGCGCGCCGCAACGGCCCACGACGCAGATCGTGAATACGGTGCCGCAGCCGCGTCGATTCGTCGGCGTCGATTTCGTCCTCGATCGGGAACGGCGGCGGTGTCGCGCGATTCAGAATTCTCAGCTCGAGCACGTCCACCTCGACCTCGCCGGTCGCCATCTTCGGATTGATGGTGTCGTCACTTCGCCGCCGGACTTCACCGCGAACCAGGATGACGTATTCCGAGCGCAGCTCTCCGGCGCGCGCATGCGTCTCGGATGAGAGTTCCGGCTTGAACACGACCTGGACGATTTCGCCGCGGTCACGCAGGTCGACGAAGATCACACCACCGTGGTCGCGACGGCGGTGCACCCAGCCCGTGAGCACGACCTCCCGGCCGATCAATTCGGGGACGATCTCCCGCGCCGCGTGTGTCCGACGCAACCCCTCCATGGCATCGAGCTCCGTGTGCGCTCGCGTCACGGCTCCCCCTCGTGTTTCCTGTGATGAGAAAACAGAATGAAATCAGGGGGTTGTGTAGCAAAGACCACTCGCGAGCGCCACCGGATCGACGCGAGTTCGCGATCGCGCCGTGGCGGCGCCCCCGGGTCGTCCCTTGAAGGGGATTCGGCCTACTCCTCGAGCGCGCCGGCCGAGCAGACGACGTTCCGGCCTCGCGCTTTCGCCAGATACATCGCCTTGTCGGCGGCGTCGAGCAGGGTGTCGCGCCGCTCGCTGTGGTCCGGATAGGTCGAGACTCCGATGCTGATCTCGAGGTGGATCGCGTTGCCGCGGTCGCCCTCGAAGCGGGTGTCGGCCACGGTGGTGCGGATGCGCTCCGCCACCGTGAGCCCGACGTCGTGATCGGTGTCGGTCAACAGGATCGTGAATTCATCGCCACCGTAGCGGGCGAGGGTATCGACCTGCCGGATGCAACCCGCCAGTACCTCGGAGAGCTGGCGCAGCACCTGCGAACCGACCAGGTGGCCGTAGTTGTCATTCACGAGCTTGAAGCGGTCGAGATCGAGGAACAAGACCGACAGCTTGCGCCCGTAGCGCTCGGCGCGTTGGATTTCGTTCTCGGTCGCCTGGAGGAGATAGCGGGCATTGTAGGCCTCGGTGACATCGTCGATGAAGGCCCGCTCCTTGGCGTGGTTGTACCGCTCGGCGTTCGCGAGTGCGAGTCTTGCGTGTCCGGCGATCATGCTCGCGCGCTCGATTTCCGTGGGGCTGAAGTCATGCTCCTCACGGCAGATCCAGAGCAGGCCGGTTTCGATTTCCCGCCCGTGCAACGGCACCACGAGAGTCGGCCCCAGCTCGATTCCGATCGAGCGCAGCGCAACGTGCAGCTCACTTTCTTCGATGACGGCCGTGTCCTGCACGGAGTCCGCGTCGAAAGGCTTGGTGCCCGATAGCGTGTCACGGATCCGGTTCGCATCCTCCTCCGCGAAACCGCGGGATGACACGCCGTCGGAGAGCGGGATCGACCCGCGGCGAAACAGCGCGAGCCCGCGGCTGCGTTCGAGCGAATGCAGCATCAGGTCCAGCGTGACCGCGTAGAGTTCGCTCGCATCGAGGCAGCGCATCAGCGTCCTGCAAGACTCGAGCGTGGTCAGCGTATCGCGCAGGCGCACGTTCTCGGCAACGAGCGCGCGCTGCGCGAGGATCCGGTCGACGACGAGCGCGAGGGTTTCGGGTTGGATCGGCTTGATGAGGTAGTCGACTGCGCCCATTCGCAACGCACCGATCGCACTCTCGACGGTGGCGTTGGCGGTCAGCAGCGCGAATTCAGTGCCCGGATGTTCGCGGCGCACTCGCGCGAGCAGATCGACACCCGTCATGCCGGGCATCTCGAGGTCGGAGATCACCAGGTCGGCAGGCTCGCGTGCGAGCGCCTCCAACGCGAGTTCTGCGCTCTCACAGCACTCGACCGCAACCCGGCCCGAGAGCGCATCACGCGCGATCTCGCGAATCAGCCGGCTGTCGTCCACGATGACGACGCGCGCCTGGGTGTCCATCGCCTCTACCATTTCGCCCCTGAATGTAACTCTCGATTCGGCTGCTCGAGCTGGACGCTTGAGACTCACGCATCTGTAGTGAAATCAACACGTAACTCGCCTTCCGTGCCTCGGCTTCCAGCAGTAGGTTATGCAGATGCCGACGCTCCGAAAAGCGCTGGAACGATACCAGCGTGCCTGCGACGACTTTCGCTGGAACGTCCCAGAGCAGTTCAATTTCGGTCGCGACGTGGTCGATCATTGGGCCGATGGCTCCGAGCGCCCGGCGCTCTTCTGCTACGACACCACCGGAAACGAACGCCGGCTGAGCTTCGACGATGTCGCGCGTGCATCGAAGCGGGTCGCGCATCTCCTTCGCGCGCTCGGAATCCGCCCCGGCGACCCGCTGATCCTGATGCTGACGCGGGTGCCCGAATGGCAGATCGTGAGCGTCGCAGCGCTCGAGATCGGCGCGCTGCTGATCCCGAGTTCGACACTGCTGCGTCCGAAGGACATCGCCTATCGCGCGAAGCACAGCGGTGCGGTCGCGATCGTCGCGCAAGGCGACGCTCGAGCAGCGACCGACGCGATTCGTCACGAGCTGCCGGGCGTCTCGCATTTCCTGGAGCTGGTGCCGGCGGGCACTCCCGCCGCAGAGGGCTGGCTCGACCTGCGCGCCGCCGCCGCCGAGCAGCCCGACGACCCAGGTGCCGGGGTGCCAACCGCCGCGTCGGACCCCGCGCTGGTGTTCTACACCTCTGGGACGACCGGCCCGCCGAAGGCCGTTCTCCACACCCACGCCTACACATTCGCCCAGCGCGCGACCGCGACGGAATGGCACGGGGTGCGCACCGGGGAACGACTGTGGACCACCAGTGACACCGGCTGGGCCAAAGCGGCGTACGGTGTGCTCTTCGGCCCTTGGAGCGTCGGCGCCGAAGTCGTGCTCGTCGACGGTCGATTCGACCCGGCGACGGAGCTGCGGCTACTGCGCGAGATCGCTCCGCAAGTCTTCTGCGCGCCCCCGACCGAATTTCGACTGCTCGTGAAGCAGGAGCTCAGCGACTTCGCGGTCCCCGGGCTGCGCGAATGTGTCTCCGCTGGTGAGCCGCTCAATCCGGAGGTGATTCGCGCCTGGGAAGCAGCTACCGGCATCACGATTCGCGACGGCTACGGCCAGACCGAATCGATCCTGCTGGTCGGGAATTTTCCGGGGATGCCCGTTCGACCGGGCTCGATGGGCCTACCGCTGCCGGGCATGCGGGTCGACGTGATCGACACCGACGGCACGGCCTTGCCTGCCGGCGAGGTGGGTGAAATTGCCGTACACGGCTTCAGCCCGGGCCTGTTCCGCGAATATTGGAAGGACGCCGAGGCCAGCGCGAATTGCCGCGTCGGCGACTGGTACCTGACGGGCGACCGCGCCCGGCGCGACGAAGACGGCTACTTCTGGTTCGTCGGCCGCAACGACGATGTAATCATCTCCGCGGGCTACCGAATCGGCCCGTTCGAGGTCGAAAGTGCGTTGATCGAACACCCGGACGTATTGGAGTCCGCCGCCGTCGCGGCACCGGACCCGGATCGCGGCTCGGTCGTGAAGGCCTTCGTCGTGCTGAGACCCGGCGTATCCGGCAACGACCGACTCGCCAACGCGTTGCAGGACCACGTGAAGCGGATCACCGCACCCTACAAGTATCCGCGTATCATCGAATTCGTCGACGCGCTGCCGAAAACGGTCAGCGGCAAGATCCGACGGGTCGAATTGCGCGAACGCCCGCCGAGCGTGTCGTAGCCCAGCACGGCTGCGACCTCGATGCGCAGCTGGGAGTCGCGTGAAACGCAAGGCGTTTCACGCGCCGACGCGGAGTCCTTGGCAGCAGAGCGACCGGCGCGCCGCTAAGAGCGCGAGTTGCGCCGGCCTTCGGGCGGCAAGACCTGGGTCCAGTGCTTTCCGCCGTCGGTGCTGCGGAGGACGTTGCCCTCCTGACCGACGATGAACCCGGATTGATTGGTCGTGTCGAAACCGATGTCGCGCATGAAGGTGAAGATCGTCGGGAACTGGCTGTCCGTGGGCATCGTCCAGGTGGAACCGCCATC
Source organism: uncultured Gammaproteobacteria bacterium (assembly GCA_964196055.1). Lineage (GTDB taxonomy): Bacteria > Myxococcota_A > UBA9160 > UBA9160 > SMWR01 > JAFDEI01. The sequence continues at coordinate 33,555 of CAXMSF010000092.1, read as the reverse complement.
GGCCGAGTAGCGGATCAGGCCCTTCTCGCCGATCGCGACCGCCGTATTTTCGTTGCTCGCGACGGAGTAGAAGGCCTGCTTCCAACCAGTGTCCTCGTAGGTCCAGGTGCGGCCCCCGTCGCGGCTGCGAAGCACCACCCCGCCCAGCCCGGAAATCAGGCCGTTCTCGTCGTCCGAGAAGTTCACGGTGAACAGGTACGGATTCTGGATCACACCAACCTTGACGGTGGGTTCGTCTGCCAGGCGGCCGCTCAGGTAACGCTCCAGGAACTCGGGATCATCTTCGACGAAGTCCTCGTAGTCCCACGGCGGCTTATTGGGCATGCGCAGCCGATCGAAGAGGATACCGGCGCTCTCGAGCACGGCCTTGGTCTCGTCGATGCGTGCGGAGAGGAGATCGAACAGCTCGGAGGGATCATCCGGATCACCATACGTGGCCATCTCTTCGGCGCTGACGAAGGGGTCGATCAGGATGTTCAGGTGCTCTGCATCCGCCACTTTCTTCGCGAACACCCCGAGGCGATCCTTGTCTTCGTCTGCGAACTCGATCTGGTCGTACCCCAGCCGAACCGGATCCAGCTGAAACTCGCCGACGATCTCGCCGCGCTCCCAGGTTGCGCCACGGTCGTTGGAATAGAACACGTATCCGAACTCGCCGACGATCCAGCAACGCTGGCTCGGAGCGGGTCGGCAGTAGATGCTGTTCAGCCCCACGTCCTCGTAGACGACTTTGCCGCTGCGGACCTTCTCCTGGTCGTCCATCGAGAGCCATACGAACTGCGGGTGGCTGAGCGTGATCGGGATCGAACGGTCATGCCAGGTCTTGCCGCCATCAGTCGTATGGATTCGGCTGCCCCACTCGCCGATCGCACAGGCGGAATTGGCATCGATCGCGTGGACGCCGAAGAGATGAGACCCCTCGTCGACCTTCAGATTGTGCTGGGTCGTCCAGGTCTTGCCGCCGTCGGTCGTGCGGACGATGGTACCGGACTGTCCGACCGCCCAGCCGTGCTGCGAATCACCCATCGAGATCGAGTAGAGCAACCGTTCGGTGTCGACGGTCCCCTTCTCCCAGGTCTCTCCCGCGTCGTTGGTCCAGTAGATCGAACCGTGGTAGCCGGCCGCAACGACGCGCTGATCGTCGATAACCGACACTGCGAACAGATCGTCGAATATCCCGATCTCGCCCTCGCCGTATCGGGGCGTCAGATCGAGGACGTGACAACCGGCCTGCGATAAGAAGAGAGCCAGGGTGATCGCAACGGTGCATCGCGTGCGCGCGTGAAGCATGGAACGAGACTCCTGCGAAAACGACCTTCGTAGTTCTGCCGATCAGCCGATCTGCCCGGCCGAGATCGGATCGCTACGGCCTGCTGGCGGGCACGGCCCGCCAGACCGGTCCTGTACACTAGCCACTCGCTGCGCGGTGAGGAAGTGACGGCCGTGCAATCGCGCAACCCTATGCAACCAAAGAGTTTTAGCAGTCAGGGCGAATGCAGAACCCCGTAACCGGCCCCCGGCAGAACGACATCACCGATCCACCCGCGAAAGCGGCCGCCGAGCCCGGCGATGTTCGCGTCGCTCTGCGCGCCATGGGAGCGCGCACAGACCGCGCGGCTCGTTCTGTGCGCGCTCGCCCTCGCAATCGACGCAGCCGCATCGCGTTGCGCCGACACGCTGCGATCGGACGCCGCGCGCACCGCCGCCCGCGTTCGGCTCCGCGGACGCTCGGCCCGGCGAGTGGTCGCCGCACTCGGCTCGCTGAAGGGTGTCTTCGTCAAGGCGGGCCAGTTCGCAGCAATGCGTCACGACCTGCTTCCGAGCGAAGCGCTCGAAGCATTCGCTGCGCTGCGCAGCCAGGTACGGCCGCTGCCGTTCGAGCGTATCGTCCGCGTGGTCGAGAGCGAATTGGGCGCACCGATCGATTCATCCTTTGCCGAGTTCGAACGCGAACCGATCGGCGCGGCTTCTCTCGCACAGGTGCATCGCGCACGCCTGCCGACAGGCGAATCCGTCGTGGTCAAGGTGCAGTACCCGTGGCTCGGGGCCTCGTTGGCGACGGACCTCGCCTTGATTCGCACACTGCTTCGCTGGTGGACGCGGCAGCTTCCCGGTGTCGACTGGGAGCGCGCGTTCGCGGAATTCTCGGCCGGCCTCGCGGGCGAGCTCGATTTTCGCGCCGAAGCCCGCGTCGCCGAGGAGATCGCGCGCAACCTCTCTCGCGATCCACGCATCGTGGTGCCCGCTCCGGTCCACAGCTACACCACGCGCCGGGTGTTGACGATGGCATACCACCCGGTCATTCCGGTCTCGAATCCGGCCCGGCTGGCGGCGGCCGGCATCGATCCCGGCCGGGTGATCGAGATCATCGCTCGCGCGTATGCGAAACAGGTCTTCGCGGACGGCCTGTTCCACGCGGACCCGCATCCCGGAAACTTCTTCGTGATCGACGAAATCGGTGCAGCGGAAGACCCACGCGTTCTATTCATCGACTTCGGGCTGTCGCGCCGACTCGACCCCACACTGCGCCACGAGATGCGCCTGGGCCTCTACGCACTGATACAGCGCGATGTCGACGCGTTCATCGCGGGCATGAACCGCATGGGGATGATCGCCGACCCGGCGAACCCGGGCGTGGGGTCTTCCGTGCAGGCGATGTTCGACCGAATCGCCGCAGCAGGCATTGCTTCGGGCGAAAGCGGTGCCCGGATTCTCGGCCTCAAGGACGAGGCCAAGGCGCTGTTGCAGCAGACCGCCGGCATCCAGCTCCCGATGGACCTGCTCTTCTACGCGAAGACCGTCAGCTACCTCTTCGCCCTAGGCGAGGAACTCGCGCCCGATGTCGATGTAATGAAGCTGTCCCTTCCCTATCTGCTCGAGTTTCTTGCGCAGAGGGAGTGAGCTGCGGCCGGGGCGCGAGTGTGAAATCGCACCAGCGGCCGCGTGACGACGGGGGATCGAAGCTCGATCAGTCTGCGGAGACCTTGGGGAGGCGAAGGCCCTGCAGGCGAATGAAGCCCTCGGCGTCGTGCTGGTCGTAGGTGTCCGCCTCTCCCGCATCCTCGAACGACGACAGCGCCTCGGAGTACAGCGAGACCGGCGATCGGCGGCCGTTCACGTGGATCCCGCCCTTGTAGAGTTTCAGCCGGACCTCGCCGGTGACGTTGACCTGGGACGCATCGATCGCAGCGCGCAAGAAGTCCATTTCAGGTGAATACCAGAAACCGTTGTAGATCAATTCAGCGAAGCGGGGCGACAAGCGGTCGCGTTCGTGCATGACCTCACGATCGAGCGTGATCGACTCGAGCGCGCGGTGCGCCGCGTGGAGCACGCTGCCGCCAGGGGTCTCGTAGACGCCGCGCGATTTCAAGCCGACGAAGCGATTCTCGACCATGTCGACGCGCCCGACCCCGTTCGAACCCGCGAGCCGGTTGAGCTTCGACAAGAGCGCGGCCGGCCCGAGCGCTTCGCCGTCGATCGATACCGGTGTCCCCTGCTCGAATCCAATCACGACTTCCACGGGGGTGTCGGGCGCAGCCTCGGGCGCGCAGGTGGTGAGGAACATCTCCTCGTCCGCGGCTCGCCAAGGGTCCTCGAGGATCCCGCCTTCGTACGACACATGCATCAGATTTCGGTCGATCGAGTACGGCTTTTCGCGGGTCGCGGACGTCTCGATGCCGTTGGCCTCGCAGTACGCGAAGCAGTCGGAACGCGAGCGGAGATCCCACTCCCGCCAGGGCGCAATGATCTCGAGCTCGGGAGCGAGGGCCCGGAAGGTCAGCTCGAAGCGAACCTGGTCATTACCCTTTCCGGTCGCGCCATGCGCCACGGCGTCGCAGCCGTTCTCGAGAGCCACCTGGACGTGGTGCTTCGCGATCAGCGGGCGGGCGAGTGCCGTGCCGAGCAGATAGGTGCCCTCGTAGATCGCGTTGCCGCGGATCGCGGGGAATACGAAGTCCCGGACGAATTCTTCACGCAGATCTCGCACGATGCAGTCGACCGCGCCGGTGGATCTCGCCTTCTCGGGAAGGCCCGCGAGCTCCTCTTCCTGCCCGACGTCCGCCGTATAGGCCAGAACTTCGCAGTCGAATTCCTCCTTCAACCAGTGCAAAATGACGGATGTATCGAGCCCGCCGCTGTAAGAGAGACAGACCTTCTCGAGGCTGCGCGTTCTTGCCATGGGGAGTTCCTCCGGCGCGCGAGTTTACACGAGCCGGGGCGGCACGCAGGCCCGCGGTCGGGGCCCTGGACCTTCCGTGGCGCTATTTCTTGCCTTCGAGGATGTTCTGGATCTCTTCGGCGTGCTTCCGGACCTGAGCCAGCGCACGCAGGCCGTCGTCGATGGCCTGACCGTAACGCGATTCACGCAGGCCTGCGGCCGCCTCGGAGAGTTCCGCCAGACACCGCGCGATATCGTCGAGGGGCTCGTGAATCTCGCGCTGGAGCGCGAGCACCCTCGGATCGCTCCCGAGCTCCTCGCTCAGCACGATCACCACGCCGACGCTGTCTTCGTTCGACTTGATCGGCGAAGCCAGCGCCGAGTATCCGGTGGAGTGCACGCGTAGCCGGAAGCGATTCGCCTCGCCGGTCTGACACACGTTCGCGACCGCCCGCAGCACCGCCTCGCGCGCACCGCCGTCGAACAGGCTCGCAAGGGGTTGCCCCTTGGCATCGCCCGACGCGATCCCGGAAGAGCCCTCGAAGGCCGAATTGACGTACACGACGCGTCCGTCCGGATCGCCGACGACCACGGGGGCGTCGATGAAGTCGAGCAGCGAGACAGAACCCGAAGCCATGTCCGACTAGTTCCCCACAGTTGGGAGATCGTAGGATTCGTTATCGCGGATGATGCGCTCGATTTCCTCCTCGGACAGTGTTCCGGTCGCGTTCACCGTGATCGACTGTTCCTTGCCGGTGGTCAGGTCGCGCGCGGACACACTCACGATTCCGTTCGCATCGATGTCGAACGCCACCTCGATCTCGGGAACGCCCTTCGATGCTTGCGGAATGTCGGCCAGCACGAATTCACCCAGAAGGTGATTATCGCTGGCAACGTTGCTGTCGCCCTGGAGCACACGGATCTTCACCGCCGACTGGTCGTCGCGAGTGGTGGTGAAGATGTGCGATTTACGCGCAGGAACCGTGGTGTTCCGATCGATCAACTTCGCGAAGTGGCCGTCGAAGGTCGCGATTCCGAGAGAGAACGGCGTCACGTCGAGCAGCAGCATGTCGCGATCGTCCGAGGCCAGTACGCTGCCCTGAATCGCCGCACCCATCGCGACCACCTCATCGGGATTGACTCCCTTGTGCGGCCGCTTACCGAAGAACTCGGACACAGAGCTCTGAACCATCGGCATCCGCGTCTGACCACCGACCAGAACGATATGGTCGATGTCGGCCGGGCTCAACCCGGCGTCGTTCACGCACTGCTCGACGCTCTTCAGCGTGCCCTTGACGATGTCGACCACGAGCCCCTCGAGCGTCTCGCGACCGACTTCGAGGTTCAGGTGACGGGCGCCGTCGGCGTCATTGGCGATGAATGGAAGATTGATCTCGGTCGTATTGAGCGATGACAGGTCGCATTTCGCCTTCTCCGCGGCGTCCTTGACGCGCTGCATCGCCATCAGGTCTGTGGAGAGGTCGACCCCTTCGGCGTCCTTGAACTCGTGCAGAATGTACTCCGCGAGGCGGCGATCGAAGTCTTCACCGCCGAGGAAGGTGTTGCCCGCGGTCGCGAGAACTTCCACCACACCGTCACCGAGTTCGAGAATCGAGATGTCGAAGGTGCCGCCGCCGAGGTCGTAGACGGCGATCTTTTCCTCCTGATCCCGCCCGAGGCCGTAGGCGAGCGCAGCCGCGGTCGGCTCGTTGATGATCCTCAGCACTTCGAGACCCGCAATCCGCCCGGCGTCTTTGGTGCACTGCCGCTGGGTGTCGTTGAAGTAGGCAGGCACGGTGATCACGCAGTCGCTCACTGGCTCACCGAGGTACTCCTCGGCCACCCGCTTCATCTCACGAACGATGATTCCGGCGATTTCAGGGCAGGTGAAGGTCTTTCCCGCAATTGCGATGCGGGCGTCGTCGTTTTCACCACGCACGATCTCGTACGGGAAATATTCGGCAGCGCGCTTCAACTCAGGCGAATCGAAACGGCGACCGATCAACCGCTTCGACGATGACACGGTGTTGACGGCATTCGTGATTGCCTGACGCTTGGCGAGGTGACCCACGAGGCGTTTGCCGTCCTGTGAAATTGCGAACATGGACGGGCTGGTCTTGTAGCCACCCGTGTTGGGAATAATGACCGGCTTCCCGCCGTCGATGATCGACACGCACGAATTCGTTGTACCGAGGTCGATTCCGATGACACGACTCATTCCACTCCCCCCACCATTCAGCGCACGGATCGCGTGCGCATCAATGCTGACAACTCAGATTTCGTTTCAACGTCGCCCGGGGCGATCGCCAGACTCTGACCGAGCGCTTCGCGCGCCTTTTCTCGCAGACCCATGCGGCGCAGAATCTTCCCGAGGGTCCGGTAGTGCTCTGCACACGCGGGCTGCGCGTTGCAAGCGGCTTCTGCGTACTCGCGCGCTGCGTCGAAGTCGCCCAGATCGAGTGCAAGCAAGGCGGCCTTCGAGTTGATCTCGGGATCGCATGGCCGATAACTCAGTGCTTCCTCGTACATCCGCATCGCGTCCTGCTGCGACTTCCCGTCGAGGGAGGCGTCCGCCGCTGTCAGGAGTTCTGTCGCGCGGAGCTGGTGAACCCGAGCCTGCACTTCAGCGAACGATCGCTTGTATTCGTCGTTCCACGGATCGAATGCGATCGCAAGTCGAACGCTGGCGCCGGCTTCTTTCCAATTGCCGCGGTGCGAACTGGCCATCGCGGACTGGTGGAACTGCTTGGCCTTGAAACGACGTTCGACCAGGATCTCTTCAGGAATGCGAAAGTGGCGACGCAAGCGATCGAGTGCTGCACGCTTCGTGTCCAGAGGGGGCTCGGGGGCCACAGCGGTCGGTCCGGCATCGTCGCACACCGGCTCGGGCGACGATTCGGGCGGAGGCGCCTGGCTCATCGAACGATCGATCTCGACTCGAGTTGCGGGATCAGAGAGAAGTTCGTAGGCCTCGACGATCTTCATGAAGATCGTCTCGAGGCGCTGCGCGAAGCCCCCCAGCTGACGGCCGAAGTGCCGGTCGGGATGAAACTCCCGCGACAACTTGAAATATGCGCGTTTGATCGTTCGGGTATCCGCGCTCGTCTCGATCCCGAGAAGCGCGTAATACGGCCGATCCAGCGAAGCCTCGAATTCGAGGATGCGTTTCTGCTCGTCGCGACTGAGGTCGGTTCCGGTTTCGAATCCCTCGCACCCATCGCGCGGTGTCCCGGAGCGCTCGAGCTTCGCCGCCCCGGCATCGACCGGAGGTCCCGCGGCTTCGAAGGTGACGATGCCGTCCGAAACCCAGCGTTCCAGGCAGCGGTCCACTTCCTCGGGGGGAATGCCTCCAATCAGGCGAAGCTGTTCCACAGGCGTCTGCCCGTCGATGCGTGACAGCAGAAAGCCTTCAGCGGGCGTCAGGCGGAAGCTGGACGGATCCCAGCCGCTCGAGAGCTGCGGTTTCTGCTGCTGTTCCGGCATTGGCTGAGCCGCCGATCGCATACTTTTCCCCACCGGTGCGCATTCCCGGCGCCCCGCCCATTCATCGGCGATCCAGGTACGAAAGCTGAGGCTGGGGCAGCGGAATCGCGAGAATCCCCCTGCCCTCGCATCGGGGCCGGCCGGTCCAACGCGAGACTCCCCCGGGGGACAGAATTTTGATGGCAAGCCCCGCAGGCCGGCCTTGCCGGATTCGGCGAGACAGGGACGGAATTTCGGAGCCGGGCCGGCGTGGCCGAGACGGCCGCCTTCCGTGGCGCTCGAGGAGCGCGAGGATCCGCTCGCCGCGCGCGATCTGCCCTCGTTCAGACGCGTGCGATCAGGCGCTCGAGCACCGCCTTCTGCGCGTGCAGCCGATTCTCGGCCTGGTCGAAAACGATGCTGCGCTCACCGTCGAGGATCTCGTCCGTGATCTCCTCGCCGCGGTGGGCGGGCAGACAGTGCATCACGGACGCGTCGGCGCTGTGTTCGAGCAGGGCCGCGTTCACCTGGTAGTCCGCGAAGATCCTGCGGCGATCCGCCTGCTCGGCCTCCTGGCCCATGCTCGTCCAGGTGTCCGTGTAGACGAATGTCGCGCCCGAGACCGCCTCGATCGGATCCTCGCTCCACGAGATCCGAGCCCCGCTCGCGGCCGCGAGATCCGCGCTCCGGCGCCGCACTCGACTCGCCGGCCGGTGACTTCTCGGTGTGGCCAGACGCAGATCGAGGCCCAGCACCGAAGCGCCGTACAACAACGAGTTCGCCATGTTGTTGCCGTCACCCACGTACGCGATCACCGCATCCTTGAGTTCGACGCGTTCGGCGATCGTCTGCAAGTCCGCCATCACCTGGCACGGATGCAGCAGATCCGTGAGGCCATTGACGACCGGAATCGACGCAACTTCGGAGAGTTCCTCGACGAGCGCGTGGCTGAAGGTTCGGGCGACGATTCCGTCGACCCACCGCGACAGGTTCTTCGCAACGTCGGCGGGTGCCTCGCGAGTCCCGATGCCCACCTGTTCAGGGCGCAGCAGGATCGCATGCCCACCGAGCTGACTCATGCCGGCTTCGAAGGTGACGTGGGTCCGCAGCGACGGCTTCTCGAAGAACATCGCGAGAGTGCAGCCCTGAAGTGTCTGGGGGCGCTCGCCAGCCTTGAGCAGCTGCTTGAGCTGGCGCGCCCGATCGAGGATCTGCAGCAGATCCTCGGCCTTCCAATCAGCAAGTGATACGAAGTCCTTCGGCATGCTTCAGCGCGTGAGAAGCGTTCCCACGCCTCCGTCGGTGAAGATCTCGAGCAGCAATGCGTGCACCACCCGCCCGTCGACGATGTGCGCGTTCGCGACCCCCGCCCCGAGCGCGGACATGCAGCACTCGACCTTCGGGATCATACCGTCGCGAATCGTCTCCTCCGCGATGTGCTTCAGCGCCTCGCGAGTGTCGAGCTGTCGGATCAGCTCACCCTGCGCGTCTTTCACGCCCTCGATGTCCGTCAGCAAAATCAATTTCTCGGCCCCCAACGAGGCGGCGATCGCACCCGCGACTTCGTCCGCGTTCACGTTGTGGGTCACGCCTGCAGCGTCGATTCCGATCGGGGCGATCACTGGAATGAAGCCCGCGTCGGCGACGGCAACGATTGGGGCCGGGTCGAGGGCGATGACCTTCCCGACCCGCCCGAGGTCGCGGTCGTCCTCGAGGCGCTGGGTGACGCGAATCATGTCATCATCGCAGCCGGTGAGCCCGATCGCCCGACCACCCGCGCGCTGCACGAGCGCGACGATCTCGCGGTTGACCTTGCCGCCGAGCACCATCTCGACGACCTCCATGGTCTCGTCATCCGTCACTCGCAAGCCGTCGACGAAGGTCGACTTCTTCCCGAGTCGTTCGAGTGTGCGACCGATCTGCGGCCCGCCGCCGTGGACGATCACCGGCCGCATGCCGATGTATTTGAGCAGCACCACGTCCGTCGCGAACGACGCCTGGAGTTCGGGCTCCGTCATCGCGTTGCCGCCGTACTTGACCACGAGGATCTTGTTGTAGAAGCGCCGAATGTACGGCAGCGCCTCGATCAGGACTTCCGCTCTGTCGATCATCTCTTGCATGGTTTCCAGACTGCCGGCCGACGCCGCCGACCACTAATGCCGGCTTTCGCGCCGCGCTCGCGCCACCTCATCGATCGAATCGAGCAGACTACGGTACAAGAGCACGTTGCGGACCGCTGCTGAGACCGCCGCGGCCAGTACTTCGGCGGTTCGCGGTAGCGCGGCGCCGCCGGCCAGCGGAAATACTCGGAGTACACCCAGGGCCTTGCCGCGCATCTGCATCGGCACACAGATCAACGGACGAATCGAGCCGTCTGCCGGCGTATCCACATCCTGGACGAAACGCGGGTCCTTGTCCGGGTGGTCGGTCGCGATGAGATTCCCGGTCTGGATCACGGTACCGGTGAGGCCCGTGGAGCGATCGAAGCGCTCGCGATCGGATGGCCCGTCGGAGGCCAGCTGCCCCTCGAGTTCGAGAGTTCCGGTCCGGTTGTCGATCAGATACAGGGCCACCGGTGAGGCCGGAATCAAGCGCGCAATCGCGCCCAGGACGGAGTTGATCACGCGCTCCGGCTCGATTTCGAATGTGATCACATCGCAAATCGCGCGGGCGAGTTCGGAGTCCGAGGCGCCGTCTGGAACGTCATAGGGCAACGGCTGAGTGATGTCGTGGCCCGTGTCTTCGAGTTGCTCGGGCTGCCGCTGCGCGGTTGCCCGCTCCTCAGCGGGAGCCCGCAACACGCCGCCGACCTGCGCCGCCAGAATCCGCAGCAGCGCGAGGTCCACTGCACCGAATGGCTCGCCGATCTCCCGGTCGGTCGCGCACAGCACTCCGAGCGGCCTGTCGACACCCGCGATCGGCGTCACCACCAGCGACGTCGTGCTGTAGCGACCCGACGTGCCGCGGCTCGCGAAGCGATCATCGGCCTCGAGATCGTCGACTACGATCGCTTCGCCCTCCGACATCGCAAGACCCGCGACCCCCTCTCCGGGCGCCACCGGATCCATCGCGTCGAGTTCGACCTCGTGGCCGATCGCCCCGACCGCGTGCAACGACTCGCCCGACTCGTCCATCACGAGCATCGATGCCTTCGCGGCCCCGAGTACGACCGAGACCGTTTCGGCAATATACGGCGCGAGTTCGCTGACGAGGTCGGCCGAATCGCATTCAGCGGCACGCTCGTGCAGATCTGCCACGCGCGATTCGAGCGCGCAGACCCGCTCGCGCAACATCGCCCCCTTCGCCTCGGTATCGTGCGCCGAGAGTGCTCGCTGCACCGAGAGGATCAGCTCCTCGTCGTGCAACGGCTTCGCGAGGTAGTCGATCGCTCCGAGCCGCATCCCCTCGAGCACCGCGTCCTGCTCGGCCTGAACGGCCAACAGGATCACTCGAATCGATGGATCGAGATCGCGCACGCGCGAGAGTACCTCGAGGCCGGTCGTCCCGGTGAGTCCGAGTTCGAGCAGCATCACCCCGAAATCCGCTTCCGCGACCGACTCGATCGCAGCCTGCCCGTCCTCCGAGGTCTCGCAGGTGATCCCCGCGGTAGCGAGCGCTTCGCAGATTGCGTCACGGTCGGAGCGTCCGCGCTCGACGACCAGTACCCGCGGCGTGTTATTGGCCATGTCTCTCCCCGAGCCCGTTCACGGGGCTTACAAGATGAACCGCGAGAGATCTTCGTCCTGCACCAGCTCTTCCAACCGTTCGCGCACGAATTCCTCGTCGATGGTAATCGGAACCTGCCCGAGATCCGGGGCATCGAAACTCACTTCTTCGAGCATCTTCTCCATCACCGTGTGGAGCCGGCGCGCTCCGATGTCGTCGGAGCGTTCGTTCACCAGCGCCGCGTAGTCTGCGATCGCATCGATGCCGTCGTCCTCGAAGACAAGCTCGACCTTTTCCGTGCGCATCAACTCCACATACTGCAGCACCAGCGAATTCTGCGGTTCCTTCAGGATACGGACGAAATCATCGCGCGACAGGCTCGAAAGCTCGACCCGGATCGGGAAGCGCCCCTGGAGTTCGGGAATCAGGTCCGAGGGCTTCGCGACGTGAAAGGCGCCGGCCGCAATGAAGAGCACGTGGTCGGTCTGCACCGGGCCGTGCTTCGTCTGAACCGTCGATCCCTCGACGATTGGTAGCAGATCGCGCTGGACGCCCTCGCGCGACACATCCGCACCGGACCGCCCCTCGACCCCCGCGGCAACCTTGTCGATTTCATCGACGAACACGATACCGGCCTGTTCGATCCGCTCGATCGCGATCTCGCGAACGCGATCCATGTCCACCAGGCGGGCAGCTTCTTCCGCGGCGATCATCGAACGTGCCGCGCTGAGCTTCATGCGCCGCTGCCGGGTCTTCTGCGGCATCAGTCCACCGAGCAGATCCTTGAACTGGACGCCCATCTCCTCGACGCCCTGCGGCGTGAAGATCGACATCGTCGGCGCACCGGCGTTCTCGTCGACCTCGATGTCGATTTCTCGATCGTCGAACGCACCTTGGCGCAGCAACTTGCGGAGTTTCTCGCGCGTCTCCGCGCCCGGTTCGGGCTCTTCGGAGGCGGTCGCCGTCGGATCCGAGAGGGCGTCGAAACCCGGAGGCCTGGCGGGCGGCAGCAGCGCATCGAGCAGCCGCTCCTCCGTGATTTCGTCGGCCTTCGTTGCAACCGAGCACTTCTCCTCTTCGAGCACCAGCGCGACACCGATCTCCGTCAGATCTCGGATGATCGACTCGACGTCACGCCCGACGTAGCCGACCTCGGTAAACTTCGACGCCTCCACCTTGATGAACGGCGCCTGCGCGAGCCGGGCGAGCCGCCGCGCAACCTCGGTCTTGCCGACTCCCGTCGGTCCGATCATGATGATGTTCTTCGGAGCGATCTCGTCGCGGAGATCCTCGGGAACCTGCTGCCGTCGCCAGCGGTTCCGGAGCGCGATTGCGACCGCGCGCTTCGCCTCATCCTGTCCGACGATGTAGCGATCGAGCTCCGACACGACCTCGCGCGGCGTGAAGTTCTGGAGCGCCCTCACGGTAATGTCACCACCGTGATGTTGTCGTTGCTGTAGATACAGATTTCCGCCGCGATTCCCAGGGCCTCACGCGCGATCTCGTCGGCACTCCGATCCGTGTTGCGCAACAACGCTCGCGCCGCAGCGAGTGCGTACGAGCCGCCGGAACCGATCGCGGCGATACCGTCGTCAGGCTCGATCACATCGCCGTTTCCCGACACGACGAGGATATGATCGGCGTTGCCGACCACCAGCAGCGCCTCGAGGCGGCGCAGGGCACGGTCCATGCGCCACTCTCGCGCAAGCTCGACGGCCGCCCGGCGGACATCTCCGCGCTGCGCCTCCAGCTTCGCCTCGAGGCGTTCCGTCAACGCGAGCGCATCGGCCGCGCCACCCGCAAAACCGATCAGCGCGGAACCCTTGCTCGCACGGCGGACCTTCTGGGCACCGTGCTTCATCACCGCATCACCTACGGTGACTTGCCCGTCGGACGCCATCGCGATCCGGCCATCGCGGATCACCGCGATCACCGTAGTCGACCGCACTCGTTGTTCGGGTGTCATCCTCAGCTCTCGTCCTGCCGCCGGCGGCGACTCGTATGGGGTGTCGTTCCCGCTCCGCGGGCCCTTGGATGCGCCTGATCGTACACTTCCATCAATCGCTCGGCCGACACCGCCGTGTATTTCTCGGTGGTCGAGAGGCTAGCGTGCCCGAGCAGTTCCTGGATCTCCCGCAGGTCGGCACCCATATCGAGCAGATGAGTCGCGTAGCTGTGGCGCATCCGGTGCGGATGCACGCGATCCGTAACCCCCGCATTACGGGCGCGCGCGTGGAGGATTCGGCGCACGTCGCGCACGCCAAGCCGCCGGGGACCGTCGCGTCGCCGGCGCAGCGCCGTGAACAAGGGCTGCGCGAGCAGGCCCGGCGCCCGACGCTGCTCGAGATAGCGGTCCAGCGCTTCGCGCGCGGCTTCGGGGAGCGGCACGACGCGCTCCTTGCCCCCCTTGCCGCTCACGCGGACATCTCCGCGGTGCAGGTCGACGTCACGCACGTCGAGTCCGGTCAACTCGCCGACACGCAGCCCGGCACCGTACAACAGTTCGACGAGTGCCCGGTTGCGCAACGACTTCTCATCGGGCTCCTCCGCCGGCAGTCGCTTCGACTCGATCAACGTGATGCAGTCGTCCACGGGCAGCGGGTTCGGCAGGCGCTTCGGCGTGCGGGGTGCCGAGATTCCCGCCGTCGGATCGAGCGCACACTGCTTCTCTCGAACGAGATAGCGGAAAAACGATCGAATCGACGCGAGCTTACGTCCCAGCGTCGATGGATGGCGAGTCGCGTGCAGGCCCGCGAGGAATGCACGCACATCGACGGCCGAGACCTTGTCGGGCGATGCGCCAGCACCGAGGAACTCCGCAAACTGCGTCACGTCCGACAGATAGGCGCGACGCGTGTGAGCCGAGAGGTTGCGCTCGGCCCGCAGGTGCAACTCGAATGCGGTCACTGCCGGGGTAAAGGTCATTCGACCGCAGCCGAGACCGCTTCGACGTAGGCGCCAAAGCCGGCGAGCGCACGCTCGACGAGGCGTTCATTCTTCTCCCGCTTGCGAAGCTTCTTCGGCCCGACCGCAAGCGGCGGGAACAGCCCGAAATTGACATTCATCGGCTGGAAATGGTTCGGATCGGCGTTCTGGAGGAATTGGAGCAGTGCGCCGTGGGCGGTCACGTCGGGCGGCATCGGCGCTTCCTCGCCTCGAGCCGCGAATGCAGCGTGGATGCCGGCAATCAGACCGAGGGCGGCGGATTCGACATAGCCCTCGACGCCGGCCATCTGTCCGGCGAGATAGAGCCCGGGCCGGGCCCGGGCCTCGAGGGTCGCAGTCATCCGCTTCGGCGCGTTGACGTAGGTATTGCGGTGCACGGAGCCGAAACGAGCGAATACCGCCTCCGACATCGCGGGAAGGGCTCCGAAGATGCGCCGCTGCTCGCCGATCCGAAGCTTGGTCTGGAAGCCGACCAGGTTGTAGAGCACGCCGCGCTTGTCTTCGTGGCGCAACTGGATCACCGCAAATGGGCGTTTGCCGGTGCGTGGGTCGACGAGTCCGACCGGCTTCATCGGGCCATAGGCGAGTGTCTGCGGGCCGCGCCGGGCCATCTCCTCGATGGGCAAGCAACCCTCGAAGTACAGCGAAGCCTCGAAGGAATGCAGGGGAACGGTCTCCGCTCCGAGCAGCGAATCGATGAAGGTTGCATACTGCGCCTCATCGAGCGGGATGTTGAGGTAGTCGCCCGGGCCGTCGTCGTAACGCGATGCGCGAAACGCCACCTCGTGATCGATCGAATCCGCGTAGACGATCGGCGACAGCGCATCGTAGAAATACAGATACTCGTCACCGAGCAACCGCTTGAGGTCGCGCGCAAGCTCCGGCGCGGTCAACGGCCCGGTCGCAAGGATCACAAGGCCGGTTTTCGGAACGTCGCCCACCGCCTCGCGACGAATCTCGATCAGCGGATGTGACTCGATCGCCTCCGTCACGCGTCGTGAGAATGCAAGGCGATCGACCGCGAGCGCCTTGCCGGCCGGGACCGCCGTCTCGTCTGCGGCCATCAGGATCAGCGACGACAGGCGCCGCATCTCCTCCTTGAGCAGGCCGACCGCGTTCGTCGCGATGTTGGATCGCAGCGAGTTGCTGCACACCAGCTCGGCGAAATCCGGCGACTGATGCGCCGGTGAGTAACGGTCCGGCTTCATCTCGTACAGCGTCACGGAGACACCGCGTCGCGCTACCTGCCAGGCGGCTTCGCACCCCGCGAGACCACCTCCGACCACCGTGACGGCTTCGCGAGCCGCCTGTGAGCCCATCCCCATGCTGCCCCCAAACGACGATTTCTGATGATAGCCCAGGCAGTTGGCCGTCAATGCCCCCCGCCGCTCCCGGGCCGAAGCTGCCAACGACCGTCGCGCGCACGGACGACGCGGTGCGCGAGTTCGAGCTGCAAGAGATCGAGTGCGAGCCCTTCGGGAGGGCAGTCGAGCCGACGACCGAGCTCATCCGCCGTGGCGGGTTCCCGCGCGAGCGCGTCGAGGATCGCGCTGGCCCGCGAGTCGGGATCGACCTCGCGGGCATCGGAGCTCGGCTGGTCGAGTGCGAGCGGAGACGGCATGGGCAGACCCAGCTCGGCGAGAATATCGGCGACTTCGGACACGAGATAGGCTCCCTCCTTGAGCAGTCGATTGGGGCCTGCGCTCGTTGGAGCGTGGATGGGCCCCGGAACCGCGAACACATCGACGCCTTGATTCGCTGCATGACCGGCGGTGATCAGCGAACCACTGCGCTCGCGCGCCTCCACGATCACTACCGCGGATGCGAGTGCGCTGATCAGGCGATTGCGAAGCGGGAAGAACTGCGGGAGCGGTGCCGTCCCGGGTGGCAGCTCACTCACGATCGCGCCGCTGCCCACGATCTCGGCCGCGAGTTGGCGATGTCGGGCCGGGTAGACCCTGTCGGCGCCACAGGCGAGAACCGCGACCGTACGACCACCTGCCTCGAGTGCGCCGCGATGGGCGGCTGCGTCGATGCCGAGTGCGAGCCCCGACACCACGACCACTCCCGCACGCGCGAGGTCGGCGGCGAGTTCACGGGCGACGGCGAGGCCGTAGGTGGTGGCAGCGCGGCTGCCGACGATCGAGACGCACGGGGCCGTGAGCGCGCCGACATCGCCGCGGACGCAGAGCAGAAGCGCTGGGTCTCGCAGTCTCGCGATGCGTTCGGGGTAGTACGCCGACGGCAACGGAATCGCCTTTGCGCGCACCTCCCGCAGCGACGCGATCGCTGCGTCGATTTCCTCGGGACGCGCGCGGCGCGGCGGGGCACCCGCTGCGAGCGCTGCTGCCGGGCTACCGGTCGCGCGCAGCAACTCCGACGCAGAGACGGGCTGCAGCCCCATCGCCCATTGAAACGCCAGCCAGTCCCTGAGTTTTCGGAGCGATTCCGGCCGCGAGTCGGCCGGGTCGAGAAGATCGGCTTCGAATGACAAAGGAGGCTCCCCGGGACCGGGGAGCCTCCTGATTAGCCTTCACGCACACTCGAGCGCAAGGGGCGTTCTCGGATCAGGGCGCATAGCCGCGGAAGCTGTCGCCCACCAGTAGATCCGTTTCCGACTCCGCGACGAGTGCCACCGCGGTGTCGGGTTGCGCGTCGACCACCAGCAACTTCGCGACGACTCGCTTCGGAACCTCCACCAGCGTGTTGCGGACCTCTTCGCGCACCACATCTCCGCCGCGCACGACTTCGAGCGGGCTGCCCGTTTCGAGCCCGTCGAGCGATCCGCGATTCAGGTAGACGAAGTCCATCGGCCCAATCACGACACGATGCTGCGGGAAGAACACGATCTCGCCCGAGACATCCTCGGGGCTCGACTGGATCGTGATGTCGATCGACTCCGGCCGCCGCGGCAACAGCTTGTCGCCCACCCAGATGTCGCCCGTCGAGCGCCCGATCTTCGCAAGCGAAGTTTCGGCGTGGACCTCGACCACCTCGAGCCAACCCTTCGTAATCACATGGTGGCCGAGGAAGCGCTTGGTGGCGGGATCGACGACTCTCTCTTGCTGCCGCACGATCTCGAACTGATCGCCAACCTCGACGTCGCCATCGCCGAGACCGATGTAGACCCGGTCCAGCTGCGAAAGCAGCAATTGCGTCGGAACCCGTTTCACGATGCTGGCCGCGGCGTCGATTTTCTCGGTGGACACCAAGCTGACCCATTCGCGAACGCTGACGCGGCGAGTGACCTGCTCTTCCGGTACCAGCGCGATTTCGATCGGCGAATCGACGGGCGTCACCTCGACGGTATCGATCTGATCCGCGGGGAACGCGGGCGGGCTCGCATTGAGCATCGCTTCGGCTTCGGCACGGCTCACCACCCGCATCTCGGAGTCGGTGATCCAGATGCGATCTTTCGGGTGGATCAGGTGCGGGTCCTCGATGTTGCGGTTGTCGGTCCAGATGGAAGGCCAAACCCACGGCGTACCGAGATAAGCGTCCGAAATGTCCCAAAGCGTGTCGCCTCGCTCGACCACGTGGATGCGGCCGGACCGGCCCTCGGAGTCGTAACCGACCTGACCGAGTGACCGCGCCTGCACGGGCACTTCGGAAATCGGCTCGGGCGCGGAAGCTCCCGGATCGGGAGCCGCCGGGACGTCGAGCGAAGCCGCCTCGATGGCTGCGTCATCCGATTCCAGAGTCGAAACGGCTACGGCCGCAGCGGGTTCCTCCGCCGTACCGGCCGCTTCGACGCCCGAGAGTTCGGCCATTGCCGCGGAGTCGCCCTCCAGGTCGACCGCCCCCTCGATGGTCTCGACTGGAATCATCGTTTCCGAAGCCGGAGCCTCCGAAATGAACGCCAATCCGAGCAACACTCCGCACAGGAGCTTCAATATCTTCATTGCATCCCTCCACCTGCATTCAGCACCGGCTCCTGAGAGCCCGCTGCCCCCCACGCGCGCACCGGCACCAGAGGCGTATCGTCCGGTCGGGCGAAGGCCTTGATGCACAATGGGATTTCTAGGGGTGGCTGCCGGAGAGGGTGCGAATCGAAGGCCTGCTAGACCTCGGTTCCGGCGCTAACAGTCGGGAATTACGGAGGTTTCCCCCCTCGCGAAGATCAAGAGGCGCGCAAGCGATCCCGCATGCCGCGAGCGTCCGCAGCCCAACCGGGCTCCGGCGGTGTGCCACCCGCCTTGCGTGCAGCGTCGAGTTGGCTGTCGAGCGAGGTCAAGGCTCGGTCGATCGTGGCGATAGCCTCTTCCGTGTCGCCATTCTTCTCATAGGCGAGCGCGAGGTGGTAGCGGATCACGTTGATGCCCGGATCGTCGGGACCGGATCCGACCTCGGCTTCCTTCAGGTAGCTGATCGCTGCACCCGGAACGCCGCGCTTGTACAGCACCCAGCCGAGCGTATCGGCGGCGTTCACACTGTCGGGCATCAGCGCCTTGGCCTCCTGGGCCAGGTCCAGGGCACGATCGAGGTTCTCCCCCGAATCGGCGAACAGATAGGCGAGGTTGTTCTTCGCCTCGCCGAGATTCGGTTGGTGGCGGATAGCGAGTTCGTAGTTCTCGATCGCCTTCTGCTTGTCGCCGGCGAGTTCGTAGAGGACGCCGAGCAGATGAAATAGCTGAGCGGCCTTCGGGCGAACGGCGACCGCCGACTCGTAGGTCTCGATGGCCTCCCCGAGGCGGCCCGTCGACGCATAGAAACGCGCCAGGCTTTCGTACGCGCCGAGGGCGTCGGGCTCGAGATCGATGGCTTTCTTGAAGTCCGCCTCGGCACCCGCACCGCGCCCCTCCGAAAGCGCAACCTTGCCGCGGAGCGTATAGAGCGCCGCGTTCTCCGGATTGCTCTCCAGCGCGGCTTCGATCCGTGCGATCGTCTCGTCGACCTTGCCTTCGCGGCGATCGATCAGATACAGGCTGTTGATGATGTCGATGCTTTCGGGAATTTCCTCGAGTGCGGCCAGCAGGTACGCGCGCGCCGCGTCGAAGTCGCGGTGGCCCATGCGGATCCGCCCGTAGGCGTAGTTCACCTCTGCACTCCGGTCTGCTTCGGGAATCGCGCCGAGCTCGCGCTCCGCCTCCTCCACCTTTCCGAGGCGGATCAGGCTCTGAGCCACGAGAATGCGCATCTGGAGATCTTCCGGTCGCTCACGCAGATAGCGGCGCCCCTCCTCGACCGCGTACTCGTTCTCGCGGAGTCCGGCGTGGACCTGTGCGAGCACCCGCCGCGCCTGAAGGAGGGAAGCGTCGATTTCGAGTGCGCGTGCGAGTTCGCTGCGCGCTCCGGTCTGATCGCCGGTCACCGCGAGCGCGGTACCGAGAACGAAATGTGCCTGCGCCCAGTCCGGGCGCGCGTTGATCGCAGTTCGCAACGCCGCGACCGCGGCGTCCGCGTTCTTTTCGTAGAGGTCGATCTTCGACTTCACGAGCAGGCCGGCCGGATGATCGGGCTTCTGCGCGAGCAGTTCATCGACGAGTGCGCGCCCCTCGTCGATATTCTCCTGATTCTTCTCCCGAACACCGATCTCGATCACGACCTCGGCCTCGCGCAGGCGAGCCGACTCGTTTTCGGGCTCGATCTCGACCGCCTTTCGGGCAGCCGCCAGGGCGCCCTCGTAGTCGCCCTTGCGGTCGCGATAGGCGGACAGGATCAGATACGGGCGCGCCTCGTCGGGGCTCGCCGAGGTCGCCCGCTCGATCAGCGCGTCGGCCTTCTCGTCATTGCCCTGCGCGGCGTGGAAGCGAGCCAGCGTGTAGATCAGGTCGAGCTTCTCGTCGGCTTTCTCGATGCCCTCTTCGAGCGTCGTGATCGCATCGTCGATGCGCTCCTGTGAGTAGAAGAAGCCCGCGAGCGCTCCGTAAGCACGCGGCAACTCCTCGGGCTCGGCGGCGGCCACGCCCTTCTTCATCAGCCCCTCGATCTCGGGGATGCGAGATTCGTCCGCGGTTCGCGCCAGAAACTGGCCGTAGGCGCCATAGGAGCGAAAGCTCGGAGCAACCTCGATCAGCTTGACGAACCATCTCTCCGCGTTCTCGTTGTCGCCTTCCCTCGCGAGGGCACTCGCGTAGAGCAGGATCGGCCCTTCATCGTCGGGTGCGACCTCGACCGCTTTCGCGTACGACAGCAACGCTTCAGGGCCGCGATTCATGCCCTCCAGGACATTGGCCCTGACGGCGTGGGCTTCGGGCAGGTTGGGATCGGCGGCGATCGCCTCGTCGACCTGGGCCAGGGCTTCTTCGAGTTCCTTCCCAAGGAACAGCATCTGGGCGAGCTGAATCTTGGCCACGACGTTCGAATCGTCGAGCCGAACGGTCTCACGCAGCTCCCAGAAGCCCTCACGGACCTTGCCCTGCTTCATGTAGGCCTTGGAGAGCTTGAAATGCACCTCCCCGGCGTTGGGATCGAGCTGGAGGACGTTCTTGTATTCGATGATGGCTTCGCTGAACTGCTCTTCCTCGAAGTAGGCATCACCCCGGCTGAGATGCTTCGCGAACTTCTCCTCGTCGCTTTGGCACGACACCGTCGCGAGGACAAGGAACACAAGGCCGATACTTCGAATCAGGGAACTGCTCATGGCTACCTCGGTCGGGATCATTTCTCGTGGCCGGCGCCCATCCGCCGGGCGATCAGCCGCTCACGCGGTTTCGTCACCGCGCATCGCCATAGGGTTCACCCTAACGGCTTGGGAATCAAGGGCTTCCAGCAGATCAAGCGGTATCCGGAGTTCGAGATTCGTCCGGCGTGTGGTCCGGATCACGATTTCGGCGCCAGGCCGAATGCGTGATCCCCATTCGCTGAATCATATAATTGAGCTTTCGACGACTGATCCCGAGCAGCTCGGCGGCGCTCTTCTGCACATAGCCGGTCCGACGCAGCGCTTCCAGCACCAGCTCACGCTCGACTTCGCGCATCGAGACCCCTTCTGCCGGGAGATTTGGACGCCACTCACGCGAGCGAACGCCCGCGCCGACCGCGTACAACGACAGATCCTCGGCACGGAGCCGGGGCCCGTCGGCCATCAACACCGCCCGCTCGATGGTGTTGTGGAGCTCCCTCACGTTACCGGGCCAGTGATGCATTCTGAGTCGCGTCAGCGCCGCCTCGTCGAAGCCGAGAAACGAACGACCGGCGTCGAGCGAGAATCGACGCAGGAAATCGTGCGCGAGCGCGACGAGATCCTCCGGGCGTTCGCGAAGCGGCGTCAAGTGGATTCGGATGACATTGAGCCGGAAATAGAGATCCTCCCGGAACGAACCGTCGGAGACCCTCTTCTCGAGGTCCTGATTCGTGGCAGTGACGATACGCGCGTCCGTTCTGAGGATCTGGGTCCCACCGAGACGGTGAAACTCCTGCTCTTGGAGCACGCGCAAGAGCTTGGCCTGTGTAGCGGGCGACGTGTCGCCGACCTCGTCGAGGAAGAGGGTTCCACCGCTGGCTTCCTCGAACCGGCCGACCCGCTGATGGTCGGCGCCCGTGAAGGCCCCCCGCTCGTGTCCGAAGAGTTCGGATTCGAGCAGGGTTTCGGGCAGGGCTGCGCAATTCACCTTGACGAGTGGGCCCTCGGACCGCAACGACGCGCTGTGGACCAGGCCGGCGATCAATTCCTTGCCGGTCCCCGTCTCGCCCGTGACGAGCACTGTCGAGCGAGTCGGCGCAACACGACGCGCGAGATCGATCGCCGCCCGCAGCGCCGGGCTGTCGCCCACGACCTTCTCGCCGGCTTCATGCGCCTTCGCCTTCGCCCGCAGTTCGGTGACTTCGTCGAGCAGGCGCCGGTGCTCGACCGCGCGCGCGACCCGGAGTTCGATCTGATCGAGGTCGAGCGGCTTCTGGACGAAATCGTACGCGCCGCCGCGCATCGCACCGACAGCAGTCTCGATCGAACCGTAGGCGGTCATCAGCACCACACTGCAGCGCTCGTCGCGTCTCCGCGCGGCTTCCAGCACCGCGATGCCGTCGGCGCCTGGGAGACGCAGGTCGCTGAGAACGACGTCATAGGGTTCGACGGCGGGATCCTGGAGCTGCTCGACGGCCGCGGTCCCGGTTGCGATCTCGTCGACGTCGGACCAGCTTTCGCGCAGAGCCAGCGCGATGCCGCTTCGCAGGGTGTCGTTGTCCTCGACCACGAGTATGCGCGCGTCCTCCCGACTCATCGCATGCTTCCCACGACCGTCGAGGCCGTCGGACACTCGCGCCGACGGCTCATCGCACCGTCCGAGATCGGAATGCGAACCCGGAAGACCGCACCTCCATCGGATTCGTCGTCGAGTTCGATGATCCCCCCGTGACTCGTGACGATCTTCTGGGCGGCCGCGAGGCCAATGCCGGAGCCTTGCTGCTTGGTGGTGAAGAAGGGGTAGAAGATCTTCTCGCGCAAATCTTCGGACACACCCGGCCCGGTGTCGCGAATCGTGAGTTCCAGCTCCTGCGAAGGGGTCGTACTCGCGTTCACCAGGCGGCCATCGGATTCGACACGAACCGAGCGGAGGGGCCGGTTGTTCACCCGGCAGCACATGGAAACATCGAGGCGAGGCTCGCTCCCAGCGTCCGCCATCGATTCGAATGCGTTTACGACCAGGTTGGTGATCACACTCCGAAGCTGCTCCGCATCGGCATCGATCGGCGAAAGACCGGATTCGAAGTCGAGATGGATCGCACCGTCGAAGGACACGCGAGAACGCGCGATCGCGATCGACTCTTCCACGAGTGCGACCGGATCGACGCGTTCACGCGCGAGCACCGGCGGCGCCACGAACTCGAGGCTCGCAGTGACCGTCTCGGCCAGCGATCGCAACTCTCCGATCACCTGGTCCACCAGCCGCTCTTCGTCCGGACGGTCCTTCAGCCGACGCTTGAGCAGCCCCGCCACGACCCCGATCCCGGCCAGCGGATTGCGGATCTCGTGAGCGAGGTCGGCCGCCATCTGGCCGAGCGCAGTGAGTCGCTCGCGCAGCCGGTCCTGCTCGTCCATGCGCTCGAATGGCGTCAGATCGCGAAAGATCATTGCCGCGCCGCAGACTCTGGAGTGCTCGTCACGAACCGGTGACAACGTGAAGCCGATCGTGCGCTTGTCGCGCTCTCCGAACGATTCGAGCACGAGTTCCGCCCGCGAAAGTGGGCTGTGCGCATCGAGGGCTTCCACGAGCAGCTGGGCGACCGCGGGCTGGGAGGCCAGCAACTTGGCGCAGGGCTCCCCGATCGCTGGAAGGTCTTCACCGCGCGGACAGCCGAGGATCCGGCGGGCACCGTCGTTCAGGATCACGACGTGGTGATCGCCGTCGATCGCGACGACCCCCGAACTCATGGAGTCCAGGATGCGCGCTCCGAACTCCGAGTCGGCTACTCCCATGCATGGCTACATCGGCGAAAGCGATCGGGCGCCTGAGGCCGCCGCTGGAGGGTCGGCCGAATCGAAGCTCACGCCCGATTCCCACGAGGCTAGAAAATTACTCCTCGATCGGAACCAGGTAGTTCTTTCCGTCCTGGCGCAGCCAGCCCTCCTGCTTGAGGCCCTTGACTGCGCGAGTCACCGTCTCGCGCGAGGTGCCGATCATGTCGGCGATCTGCTGGTGCGTGAGGGATGGCGTGGCGCGGCGCTCGGGGTCGTCCGTCTCGTCACGGGCAAGTCGCACGAGCAATCCCTGGGTTCGCTGCTTCACGCGTTGGAACGACAGCGCACTGGCCTGCTCGTCTTGCTGACGCAGGCGCTGGGTCAGCTCGTGGATCACCGCCAATGCGAGGTCGGAGCTTCGGCGCAGGACGTTCAGGAAGTCGTTGCGCGCGAGCGCGAAGATGCGCACATCGGTCAGGGCCTTGACGCTGGCCGACCGCGGCGCGCTGTCGAGCAGCGACATCTCGCCGAAGAACGCGCCGGATTCGAGCATCTCGAGAATCTTCTCACGGCCGTCGCCGGAGAGCTTCGTCACCTTCACGCGGCCTTCGCGAATCACGTACATATAATCGCCGGAGAGTCCCTCCTCGACGATCGTCTTGTGCTTCGGAAAGCGGCGTTCGATCAGAAGCGATGCGATCGACTCGAGATCCTCGTCGCTGACGGACGAGAACAGCGGAATCGTCCGAAGCGAATCGAGCGCCTCATTGCTTCGTAGCGGCGGGTTCATATTCCTTCCTCTCACCCCCTACGTAACGTCTTCTCGGCCTCTCGCCTTCAGCTCGGCGACGACCTCACGAACTCTCGAACTATGGTCCAGCTTCACGACCAGCAGCGCATCCTCGGTGTCGACCACGGCCAGTCCTTCGACGCCGAGCAGGACCACCGGCCGCTTTCCGGCCCAGATCAGGTTACCACCAACATCATCGATCACCGTCTCGCCCGCAATCACCCGCCCGTGCCCGGGCACGACGCCGAGCTCATCTGCGAGCGATTCCCAGGTACCGACGTCGCTCCAACGGAAATCGACCGGAAGCGTCCAGACGCGCCGGCTCGGCTCCAGCACCGCGACATCGATCGGGAGTGACGGAGCGCGCCGATAAGCGCTTTCCAGTGCCGCCCGGGGGGTTCGCTTCGGGGACTTGCGAATCGGCGCCAACGCGCGGTGAATGTCGGGGGCCCAGGTCTCGAACTCTTCGAGGATCGTGCGGGCCTTCCATACGAAAATTCCGGCGTTCCAGAGGTATCCTCCTTGCCGCAGAAATCGCTTCGCGCGGGCGGCATCGGGCTTTTCGACGAAGCGCCGGACCTCCCGCAGCCCCGCGGCAGCGTTGCCTGCTTTCGAACCGGGTTGGATGTAACCATAACCGGTGTCAGGGCGTGTCGGTTTCACCCCAAGTGTCACGAGTACCTCGAAATCGCGGGCGGCCGCAGCCGCCTGGCGTATCGCGCGCGCGAACGCGATCGAGTCCGGAATGAGGTGGTCCGCGGGCAGGATCGCGAGGACGGCTTCGGGATCCTCCGCGACGATTCGCTGCGCGACGAAGGCAACCGCCATCGCGGTGTTTCGCCGCATCGGCTCGACCAGGACGCGGTTCGACGGCAAGCCTGATTCGGCGCGCATCGCGCGACCGTGCTCGGCACCGCAGACCGTCCAGACACAGTTCTTCGCAGCCAGACGGCGCGCACGCGACAACGTCGCCTCGAGCAGGCTCTCGCCCTTCAGCACTTCGAGAAAGGGCTTCGGGCGGGCCCGGCGAGAAGCGGGCCAGAAGCGCTCACCCGCTCCACCGGCCAGGACCACGGCGTGCAGCTTTCCGCGGCGGGCGCGCTTCGCCGAAGCGGTCTTCGCCGTCACGCGGGGCATCAACGACCGACGGATCGATACGTGAAGCCGGCCGCGATCACCGCTTCCGGTGAATAGACGTTGCGCAGGTCGACGATGCTCGGCTGTGCGAGCAGCCTCTTCAGGCGGGCGAGATCGAGCATGCGGTACTGATTCCATTCGGTCATCACGACCAGGACATCCGCACCCTCGGCGGCCTCGTAGGCGTCACCGCAAGCGACGAGGTCGGGAAACAGCTGGCTGGCCTCCTCGAGCGCGCGTGGGTCGCAAGCCTGCACCGTTGCGCCGCGTGCGACCAGACCCTCGATGATGACGATCGATGGCGCATCGCGCATGTCGTCGGTCTCGGGCTTGAACGACAATCCGAGCATCGCCACCGTCTTGCCCTGCAGGTCGCCGCCGACGGCATCCGCGATCTTTTCGACCATCCGCAATCGCTGGCGTTCGTTCACGCGGATCACGGCCTCGACGATCTCGAAGCCCTCACCGGCGCTGCGCGCGAAATGCGCGACCGAGAGTGTGTCCTTCGGAAAACACGAGCCACCGTAACCCGGCCCTGCGTGCAGAAACTTGGGTCCGATCCGACGATCCAGGCCGATGCAGCGCGCGACCGCCTGAACATCGGCGCCGACGTTCTCGCACAGGTTCGCGACCTCGTTGATGAACGAGATCTTCGTCGCCAGGAATGCGTTCGCCGCGTATTTCGTCAGCTCCGCAGTCGGCACGTTGGTAATGACGACCGGCGTCTCGTTCAAATAGAGCGGCCGATAGAGGTCCTGAATGATGGCCGTGCTCTGCTCGTCCTCGGTACCGATCACGATCCGGTCGGGCCGCATGAAGTCCCCGATTGCCGCCCCTTCGCGCAGAAATTCCGGATTCGAACCCACGCTGAAACGAATCGACTCATTGCGGCTCGCGAGTTCCTCCTCGATCCAGCCGCGCACCTTCGACGAAGTTCCGACGGGCACCGTGCTCTTCGTGATGACGACCTTGTAACCGTCCAGGATCGTGCCGATCTCGCGCGAAACCGTCTCGACGAAGCGCAAATCGGTACTGCCGTCGTCCGCAGCCGGCGTCGGCACCGCGATGAAGACCACCAACGATGTGCGCACTGCCTCGGCAGTATCCGTCGTGAAACTCAGCCGGCCTTCGCGAACATTCCGAGCGACGAGGTCTTCGAGACCCGGCTCGTAGATCGGCATCTGCCCCTGCCGCAGCATCTCGACCTTGTCCGCGTCCTTGTCGGCGCAAACCACCTGAACGCCGAATTCTGCGAAGCAGGCACCCGTGACGAGGCCTACGTAACCCGAACCAATTACACATACGTTCAACGGTTCATCCCCTGTGCGTGCTCATTGCGCGCCGGCGAGCCAGTCGACGAAGCGCTCGATGCCTGCTTCGATCGACGTGGTCGGCGCGTATCCGAGGGCCTCGTGCGCCGCGCTGATGTCCGCCCAGGTCCGGCGAACGTCGCCGGTCTGCGCCGGTTGCCAGTCCAAGACAGCGGTCTTCTGCAATGCCTGCTCGAGCAACTTCACGATCTCGAGCACCGAAACCTGGCGCCCGGCTCCGAAGTTCAGGATCGCGAAGCCGAGGTCGTGATCGAGTGCGGCCATCAGACCGTCGACGAGGTCGGCCACGAAGGTGAAGTCGCGCAGGCTCTCGCCATCGCCGAAGATCGGCAGCGGCTCACCGCGGAGCATCCGATCCGCGAATTTCCGAATCGCCAGATCGGGCCGCTGTCGCGGGCCGTAGGCCGTGAAGATTCGCGCGCAGGTGATCGAAGTTCCGTGTGCGTGGTGAAAGGAGTGAGCGATCAACTCGCCCGCGCGCTTCGTGGCCGCGTACGGGGAGATCGGCCGCTCGACGGGATCGGTCTCGCGGAACGGACCATCCTCGCGCTCGCCGTAGACCGACGAGGAGGAAGCGAATACCAGCTGCGGAACGTCGTGCCGTGCGATCTCTTCGAGCATCAGCGACGTGCCGTGGACGTTGACGTCGGCGTAGACCGCCGGGCGTTCGAGGCTCGGCCGCACACCCGCAAGCGCTGCCAGGTGGACGACTGCTCCGAACCGCCCCTCGTCGAAGAGACGCCGCACCCGATCGGCGTCGCGGATGTCGCCGCGCTCGAGCCGAAAGGACGAGCTTTGCTTCGCAGACTCGAGATTTCGGAGCTTCTGCTCCTCCGGGTAGAACGGGTCGAACGAGTCATAGCCGATGACTTCCCGACCCTCGGAGAGCAGCCGATCGACGAGCGTCGAGCCGATGAAGCCCGCGGCTCCGGTCACCAGGACGCGCTCCGGGCGGCTCACCGTGCGCGCCCCTGATCGCGCCGCCTGCCCGACAGACGCTCCTGCGCTTCCAGATCGGATTCGACCATGATCTGCACGAGCTCTTCGAAACTGGTCTTCGCCGTCCATCCGAGCGATTCGCGCGCCTTGCTCGGATCGGCGAGCAGCGTGTCCACTTCGGCGGGCCGGATCAGGTCGGGATCGACCCGGACGAAGTCATCGGGGTCGAGATCGACGTGCTGGAACGCAAAATCCACGCATTGCTTCACCGAGTGCTGCAGCCCGGTACCGATCACGTAGTCCTCCGGCGTGTCGGCCTGGAGCATGCGCCACATCGCATCGACATACTCGGGCGCGTAACCCCAGTCGCGCCTCGCATCGGTATTACCGAGCAGTAGTTCATCATCGAGACCCAGCTTGATGCGGGCCACGGACTCGGTGATCTTGCGTGTGACGAATTCACGGCCGCGGCGGGGAGATTCGTGATTGAAGAGAATCCCCGAGACCGCGAAGAGTTCGTAGCTCTCGCGGTAGTTTACGGTAATCCAATGACCGTAGACCTTGGCGACCGCGTACGGGCTACGGGGATAGAAGGGCGTCGTCTCATTTTGCGGAACGTCCTGCACTCGGCCGTACATCTCCGAACTCGACGCCTGGTAGAAGCGGATGCCGGGGTCGACCATTCGCACCGCATCGAGCATCCGCGTGACTCCGATCGCGGTGAACTCGCCGGTGAGCGACGGCTGCACCCAGCTCGTCGGGACGAAGGACTGCGCGGCCAGGTTGTAGACTTCCGAAGGTCGCGCCTCGCGCATCGTGTTCACCAACGAACTCTGGTCGAGCAGATCCGCCTGATGCAACTGGATCTTCGACCGTAGATGGGCGATGCGCTCGAAGGTCTCGGTGCTCGACCGGCGGACCATTCCGTGAACCTCGTATCCTTTCGAGAGCAACAGTTCCGCGAGATACGAGCCGTCCTGGCCCGTGATGCCCGTGATGAGGGCCGTCTGGGCCGTCATGAATCATCCTCCTCGAAGCCGGTACGCGATTCCGGCGAGACCGGTTCTCGATCCTCGAGCGACAGTGCATCGAGATTCCACAACATCCTGAACGTGAGCGCTGCAATCACCAGCAGGCACAGGGCCGCCATCGTACCCTCGAGCTTCGTGAATGACAGCGCGAGCAGGCAGAAGGCTGCGGTCAGAAGGTAAATCTGCAGAACCGCGCCCCGATGCGATCCCTCGCTCATGAGCAGACGATGGTGCATGTGGAGCCGATCGGCAGTGAAGATCGGAGCGCGTTTCCGCACACGCCGCACGATCGAAAGCAGGGTGTCGAGGATCGGAACCGCGAGCGCGAGCAGCGGCACCACGAAGGTGACGAGCGACAGCGTCCGATAGCCGTCGAGTGCGAGCAGAGCAAGGATATAGCCGATGAAGAGCGAGCCGGTATCACCGAGGAATATCTTCGCGGGCCAGAAGTTGTAGGGTAGAAACCCCATGAGCGACCCGACGAGCGCGACCGCAATGCAGATACCGAGTAGCTGACCCCCCTGTAGAGCGATCACGAACAGCGTCGCGCCGACCAGCGCGCCGATTCCCGACGCCAGCCCGTCGAGCCCGTCGGCCAGGTTGATCGCATTCGTGATACCGACGATCCAGAGCACCGAGATCAGCCAAGCGAGCCAGCCCGGCAGATAGAAGATCGTGTACGTGAACGGTTCGGTGAAGTGACGAATTTCGAAGCCGCTCGCAACCGCAATCCCGGCCGCGAGAATCTGGATGCCGAACTTCAGCCAGGCGTTCATGCCCCAGCGGTCGTCGCAGATCCCGGCGGCGAGCATCAACGCGGCCCCGATCAATAGGCCTCGAAGCTGGAGCAGCTCGACCGGGCCGCTCGCCATTCGAAGCGCGATCGCGAAGCCCACAGCGAAGCCCAACGCGACCGCGATGCCGCCCGCGAGCGGCATGCCGCGGCGAGTGCTGACGCCGCGCTCGGTCGGACGATCGACGATCCCGAGCGCCCGCGACGCCCGAATGACGAACGGAGTCGCCAGCGCTGAGACGCCGAACGCCACAGACAGCGGTATGAGTATTTGCCGTGCTTCCATTGTCCACATTCGACGATCGTCGCGAACGAAATCGCAGTACAGAACCGGCTCGCAGGCCCCCTCGATCGAAGCCGCTCCTCAGCTGGCCGCGTATCCGTAGCGCGCCTGATCGACGCTCGCCCCGTTCAGCAGCAACCCGAGGATGCGGTCTCGATCCAGCATTTCGAGCATCGACTCGACATCTTGCTGAGAAGTGAAATCCGCCCGCACGACCAGCACCACCCCATCGCAGAGATTGCTGATCGCCTTCGCATCCGGCAGGCCCAAGGCCGCCGGAGAATCGAGAATGACCCGATCGTAACGTTGCGAAACCTCTTCGACGAGCTTCTTCATCTCGCTCGAACCGAGCAGCTCGGACGGGTTCGACGGCCGGCCCCGGACCGGCAGCACCTCGAAGTTCGCACCCTCGACCTTCATCAAGGCGTCTTCGATGGCCACCTCGTTGCGCAACACTTCGGCCAGGCCCGCCTGCGGCCGCAGTCCCAACGCAGTGTGGACCTTCGGCTTGCGAAGATCGCAATCGATCAGCAGCACGCGGTGGCCGAGGCTGAAGCCGGTCACAGCCGCCAGATTCACGCTGGCGGTGGTCTTGCCTTCGCCCGGGAACGCGCTCGTGACGACGACGGTCGTGATCGGGCGCTCGGCTCCGATCGCATCGATACGCCCGCGCAGGCCACGGAACTGTTCGGCCACGTACGAATCGGGCTGGATGATCGTGATGCGCCGCTTGTTGATCTCGGCGGCGCCGCCGGCTGCGAGACGCCGGGCTTTGCGACGCTTGAACAGGCGCTGCCAGACCGATGAACGCGCAGACTTGGGCTTCGCCGCCGCGGGCGGCGGGTCGATGTTGAGCGGCGCCACCGGCGAGACTTCATCGCCCGCCCGTTTGCGCCTCTCCTCCTCCGCCCGTCGTAGGGCGTCGTATACCTTGGCCATTCCTCGTTCCTCGACCCGCGTTATCGCTTCCGGCGGCGCAGCCCGAACCAGCCGCGCCCCGAATCGGAGCGTTTCGCGGAGCCCGCCTCATTGCCCATTGCCGAAGTTCCGGGAGCTTCGCAAAGCTTCAGGTCTCCCGCGACCTCCCGCACCACGTCCCTGCCCAGGGTGGATTTCTCCCTGGAATAGCCCGTGAGGAGCGCCCCGTCACACACGACGTTCACCAGGCGCGGAACTCCCCCGGTGACGGCGAACAGCTCCTTGAGTGCCGCACGATTGAAGACCCCCTTCCCAGTGTAGCCCGCCAGGCGCAGTCGCTCGCCCACGTAGTCGTCCAACTCTTCGCTCGTAAAGGGCCGCAGATCGTGGCGCAACACGATGCGCTGGCGCAGCTGGCGCAGCTCGGGCTTCGCGAGCAGATCTGATAGCTCGGGCTGACCGACCAGCATGATCTGAAGCAGCTTGTGGGTGGGCGTCTCGAGATTGGAGAGCAGGCGAACTTCTTCGAGCAGCTCGGGTGGGAGGTTCTGCGCCTCGTCGATGATCAACAACGCAGTCTCGTCGCGCTCCAACCGCTCGATCAAGAAACTGTTGAGCGCCATCAGGTACTCGGCCTTGGTCCGACACTCTTCGCGGATCCCGAATTCATCGAACAGGATGCGGAAGAAGTCGTGCGTCCCGAGCTTCGGGTTGAAAATGAACGCCGATGCCGTCGACGGGTCGAGCTGTGCGAGCAGTGAGTGCAGCAGGGTGGTCTTGCCCGTCCCGACTTCGCCCGTGAGCAGCACGAAGCCCTTACGGGCCTGAACTCCGTAGACGAGCGTCGCGAGACCTTCCTGATGCGATTCTCCCAGATACAGGAACGCCGGGTCGGGCGTCATCTCGAATGGCGCGCGAATCAGACCGTAGAATTCGAGGTACACGGCGAGTCAACCCTACCGCTCGGCGGCAACGGGAGGACTGGCCACCTCGGTCTCCTCGACCGATTCGCCATCGACCACCCGATGGCCCCCGTTGACCCACACATAGCTGGCTACCCCTCCAACGAGTGCGAACAACACCATCGTAACCGCCGCAAGGCTGGTTCGGATGCGCTGGCGGCGCAGCGCGAGCCGGTCGGATTCGAGCACGATCTGGGGAATCGAGG
The DNA here is from genome assembly GCA_964196055.1 of uncultured Gammaproteobacteria bacterium. Lineage (GTDB taxonomy): Bacteria > Myxococcota_A > UBA9160 > UBA9160 > SMWR01 > JAFDEI01. Next base: position 1,592 of record CAXMSF010000092.1, on the reverse strand, counting down.
CGAGCACCGGCAGCCGAATCGCGTTCTGGAGTTGGCGCACGGTGTGGACCGAGCTGTCCGCAGCTTCGAGGGCTATGCCGACCGCGCCGCCAACCGCGATTCCGAGCACCAGGCTGAGAATCATCAGCACCGGGCGGTTCGGAGATGTCGGTTCCGGCGCGACGAACGCGGCTTCGAGCACCCGGAACTGCTCGCCGAGCTGCCGTCGTTCCAGCTGCGCCTGAACCGTCGCCTCGAGTCGGCGGTTGCTGAAGTCCTGGTAGCTCCCGAACAGGTGCTGGTAGCGCCGTTCGAGCCCATCGAGCTTCTCCGCGACCTCTGGTGTCGTGGCCAGCAGATTCTGGATCTCAGCGGCGAGGTTCTCGAGGCGCTGCATTTCCTCTTCGGCTGCGGCGCGTCGCTGCGACGCCCGGTGCCCCTCGGCTTCCGCGCTCTGCTGTGCGAACGTGGTCTGCGCAGGATCGTTCGGATCGCCACCCTCGACGCGCGCGCGCAGCACCTCGACCTCAGCGCGGGTGCGGATCATGTCGGGGTGCTTCTCGGTGAAACCCTTGGATTCGTATTCACCGAGCAAGATCTCGAGCATCTTGAGGCGAGTCGCAGGACTCAGGCTGTCGCTCGACGAACCCATCGTCGCTGCGCTCGCGGCCTGGGAACGGTAGAAGGCCTCGTCGCTCCGGGCTGCCGAATAGCCGCGCTGCGCGAAGGCGAGGTCGGCCATCACGCGCTCCAGGCGCCGCTGATTGTTCGGAATATCGTCGGGCAAACGACCCGGATTCTCGGACTTGATCTTTCCGACCGCGGCCTCCACCTCGAGGATCTCAGTGGACAGGCGGTCGAGCTCGCCCTGGATGAAGTCGAGACTCTTGCCCGACACCTCGACGCGCTCCTCGATGTGGCTCTCGATGAAGTCGTTCGCGAGGCGTTCGGCCACCTGCTTTGCAATGACGTCGTCTCGATCGCTGAAGACGATCTTGAAGGTGTTGATCTTGATCGCCGCGTTCTGCTGCGCGAGCTGCGCCTCGAGTTCGGGGATGACCGGCTCGACGGAGACGCGCTTGCGCATCAGGTCGATCACCTCTTGGCGCACCATGCGTTCGTGCTCGGCTTGGTAAAGGTCCAGGTCGTCGATGATCCGCGAGAGACGCGAACGGCTCAGGATCTGGGAAGTCATGATGCCCAGGCGTTGATTCAAGTCGGTGGTCCCGACACCGGATTCCACCAGATCGGGATCGACCGTCTGGGGCTCGACCAACACGGTCGCGTAGCTCCGGTACTGGTTGGGCAGCGCCATCGTGATCCAGTAGCCCAGCATGGTGACGGTGAGCGCGACTCCCACGACGACCTTGGCCCGGCGGCGGGCGATCGTGACCAGATCATCGAATTGTATGCCGTTCTCGACATTCATTGGCCGGGTTCTTCGCCTGCTTGAGCCCTAGAATCGGATGCGGTCGAAATCATACTTGACTCCGACGATCGCCAGAAAGTTCCCGAAATCGTTGGGAATTCGATCCGTGTCCGTCGACCGCTGGTCGCTGTAGCTGAAGCGGATCGAGCTGGAGATACGCCGCGTGATCCGTCGCGCCGCCCGC
>CAXMSF010000091.1:0-23941 GCA_964196055.1 uncultured Gammaproteobacteria bacterium | reverse complement strand
TCGCAGACTGCTACCACGCGCGGATTCCGACACGCGCGATCCCAAACGCCCGGGCGCATCGACTCATTTACGCGGTCTAGCGGGAATCGTGAGGTCCGACGGCGCGTTTACTTCCGATGGACCCAATCTTCGAGCCACAACCAAGGTGCCCGTATCGGTGACGCGGTAGAGTCGACGCGCCGCCGGATCAAAACGCACCCCCGGATCGAAGATCGGCACGAAGTCGGAGTGACGCCGGATGTGGGCCGCGGTCTTGCCCGTGAGGTAGACCGGCACCAGGCCGTCGACGAGAGCGACCCTTTCGTCGGGGCGCTCCCGAAGTTTCGCCAGTCCACGCATCAGATTCAGGTCGAAGACGCGAGCATCGCGATGGCGTTGGTATCGTGGCGATTCGACCAGCCAGGTGAAGCGGGCGAACGACAGCGTAGCCATCAGGGCCAGCGCCAAGCAACCGACCGCGATTCCGAACCGCCGTCGGCGCCGGCCGGCCGCTTCCACACGCGACCCCGGCGACGGAAGGTCTTGCAGGACAAGGCCAACGAACAGCACCACGATGTGCATCAACTCGAAGTAGTAGCGATCGCTTGCAGCCGTCGACAAGCCGTGCGTCGCTGTCCGGTGCGAAACGCCGATCACCGCGAATTGGACGGCCACCACACCGAGGCCGACCGACCAGACCACGGCGTTCCAACGCCGCCGATAGATCGTGAACGCAATGAAGACCAGCCAGCCCCCGAAGAAGACCGCGTTGACGGGAAGCAGAATCGGCCAGTACTCGAAGCCGAACACCTGTTCCGACAGAATCGCAAAGCTGCGAGCCTCGAATGCGAGCAGGAAGCCCGGGTCGAGGTGCAGCTGGCTGAAGCGGCTGTCCACCACGCTTCGCGCGAGCCACACCTGAAGCGCCGCTACGACGCCGAAGAACGCGATGACACGCAGATTGCGCAGGAAATCGGCTTTCGAGGTGTCGCGAAGCAGGGCGATCTCGAGCCCGAGCAGGGTCAGCGGAATCAACGCCGCTTTCGAATAGAATCCGAGGGCGGCGACGAAGCACAGCCCGGCGCACGCGAGGTAACGACCGCGACGTTCGGATCGGTGGATGACGTAGTAGTAGATCGTTCCGACGGCGAGCGCGATGTACGGCAGGCGGTGGAGCCCCGACGTCCACCACATGAAGAGCACCCCGAGATGAACGTTCGTTCCATAGAAGAACAGCAGCACGCCGTTCACCGGCGAGTCCTTCAGCCGCTGGAGCAAGGCGTAGAGCAGCAACACCGTGACGGCGTGTACCGCCAGCAACAGCGAGACGGCAACACCGAAACGCATCGGCGCAAGTGCGTAGACCAGGTGATTCACGAATCGATGGAGCGGCACGAAGTGGACGTCGATCGGCATCATCGCGGCGAGGTGCAACGGCTCGTGCAACGCGATGAAGAAACCGGCGATGTCGTCGCGGAGAAAGTGGCTGTTCGACCAGGCGACGATTGCAGCCGCAACCGCGTATCCCGCAGCGGCTGCGAACGCAAATCCCGCGATCGGTCGTTTCAAGGCCCCCCCCTCTCGACCATCGTTTCGCCCATTTGCTCCACCTGACCCGCCCCGTTTCACCGCACCGGCTCGACCGGTCGACCTTCCCGAAGACTCTAGCGAGATCGGCCGATGGGCTGCCGCCCGGCTCGCGCTTCGCTGCGGCTTGCGGGAAACTGCGGGTCCAGGGAGTTGCCATGGCGGGTGAAGACGAGCTCAGGCGCATCCTGCGCCGGATCGATGGGCGTGGCTACAAGAGCTATCGCGACGTTCGCGGCGCGTTCGACCTTGGCGACGTCCGAATCGAAATCGACCGGGCCCAGGCGGATCCGTTCGCAGCGCCATCGCTGCTTCGGATGAGCGTCGGCATGCAAGACGCGCAGCTTCCGGCGGCATTGTTCGCGGGTCGAGTTCGACGGATCGCGTTCGCCGACTTCCTCGCGCGTCGCGTCGAGCAGGCGATCCGTGCTTCGGCCTCCGAGCCGCGCGGCAGCGGCCACAGCGGCGAAATCACCGTAGATGCAGGCGGTCAGGAAGTTCTCGAACGAACGGCCATTGCCCTCGACTCGCAGCGGGTCGAGGTCCGGCTCGAAGTGGGACTGCCGGCTGCAGGCCGGCGTGTACTCGGCCTCGCTGCCGAGTCGCTGCTCTGCGGCGTCCTGCCTGGAATCGTACGGCAAAGCCTTTTCTGGAGCGCACTCCCCCAGGCTGCCGCCACCGCGTTCGTCGAGCATGTCGAGAATCAGGAAGATCTGCGCGCGCAACTACCCGGTCGCGGCCTGCTCGCGTTCGTCGGCGACGGCGCGATCCTCCCGCGGGAGTCCGGCGCGAGCGACTGCCCGCTCGCGCGCGAACGATCCGTGCCCTTCGAGTCACCTGACTCACTGCGCGTCACACTCGCTCTCATCAATTCGATCGACGGCGACGGGGGCAAACGCACGAGAATCAGCGGCATGGGAATCCCTGAAGGAGTAACGCTGATCGTCGGCGGCGGTTACCACGGCAAATCCACCTTGCTGCGAGCGCTCGAACGAGGCATCCAGCCGCACATTCCCGGCGACGGGCGCGAGTGGGTCGTGAGCCGAAACGATCTCGTCAAGATCCGTGCCGAAGACGGCCGCCGAGTCGAGTGCGTCGGCATCGACGCCTTCATCCGCGAATTGCCCGGCGGCCGCAGCACGGCGGCATTCACGAGCGAAGACGCGAGCGGAAGCACCAGCCAGGCAAGCAACATCGTGGAAGCGCTCGAAGCCGGCGCAAGCGGACTACTGCTCGACGAAGACACCTCGGCAACCAACTTTCTCGTGCGCGATGCGCGCATGCAGGCTCTCGTGCCGCGCGACCACGAGCCGATCACACCGTTCGTCGAACGGGTGCGCGAGCTCTACGACACACTCGGTACGTCGACGGTGCTGGTAATGGGCGGTTCGGGCGACTACTTCGACGTCGCCGATCGCGTGGTCCGCATGTACGACTACCGCGCAGAGGACGTCACGCGAGAAGCCCACGCGATCGCTGGAAGACAGCCCACCGGGCGGCGCAGCGAAGCGACTTCCCGCCTCGTCCCCGTCTCGCAGCGGATTCCTCTCGCCGCGAGCTTCGACCCCGCGCGCGGTCGCAAGGCGGTCAAGATCGACACATTCGGCCTGGGCGAGATCCGCTTCGGGCGTGAGACGATCGACCTGCGCAGCGTCGAACAGCTCGTCGACTGCAGCCAGACCCGCGCCATAGCCGCCGCGCTCCACCTCGCGGCGCAGCGATTCATGAACGGCGAAACCACCCTTTCCGAAATTCTCGACCGACTCGATGCACTGCTCGACGAAGCGGGTCTCGACGTCCTCGACCCGTTCCACCGGCCCGGCCGACACCCCGGTCGCTTCGCACGGCCTCGGCGCTTCGAAATCGCCGCCGCGATCAATCGGATTCGCTCCTTGCGTGTGAAGGCAAAAGGGAGTTCGAGCTAGCGGTCCGCGTTGTCGAATGCGGTGTCGGCGAAGCCACGAAGGGCCGGGATGCACTCGCGCGAACGCCGCCACGGAGAAACCACGAGACGGGCGACGCCCGCGTCCGCGAAACGCAGCACGTCATCGCGGTTGTCGGGTGTCACGCTCAGAGTGATTTCCAGCTTCGCCTGCGAGAGGCCCGCCTCGGCGCGCAGGCGACGCAACTCCGCCACGCGTTGTCCGGCCGACTGCGGCGTGTGGACCAGCCCATACCAACCATCCGCGTGCGCCGCGGCGCGCCGCAGCGCAGCCGGGGACTCACCGCCTACATGAATCTTCGGCCAGGGCTTCTGGATCGGCTTGGGTTCGAACATCACCGATTCGAAGGAGTAGAACTCTCCGTGGTGCTCGATGACCTCTTCCGTCCATAGGCGCTTGCAGACCGACAACGCCTCGTCGAGCCGACGCCCGCGCGTACGCGGGTCGAGCCCGGCCGCACTCCACTCGCTGCGCAACCAGCCCGCGCCGATCCCAACCTCTGCGCGGCCGCCCGACACCACGTCGAGCGTTTGAACGGCGCGCGCCGCGGTAAACGGATGCCGCAGGCCCAGCAGATAGACATTCGTCCCGAGCCGGATCGTAGACGTTCGACCCGCGAGATAGCAGAGATACGCGAATGCGTCGTAGACCGGGACCGAGGGCGGAACCGGCGGCGCGTCGGCGCCCGGGTGCGGCGACCCCGACATGTCGACCGGAAACACCAGATGCTCCGCCATCCAGACCGATTCGAAGCCGAGCCGCTCGGCTTCGAGCGTCGCTTCCAGATGGAGGCCGGGGTTGAGCGTCGAGAGCGAAATCCCGAATTTCACGATCCGCTTCCTCGTACCAGCGTTCGTGCGCTACCAGCCCGCGAGCTGCGCCTGGCGCTCGCGGTGCAGCGAGGGCACGCCGAAGAACGCGCGATCAAACATCGCCCGCTTGAACCAGAGCTGAACGTCGCACTCCCAGGTAAATCCGATGCCGCCGTGCGCCTCGACCGAATCTCGCGCGATCTGCATCACGTTGTCGGTGATGTGCGCCTTCGCAATCGCAGCGCTGCGTGCGGACTCGCCCGGAATGTGATCGAAGGCGTGCGCGGCATACCAGTAGAGTGCGCGCGAAGGCTCGATGCCGATCGCCATATTGGCAAGCTGATGTTTGAGCGCTTGGAAATGACCGATCGTCACGCCGAACTGCTCCCGCGTCTTCGCGTACTCGACGCACATGTCGACGAGGCGGGCCCCGGCGCCGAACGCGTCGGCGGACAACAACACCAGGCCTGCGTCGCGCACCCGATCCGCGGCAGCGCCCGGCATCACTTCGCACTCCGTCCCGTCGAAGACCAGCGCGCCAATTCGGCGCGCGCGATCGACCCCGTCGATCGGTTGCAACTCCAGGCCGCTCGCTTCGCGCTCGACCAGCACGAGACCGCCGCCCGCCACGCCGACCACGAAGACATCCGCAAGCTCGGGGTACGGCACGTTCAGCTTCGTTCCCGTCAATGCGTCACCGCCCGCGAGCGCCCAATCCTCCGGCTGCCAAACCGACCCCTCCTCCGCGAACGCGAAGCTGCCGATCGCATCCCCCGTCGCGAGCTGCGGCAACCAGCGTTGCTTCTGCGCGTCGCTACCGGCGAGCGAAATCGCGAGCGCGGCAAGTGAATGTCCGAAGAACGGTCCCGGTGCGCCGCCGTAGGAAAGCGTCTCGCTCGCGAGTGCGAGGTCGAGGAGTTCCAGGCCGGCACCGCCGTATTCTTCGGGAATCACGAGGCCACCGAGCCCCATTTCGATCAGGTTCTTCCACAAGGTCTGGTCGTGCCCGGTTTCGCTCTCGAAGATCTCGCGCAGGCGCGTCACCGGCAACTCGTTCTGGAGCAGCTGCGCGATCGCATTCTGGAGCAACTGCTGCTCTTCAGTGAGGTCGAAATTCACTTTCCAGAACTCCTCTCGGCGTAGAAGTCGCGCGGTAGCCCGAGACCCCGCTCAGCGATCACGTTGCGCTGGATGTTCGCGGTTCCGCCGGCGACGGCGATCCCGAGCGAAAACATGTACTGGTTGAGCCACGAACTCTGGCTGCCGGGACGGGCCATCATGCCGCCGGATTCGAGCGGATCCAGCATGCCGTCGTCGCCGAGCAGGTCGAGCGCGATCTTCGCCACTTCGCTGCCGATGTTGGTCGCGATCAGCTTGCTCATCGACTGGATGATTCCCGGGTTCTCACCCTTTGCATTCGCGGTGAGCTGCCGCAGCCCCGAGTACTCGTGCGCCTTGAGTGTGCCCTCGAGTCGTGCGAGCCGCTGGCGGATCGTCGGATCTTCGATTCCGGGGCGCCCGTCGTACTCGGTCGTCTTCGCGAGGTGCACCAGGCCCTGGAACATCAGCGCGCTCTGCGCCGCCGAGCCGATCGAGTTCCGCTCGTGCTTTAGCGTCGACCGCGAAACCTGCCAGCCCTCACCCCGTTTCCCGACGATGTGGTCGGCCGGAGTTCGCGCGTCGGTCAGGAAGACTTCGTTGAAATCCGCGCCACCGGTCATCTGCGGGAGAGGCCGGACTTCGATTCCTGGCTGGTCCATCGGAACCAGCAGATACGAAATCCCGGCGTGCTTCGGAACTTCAGGCTCGGTGCGGCAGAGGCAGAACATCCAATCTGCGGTGTGGGCGTTGGTGGTCCAGATCTTCTGACCGTTCAGCACCCACTCGTCGCCGACGAGTTCCCCCTTGGTCTTGAGCGACGCCAGGTCGCTCCCGGAGCCGGGCTCGCTGTATCCCTGGCACCAGTGGAGTTCACCGCGGACCGTCTTCTCGACGAACTTCTCCTTCTGCCACTCTTCCCCCTTCTCGAGCAGCGTCGGCACGAGCATCGCGGTGCCGATTCCCTTGACATCCATCGGCGCATGCGCGCGGCTGAATTCTTCGCGAATGATGTTGGCCCGGACCTCGTCGGACGGTTGCTCCGAGCCACCGTATTTGCGCGGAATTCCGCGGCTCAAATAGCCCTTCTCGGTCGCCCGGATACGGAACCGACGCGCGCCGTCTTCCCGGGAAAGCTCGGCCTCCTCGCCCTTGGGCGGCCAGACTTCCTTCAAGAACGCGCGCACCTCCGTGCGGAAATGCTCGTACTCCTCACCGTAGCTGAGGTCCATCGCGCTCTCCCTGAATTCGAACTCTCGTCGACATTATACCGGCTCACCGCATGCTGGCGTGGAGAACACGGGAAACGCGGCTCGGGCCGATGCTACCGATCCAACCGAAACGCGAGGAGGGGAGTGCCTTTCGCGACCGTTTAAAAGGGAGCGCAAGGCAGCCCCCTCCTCGCGCGTGCTCGAAGGAGCCGAAACGCCTCACGTTCCTCGCGGGTGTTCGAGGGCTTGGGCTAGCCCGGTGCGGGAGTGAGGATGGCAACCACGACCAGGCGCTCGGGTCCGGTGTTGCGAATCCCGTGCGGGACACCTTCGGGTGCCACCAGCATCACACCGGGCTCCATCGCGATCTCCTCGTTTTCGAGCAGGAAGACGCCGCTGCCCGCCACCACGTGGTAGACCTTGTCCATCTCCGCGTGGGCGTGCAATGGGTGTTCCTGCCCGGGTTCGAACGCGTTGAGTCCGACCATTACGCGATCGGATCGAAACAGGGTCGACTTGCCCATCTTCTTCACGTTGAAGACGGCGTGCTCCTCGGGGCGAATCGCCTTGGGGTGCTCCATGGTTCTCTCTTTGCAGGCGGGAATTCGCGCGGTGCAACGATCGCACAGTCGACCACAGCATACACCCGAATAGCGAGCGGGCCGACCGATTTGAGTTAAAATCCACCGATGTTCCGGTTGATGCGGCCCCGCCAGTGGACCAAGAACCTGCTGCTGTTTGCCGCGCTGATCTTCGCGAACAAACTATTCGACGCGGATTCGATCATCCTGGCGTGTCTTGGATTCGCCGCCTTCTGTCTGGCTTCGTCGTCGGGCTATGTCATCAACGATCTGCTCGATGCCGATCGCGACCGCCGCCACCCGGTCAAGCGAAACCGCCCGGTCGCCTCAGGCAAGGTCTCACCCGGAAAGGCCGCTGCGCTCGCCTTCGTGCTCACCGTGGCGGCGTTCAGCATCGCGTTCTGGATCGCGCCCGCGTTCGGCATCGCGACGGCCATCTACCTCGCCTCGACCCACTTCTACTCCTTGGTCGGCAAGAACGTGGTAATCCTCGACGTGCTGATGATCGCATTCGGCTTCGTGATCCGCGCGATCGCAGGTGCGCTCGCGATCGACGTTCCGATCTCTGATTGGTTCATCCTCTGCACCGCCTTCCTCGCGCTGTTCCTCGCTATATCGAAGCGCAAGTCCGAGCTCGTTTCCCTGCAGGAAGATGCGGAGAGCGTTCGCCCGGTACTCGCTCGCTACACCGAAACGTCGCTCAACACCTTTACCGCCGTGACGATGTCTGCGGCAATGATCAGTTATGGGCTCTATGTGCTCGACTTCCAGCGAGCACACGCTTCCGACTCGCGCCTGCTGATGCTCACGTTCCCGACCGTGATCTTCGGGATCTTCCGCTACCACCACCTGACCGAAACGACCGACATGGGTGACAAACCCGAAGAAGTGCTCCTGCGCGATCGGCCGATCCAGGCCTGCGGCGTCCTGTTCGCCGCCTTCGCGGTCGTCGCGTTGTACTTCGCGGATTGACACCGCGGTGAAGCGCATACTCACGATCTTCGGCACTCGACCGGAAGTGATCAAGCTCGCACCGGTAATCGCCGAACTCGAACGACGCCCCGACCGCTTCGAGACCCGCAACATCGCCTCATCGCAGCACGTCGAGCTTCTGCATCCCTTAGCGCGACATTTCGGAATCCGCATCGACGGCGACCTCGCCGTGATGCAGCCGGGACAGAGCCCGTCGGAAGTCGCGGCACGTGTCCTGCTCGCGCTCGACCCGCTGCTCGCGCAAGAGCACCCCGACCTCGTACTCGTCCAGGGCGACACCACCACGGCGATGGCGGGTGCTCTCGCCGCCTACCATCGAGGCCTCGCTGTCGGGCACGTCGAGGCCGGGTTGCGCACCGGACAACCGCAGAACCCGTTCCCTGAGGAGATGAACCGGACACTCATTACACGCCTCGCGCGCTATCACTTCGCCGCGACTTCGCACAACGTCGCGACGCTGCGAAGCGAAGGAGTCCCGGAAACAAGCATTGCGCTCACCGGCAATCCGGTCGTCGATGCGCTGCACGCAACCCGCGACACGGGCGTACGAGACAAGTCCTTCGAGGAGCGCCTCGCACCGCTGTCGGCCGGACGGCTGATCGTGCTGACAACGCATCGGCGCGAGAGCTTCGGCGAGGTGATGGCCGGAAACCTCGAAGTGCTGCGCCGCTTCGTCGAAGCGCACGAAGACGTCACGCTCGCGTTCCCCGTTCATCCGAATCCGAACGTGAGCGAGCCGACTCGGGCGATTCTCGGCGGAGTCCCGCGAGTCCATCTGCTCGAGCCGCTCGGATACGACGAATTCGTCCAGTTGCTCTCGCGCGCGTGGCTCGTCGTCTCGGATTCGGGTGGCATCCAGGAAGAGGCGCCGTCGCTCGGCAAGGCTCTGCTGGTGCTGCGCGAGAATACCGAGCGTCCGGAGGCCGTGGAGGCCGGCGTTGCCCGCCTGGTCGGCGGCCGGCCCGAACGCCTCGCGGAAATGCTGAACGCGCTGTACGCCGACGACGCCTGGATCCAACAGGTGCGCGAAATCGACAATCCATTCGGTCGTGGCGACGCAGCGATCCGTATCGCCGACGCGATCGAGGGCTTCCTCGGGAACACCTAGCAGAAGCATTGACCGCTTCGGTTATCCTAGAGCGGCGATGGAACACCGCACCGACCGCTACGACGATCCGCTGCACGAGCGCGTGGTACGGAACCTCGACCGCTTCGAGGTCCGCGCACATGTCGACGACGAGCTGCGTGCCGCAGCCGTCGCGATCACACTCGTCGCCAACATCGACGGCGCGGCCTGTTTCGTTCTCACGCGCCGCGCGGCGGGCCTCCGCGCGCACGGTGGCCAGTGGGCCATTCCAGGCGGCCGTCTCGACGCGGGCGAGACAGCCGAACAGGCCGCGCTGCGCGAGCTCGACGAGGAGGTCGGCCTGCGCCTCGAAGCGACGAGCGTGCTCGGTCGACTCGACGACTTCCCGACGCGCTCGGGCTACATCATCACCCCGGTCGTTGTCTGGGCGGGTGCCGAGGCGGAACTCGTCGCGAACCCGGAAGAAGTGGCGAGCGTCTATCGCGTACCGCTGTCGGAGCTCGACCGGCCCGATGTCCCGCACCTGCACCATATTCCCGAGAGCGATCGTCCGCTGATCTCGATTCGGCTACTCGGAGTCAACATTCACGCCCCCACCGCGGCGATCCTGTTCCAACTGCGCGAGGTGGCGATCTGGGGGCGGAGCACGCGCGTCGCCGAGTACGAGCAGCCGCTCTTCGCCTGGCGTTGACCACCGGCACGGCTGCGTCTCAAGCGAGCGAGCGCAGGAACGCAGGACTCAGGCGTCCGCGCGCAACCTCCGCGACTTCGCCGTCGAGGGTCAGGTCGAATTGCGCGTCGATCGCGACTTCGAGCCCACCCCCGGGCGCATGCACCGCGACGGGGCTCTTCACGAGACCGAGCCGAACCCCAACCGCCGCCGCCGCACAGGCGGATGTCCCCGACGCCAATGTCTCCCCAGCGCCCCGTTCCCAAATCAAGATCGAGAGCGTGCGCGGGCCGGTCACCGCCGCAAGTTGGACATTCGCGCGTTGCGGGAAGATCTCGTGCCCTTCGAGCGCCGGGCCGAGTTCGAGCAGGTCGTCACGGGTCCACTCGGCATCCGAATTCCGGAAGATCACGCAGTGAGGGTTTCCGACGCTGACCCCGGAGAAACGGAGATCGCGTCCCGCGGCGCGCAGCGGCTGCTCGATGAGTTCCGGCACATCGAGAGTGCACGGCAACAGCTGGGGCCGGAAACTCGCGTGTCCGATCACCACCTTCACGCGGTCTATATCGCCTTCGTCACTCTCGCGTAGCGAAACCGAGACGATCCCGCCCGGCGTCTCGATTCGGAACGCGAGGCGCCGGGTGCGACGGGTAGCAAACAGGTAATTGGCGAATATCCGCAGGCCGTTGCCGGATTTCTCGGCCTCGCTGCCGTCCGGATTGTATATCCGCAGGCCGAAATGAGCGCGTTCGCTCGTCGTCAGCGCAAGCAGGCCGTCGGCGCCGATGCCGCGATGGCGGTCGCAGAGCGCGCGCACGTTGCGCGCACTCAGTTGAAAATCCAGCTCAGCGGGATCGACTACGATGTAGTCGTTGCCGAGCCCGTGGCCCTTGAAGTACGCGTTCCGCAAGACAGACCCACTCTACCACCCACAACCGAAGCCGGCAGCCGATGGGCAGATCGCACAATCCGCCGCATCGCTGGCGAGCGGCTCGCAGACGAAGCACTCTCCTGCTCTCGACGCTCGACCCGCCGCGTTCCCTCGAGGAACTGGAGGCGCGTACCGCGCCTGGAAGAACGGCCCCGGCCTGCAATGATTGACGATGACCCTGCGCGGAAGACGCGCGCGAAGTTCGACTGGCGCAATCGCGACCACACCCGCGGCAGCCTCGCGATCTCGTTGCTCGTGCTCGCGTTGCCGAGCCTCGCCACCAGCCTGTCTGGAGTCGCGTTCCAGATCACCGAACTGACCTTCATCAGCCGGCTCGGCGAAGCGCCGATGGCATCGGTGGTGATCGTCAACCAGACGCTACGCCAGACCTTCTTCATGCTCCTGATGGGCGCAAGCTTCGGCACCCAGGCACTCATCGCGGGATCGGTCGGCGCAGCCAATATCGAGCGCGCCGAACACATCGCAGGCCAGGCAATTTCGCTCGGATTCCTGGTTTCCGCGGTCCTGATGGTCTTCGGCGGCTTGTTTCCCGAATTCCTCTTCTCGCTGCCCGGGCCCGAACCCGCATTCTACGAGTACGGCGTTCCCTACCTGCGACTCGTCTTCCTGCTCAACTTCGGTGTCGTGGGCACGCTCTTCTTCACGTCGATCATGAGCGGTGCGGGCGACACCACCATGCCGTTGTTCGTGATGTTGCTACAGACCGCGGTTGCGCTGGTCGCAGAGTGGCTGCTGATCTTCGGCAACCTCGGAGCACCCGAACTCGGTGTCCGAGGCGTCGCAATCGGCGTCGCGATCGGCCAGTTCAGCGCGATGGCGCTGGGCCTCACGGTACTGTTCAGCGGGCGTGCACGCGTACACCTGCGCCGACGACACATGTTGCCCGACTTCCAGGTGATGAAGCAGATCATCCGACTTTCGTGGCCACCTGCGCTCCAGATGGTCGGTGGCGTCGTCACGACCTTCGCATTCCTCCGCATCGCGGGTGGCTTCGGTGAATCGGTGCAGGCCGCCTACGCGATCGGTCTGCGGCTGGGAATGATCGCGCCGATGGTGTGCTTCCCGTTGGCCGGTGCCTGCGCGACGATCGTCGGGCAAGCCCTCGGAGCCGGCGATGCGAACCGGGCCTGGCGCGCGATGGGGACGGGGCTTGCGGTCCACGCGTCGATCATGTTCTGCTTCTCAGCCGCCTTCATGTTCTTCCGAGTCGAGATCCTCGAATTCTTCAGCAGCGATCCGGAGGTGATTCGAATCGGCAGCGAGTACCTCTGGTGGCTGTCATTGAGCGTGCTGCTGTGGGCGTTCTACTTCGTCTTCATGCGCTCGCTCCAGGGAGCGGGGGATTTCGTGGTCCCGATGGCGCTCTCGCTCGGAACGGCGTTTCTGGTCACGCTGCCGCTCGCGTGGCTCCTCACACACCACACCGATCTCGCCGAAACCGGCATCTGGATCGCCCAGCTCGTGAGCAGCGGCGTGCTCACGATCAGCACTGGGATCTGGGTCGCAACTGGTCGTTGGGCCCGCCGCGCGGCACACTCCGTAGCGGAGTGAGAGTTCAAACATGCGCGTGCGGCTGATCGGCCTCGACATCGACGGAACCCTGCTCGACCCCTACGGCAAGCTATCGAGCGGCGTCAGCCGCGCGGTCGCGAGCGCGAGCCGGCGCGGATTGCGCGTCGTGCTGTGCACCGGGCGGCGCTTCCGCACCGCGCTTCCGGTGGCGACGGAACTCTCGCTCAATGGCTCGATCGTGGTTCACAACGGTGCCCTCGTGAAGGACATCGAGAGCGGCGAAACCCGGCTCGACAACTATCTGCCGAGCGAAGTCTTCATCGAGCTGCTGGCCTTGCTGCGCGGGCACGGCCCGCCGATGGTCTACGTCGACAGCTACCACGAACGCACGGACATCCTCACCGAGCGGCTCGACCTCGCGCACGAATTCCAGAACGAGTATCTCGACGACAATCCCGAGTTCACACGCATCGTCGACGATCTGGCCGAAACGGTTCGCGACGATGTCATCATGATCAACACGATGGCGGAAGCCGAGGCACTCGAGCCGTTGCGCGAGCGCGTACATTCATTTCTCGGCGACCGCGTGCTTTCGCACCTGCTCATGAACAAGGGCTATCGCGGCCACATCCTGGAATTCATCTCTCCGAATTCCGGAAAATGGGGAGCACTACGGGAGATCGCCGCTCGCGAAGGCATCGTGCCCGAGGAAATCGCCGCGGTGGGCGACGACACCAACGACGCGGAGATGATCCGAGAAGCCGGGCTCGGCATTGCAATGGGGAATTCAGCCGAGGCCGCTCTGGCCGCCGCAAACGTCATCGTGAAGAGCAATGCCGAGGGTGGCGCGATCGAGGCCATCGAGCGCGTCCTACTCGAGAGCTGAGCCGTGATGAACATCGACACTTCACCGTTACGCCGCCTAGACGACGACTTGTGGGTGGTCGACCGGCCGCTCGGGATCCTCGGGATCCAGGTCGGCGCGCGAATGACCGTGATCCGACTCGGAAACGGCGATGTCCTGCTCCACTCCCCCATCGCACCCGATGCCGAGCTGTGCGAGGCACTCGCCGAGGTCGGCCCGGTGCGGCACCTGATCGCGCCGAACAAGCTGCACCATTTCTATTTCGCCGCGGCCGCGGCCGCATTCCCGGAGGCCGTTCGCTGGGCCGCACCCGGACTGGCCGAGAAGCGCCGCGAGCTCACCTTCGACGAGGAGCTCGGCGACCTTGCGCCCGCTGCCTGGTCGGAGGAACTCGACCAGATTCGGCTGTGCGGCGCGCCACACATCGAGGAAATCGTGTTCCTCCACCGCCCGAGCCGCACGCTGATCGCGACCGATCTCGCGTTCAACGTCCGAGAGAGCCATTCTCTCATCACGCGGCTGTTCCTGCGCGCAAACGGAGTGCTCGGAAGATTCGGCCCGACGCGGATGTTTCGCAGCTTCATTCGCGATCGGACCGCCGCACGCGAATCCCTCGACCGGATCCTCGCATGGGACTTCGACCGCGTCGTCATGAGTCACGGCGTGGTGTTGCAGAGCCGCGGGCGACGCGTACTGCGCGATGCCTACCAGTGGATGGGATAGATCAAATCGAGCAGTAGCCCGAGCACGAGCAAGCTGCCAGCGCGTCGCGTGAGCATGAACGCCCAGGCGACGTACCACAGCGGCCAGATCGGGTAGTTCGCGGGCGGGGTTTCGGGACGAGGCCGGCTGTAGACCCGAATCACCTCCCAGGCCCGCGGAATGGCCGCGAACGTGAGCAACGTCCAGATCCCGAAAGTGCCGACCATCACCAACGACAGTACGATGACGAAATAGCCGGCCATCAGCAGCTGATTCAGGAACAGCGATCGCTCGCGACCCAGCAGCACGGGCAGCGTGTGAATGCCCTTCGCCGAATCGGCTTCGAACTTGTCGACGTGCTTGCCGATCAGTACGCTGATCACGAGGATCGCATACGGCAAACTCGCCACGAACACCCAGGGCGGGAGGCTCCCGGCTGTCGCGTAGTAGGTACCGCCGATCATGAGCGGCCCCCACACCAGGCCGACACCCGGTTCGCCGAGGCCGCGGTGCTTGAGCCGAATCGGCGGCGCCACGTAGCTGACGCTGATGAACAAGCCGAGCAACGCGAACGCAGCGATGCCCCAGCCGCGTGCTTCGGTGAGATACAGCAGGATGCCGAGGTCGAGCAGATTGACGATCGCAATCGCGACGATCAGTCCGGACTTGGAAATCAGACCGGAGATGACCGGATGCGGCGCGTACTGCGTCCGAACGTACTCGTCGGTATCGACACCGCCCTCGAGGTCGAAGTAGTCGTTGATCATGTTGTTCGCGGCGTGCGCGAGCACGAGCCCGACCAGCGCCATCGTGAAGTAGAGCCAGTTGGCATCGGGCGTCGCGCCCGCGAGCAGACCACCGATCGCAGCCGACGAGAGGGTCATCGGAAACACGCTGGCCCGTGTGATCAACAGCCAGCGCGACACACCGTCCATCCGTTCTTCGGGCGATAGGTTCTGGGTGCTCAGAACTTCACCCCAGTTTCGCAGCGAAGACCCCATCGTTCTCCCCCTACGCCCGCGCGATCCACGCGAGCTTCACGGCCGGAGATCCTTCTTTCGACCGCACTGCGACTCTACGCGACCCGCGGCACGGCTTCACTCCCAGCGGGTGAATCAGGACATTCCACCCCCAATCAGGAGTGAAAGCTCCATACGCGCTGGAGCCTTGGCATTTCAAACGACGCACGACTAGTGTCTTCGGTCGCAATACGGAGGTGATCATGAGGCGGTTGTTCGTGTGGTTCCCGGGCCTGGTGCTCGCCATCGTCGCCATTGCGATCGTCGTTCTGCGACTGCCGGCCGTACAGGACCGGGTCGTCGACCGCGGAATCGAACGAATGATCGGGCAACTCGGCGACACGGATGCCCTGTTCGACGACGACGCGCTGCGGGTGCTGCTATGCGGCACCTCGTCGCCGCTGCCGAGTCGGGACCGTGCCAAGTCCTGTGTCGCGGTCTTCGCCGCAGGGAAATTCTGGGTGGTCGATACCGGGCCCGGAGCCTGGAACAACCTCGCGCTATGGCGCATCCCCGGACGCCGGATCGGCGCCGTGCTCCTCACGCACTTCCACTCCGACCACATGGGAGAACTCGGCGAATTCAACCTGATGACCTGGGTCGACGGGCGCGACGCCTCGCTGCGTGTATTCGGCCCACCGGGTGTCGAACGCGTCGTAGCCGGCTTCGAAGAAGCCTACGCCCTCGACACCGGCTACCGCGTCGACCATCACGGAGCCGAGCTGCTGCCCCCCGGAACGAGCCGAATGCAGGCGCTCCCGAATTCAGCAGGTGCTACCGCACCGACGCCGATCCTCGAAGAGGCGGGGCTCACGATTACGATGTTCCCGGTCGACCACCGGCCGGTACGGCCGGCGGTCGGCTACCGCTTCGACTACGCCGGGCGATCCGTCGTCGTGAGCGGCGACACCATCGCCTCGCCGACCCTCACCGAGGTGTCGCACGGGGCGGATGTGTTGGTGCACGAGGCCCAGGCAAACCACCTCGTGGCCAAGATCGGCGCGGCGGCCACAGCGAACGACCGGCCGCGGACTGCGAAGATCATGGCGGACATTTCCGACTATCACACCACTCCGGTCGACGCCGCGAAGATCGCGAACGAAGCCGGGGTCGGGCTGCTCGTCTTCAACCACCTCACGCCGCCACCCCCGACGAAGTTGCTCGAACCCGTCTACGTGCGCGGTGTCGCGAGCGTGAGGAAGGAAGGTTGGACCCTCGGCGAAGACGGACTGCTGATCGAGCTCCCGAAGGGTTCGGACGTCATCACGATCCGATCGATCGACTGAATCTTCCGCGCGACGGGGTGTGGCGCGACAACGTAATTCGGTCGATCGCGATCTCGACGAACGCGCCGAGCCTCTCGGACGTGTCGGCCCGCAGCCCGAGCCCGAGCACCAGCGGCCCGAGGTCGGCGCGGACCGGATCGACCGCGACGATCTCGCCGTAACCGCGGTAGCGCCAGCCCCATAGCGGTTCGAGCCGCTTCAGCCGCTCTGGATTGGCCGCGATCGCGCGCTCCCAGGAGTCCGGCTCGACCACGACCGCTTCGAAAGCCGGATCACGCACCGGCCCCGGGGCGGCCGGAGCCCCAACCGCACTGATCCCGTCGACGACGGTCAGCAAGTGACCGTCGACCTCGATCTCTGCCCTTCCGGCGCGGCCTTCGGTGCGGATCAGAACGACGTCCACGGCGCTTTCCCGATTTCAGCGCTGCTCGCGCAGACCCTGGCAGCCGATACACAACGGCGCTTCCGGACGCACCACGAGCCGCTTGAAGCCGACGGCTTCGCCGCACTCGGCGCACTCACCGTATTCGTCGCGATCGATGCGCGTCTTCGCGGCCGCGACCTGCTGCAGCCGCAGCTGAGCTGCGCGGCGGTTCGCCTGAGTCATGCTCTGCTGCTGCATCGCCTCCATGCGCGACAACCGCCCGATCGGCTCATCGAGGTCGACGGGCCGCGCGCCCTTCTCGGACGACGAGAGCTGGGCGCGCAGGTCGGCTTCGACTGTGTCCAACGCGGTGCGGAGCGTCGAAAGTTCCGCCGAGGTCAATTCATCCACGCCGTCCCCTCGTCCCGCTCGAACCCGCTTCCGATTCCGAGTCGCGCGCTTCGCCTTCCTTCCGTTGTCGAAATTCGGTCGCCATGACGAACAAGATCGTGAGACCGAAGCAGACAGCGGCGACCTCGATTCCGAGTGCGTCCGCGGGCAGGAAGAACCGCGTTGCGACCCATTCGATCACGAGGAAGAAGCTGAAATAGAGCGCGAGCAACCACCGTTCGCGGCCCGCATCGAAGCGGAACGCGAACAACGACGTGAGCAGGGCGGCAATCGAAATGCCTACGAGAATCGAGACCATGAAATCCTCACGCGCAGAGTGCACGCCGGCGCCAGCGGGATCGAGGGACCCTCAGTCTTCCGGTTGTCCCGGGTCGAAGCAAGCCGCGCGCAGATTCAGCCCTGCGGCATCCGAAACTCGACCTCGATTCGTGCGCCGCCCTCGACCTCGGCCCGCGGGAGCATCACCTCTGAGACCAGCGCTCCAAAGCGCAGGCGCCCCGGTCCGGCTCCCTGCGGCCACGCTAACGACCACCCTCCGGTCTGCCGAAAAAGCCCAGACGGGGGGGGTCTACCATGCAGCTCTTTCTCATCATGTCCTTCGTATTCGTCTGCCTCGGCGGCGGCTTGCTCGGCGCGCGGCTGTTGCTCGCGGGCATGCGGACACGCACGGCGCCCGAGCTCGCGTACGGCAGCGCGCTGGTGCTGATGGCGATCGGCGCGGTCGTTCGCCTGGTCGTGTTCGGCATCCTCGGCGGCGGTCCCGAGTATCACGCCCAGATGATCGGTGCGGGCGTGACCCGGCTCGCCACCCTGATGTCGCTGGCCTGTGGAATCCACGTGATCTTCCGGCCCGGCGTCGCCTGGTCGAAGGCCGTCGTCGCCGCCTTCGCCTTGCTCGGGCTCGGAAGCCTCGTCGTCGTCGTCGCCTACCCGGGCGGCGCTCCCGAGGCCGGCCCGCTCTACTCGCTCGGCGACCTCACTGCGGGCCTGGTCGCGGTCTGGGGTGCGGCCGAATCCTTCTCCTATTGGGACAAGTTGCGCAAACGACTCGCACTCGGGTTGGCCGACCCCGTCACCACCGCACAGTTCCGAATGTGGGGCACCTCCTTCACATTCGCCTCCGCCGCGGGCTTCATCGTCGCAGGCGCAACCATCGTGCTGAAGGCGCCGATCACGGGATTCCCGGCTGCGCTGGTCGCGGTGCAAATCTGCCTGGTCGGGACGACGGGGCTCACCTGGCTCGCCTTCTACCCGCCGCAGCGATTCCAGGCATGGATGCGCGCGCGGCACACGGCGACCGCACGGCCCTGATCCCGCGAGTCACTCGATCAGCTCGACCGAATCGCCTTCGCGAACTCGGCCGGCTGTTTCCACGGACGCATAGATGCCCAGGTTGCCCGCGTTCGCCTGCACGAGCGCACGCATCACCTTCGGATCCTTCGGCAAGTCTGCGAAGCCTCGCGTGGTCATCGCACAGCGCGGGCACTCCATCTCGATGCTGAATACCGCTTCGCCGATGCGCAGCCGCTTGCCCACCCAGGCGTTCTCGGGAAAGCCCTCCGACGCGTCGGTATCGAGCAGCAGGTTCGGCCGAAACCGCCGTGAATCGAAGATCGAATCCGGATACCGGGCCTGCATCGTCGCGAGCGTGGTGCGCGAAAGCAGGAAGACCGAATAACAATCGAAATAGCTTCCGGGCAGCGTGCTCGAGGTCATCAACTCGGGTGGAAACTGGCCGATATCGGGCAGCGGCTCATCGGGCAGGCGAGCGAAGATCTCCCGAAACTCGTCGAGCAGATCCTCGTGGTCCGGCGTGCCGCGGCGATAATGAGCCTCGTCGCTCGCCGGCAACCGCGGCCACAGCGTCAGCTCCTGCCCGGTCAGTGACGTGAGTTCGCGCGCCAGCATCCGATCGTCGGCGGAGTAGGTCTTTCCACTCGGCAGCTCGACCTCGGGAATCGGATGGCTTCCCGAATCGGGCACCGTCTCGCGATAACGAGCGCTGCAATCGAGCAGCGCGGGCAGCTTGCGGGCACCCTCGATTCCTCCACGCCCTTCGTCGCGAACGGCCCATTCCCGATCGCCCCGCAAGCTCTCCTCGGCGACCCACACCTGATCGAGCCGTTCACCCTGCATGCTCTTGACCGGGTAACGGTGAATTTCCGCCAGGTTCCCGATCGACATCGCCTTCCCCTTTCGGCCCCGGTGCCTCTTCGCGGCTGCTTTCTTCTATCCTCTGTCATTCGAACGACCGATGACGGGACACCAGCGAGTGCGCACCGCATCGCAGCCGCAACCCGATCGCCCGGGCACGCCCCGACACGATGGAGACGTCTCAGGCCGAAGATGGATCCGAAAGCATTCTACACCCAGATGCACGATTCCGAAGCATCCGGTGAGCGCGCGCCGAAGGCTGCGCGCGACCCCCTCCACCGCTTCGTGCTCGACCCCTTCTTCGATCCGTTCGCAAACCCGCGACCCGAAGTCGCACTCTCACTGCTCGAAGGTGGCGAGCGCCTGCTCGACCTGGGCTGCTGGACCGGTGCCTTCCTTGCGCGCGTCCAACGAGCGGAGCGCTACCGGCAGCTGGTTGGAGTCGATTTCGTCGCCGAAGGCGTCGACACCGCACGTTCGAGGGGATTCGACGCTCGGGTCGTCGACCTGAACACCGATCCGCTGCCGTTCCCCGACGCCCACTTCGACGGAGTCGTCCACCTCGCGGTACTCGAGCACGTATTCGACCCCTTCGCCGTGATCCGCGAGGTCCACCGCGTACTGCGACCGGGCGGCGAGTTCGTGGTCGCGGTACCCAACGTAGCCTCGCTCACAAATCGGCTCCGGATCCTGTTCGGCCGCATCCCCGTCACCTCGTCCGATCCGGGTTGGGACGGCGGACACCTCCACTACTTCAGCAAGCACGCCCTCGATCATTTCCTCGCAAACGAGGGATTCGAAGTCCTGGAACGCCGCACCACCGGCGGGCGGGCGGCGCTGCGCGAGCGATGGATCTCGCTGCTCGCGGGCGAACTCGTCTACCGCTGTCGCCGGACCTGAAGCTTGGACGACCGGCAGCGGGTATCCGGGCGGACACGGGAAGCAGGCTGGTAAGCTAGGCAGTCGAACAACGGCTCCACAATGCCGCCCCACGTCCGGCGCATGGAGAGTTCCCGTGGACTTCAATCCCTATTCGCCCAGTTTCCGCCAGGATCCCTACCCGGTCTATCGCCGACTGCGAGACGAGTACCCGGTCTATCACAACGAAGAGCTGGGCTTCTTCGCGATCTCCCGCTACGACGACATCGTCGCGGCACTGCAGGACGTCGAGACCTTCTCGTCCTCGAACGCGCTCGGCATCGGCGCGCCGAAAGAGGTGCTCGATCAGATTCCGATGATGATGCTGCTGGATCCGCCGCGCCACGGACAGCTCCGTGCGCTGGTGAATCGCGCCTTCACTCCGCGTCGAGTTGCCGGCCTCGAGCCCCGCATCCGAGCGCTCGCTCGCAGCCTCGTCGACGACTTCATCGAGCGGGGCTCGTGCGACCTGGTCGAGCACTTCTCGGGGCCGTTGCCCGCGACGGTGATCGCCGAGCTGCTGGGGGTTCCTGCCGAAGACGGCCTGATGTTCAAAGAGAAATCCACCGCCATCGTGACGCAGGATGCGAAAGGCGGCGGCGATCTCGACTTCACGCCCGCCATCGAGCTCATGCTGTACATGACTGCGGCCTACGACGAACGCCGCAAGCAGCCGCGCGATGACCTCATGAGCGCCCTGCTGGAAGCCGAGATCGACGGCGAGCGACTCAGCCAGGAGGAGTTGCTGGGATTCGCCTTCCTGCTGCTGGTAGCCGGGAACGAAACCACCACCAACCTGATCAGCAACGCCGTCGGGCTGCTCGACCAATATCCCGACCAACGCAGGCAGCTGGTCGACGACCCTTCGCTTCTCCCCGCCGCCATCGAGGAATTTCTGCGCTTCGAATCCCCGGTGCAGGGCCTCTCGCGCACCCCGCGCAAGGACACCGTGATTCACGGCTGCACGGTTCCCGAGGACGCGCAGCTCCTGCTGCTCTACGCCTCGGCGAATCGCGACGAGCGCCGGATCGACGACCCCGAACGCTTCGACATCTCGCGTGACCCGAAACCCCACCTCGCCTTCGGCTTCGGAACGCACTTCTGTCTCGGGGCCAGCCTGGCGCGGCTCGAAGCCAAGATCGCATTGGAAGAGCTACTGGCTCGCGCACCCGAATTCCGGGTGGATTTCGCGTCGAGCGCGCGACTCGGAGGCGGCGTCGTACGCGGCTGGGCCACTCTGCCCGTCGAATTCGAGACTCGCTAGCCGCCGAGGCGCGCGAAGACGGACTCCGGCGAATCGTGCTGCGCGCCGCTCTCGATGGCCGCGAGCGCGCTCACCGCCTGGGCGAGCAGCGCATCGACGTCGACGATGCCGCGAGACGCAAGCTCTCCAGGCAGCACCTTCTCGAGTACCACCGTCATCTGTGAGGTCGTTACGGTGCGCGCCTCGAGTCCGGCCTGCTTGAGAGCCAGACGCACGGTCCCCCGGGACTCCAGCCGGTCGAGGCTCGTGGAGCGCTCGAGGATCTCGCAGACACATTCGAATACGGCTGAGTCGGCCATCAGTTCGCCCCCGCGGCAGAGCCCCGGACCCACTCGCAGTAGCCACGCGGCGGAAAGAACGCGAACCACTGGGCTACGGGAGAAACGGTCGTGGAGATGCCCAGGATCACGTACGGCCAGGTTCCCGGAGTCACCATCCCGGAGAGGGTCATGAACAGGCCGGTGAGCGAGGCAATGACCCCGGCACCCATCGCGATCCCCCATAGCAGGAATCGGTTCGTCACCACCGGGTCCGCGAGTCCCAGAGCCAGCCGGCGTCGCATGGCCGCGTGGTAGAGCAAAGCCTCGCTGCAGCCCCAGACCATTCCCCCCATCCGTACCGCCTCACCGAACAGATGAACGGGGCTGATCAGTGCTTCCTCGATCGCGGTGGTCCAGACGGCCGAAAGACTCGCCAGTATGCAGACGCAGGCCGTGACGACCAGCGCACGAAGCAAGGACGATCCAGGATGAAAAGTCTGCCAGACAAAGACGTAGGTAAAACACACACCGACGCCGAGCAGAGACATCCCGAGTCGAAAGAGCGTCTCGGACACGGGCACCGAGAGATTCAATCCCGCCGCGGGATTTCCGATCAGAATGAAGAGGAAGCCCAGAAAGCCCCCCAGGAGGAAGCTCGCCCCGATGGCGAATTCCGGAACGCCGCGAGTGCGTGCAGCCAGACGCAGCAGGCGAATCCCGAGGACGAGCGCCGCCGCGAGCGAAAGCAGACTGCTGATTCCGAGTAACATGAGCATGCAGAACCCCCCAACAACGTCCACGTTGGATTCGGCTGCTCAGCCTTCGAGCATTAGCCCTTCCGGTTTCGTTCTCCGGCCACGACAATGCTTGAATTGCATTGAATCCGATATTCGCGGAACGACAGTGTAGAGCTATGCCCCACACCCATACGCCGCCTCGAGCAGGCAGGAGGGCTCGAATCCGCGTGGATGACGCGGTGATGGAAGCGAAGTTCGGCTGGCCAAAGAGGATTCGAGACGCGGACGGCCGCCACATCGAGATGCTATGATATGGAGATGCACAAACACCGCTGGCAGATCCTCATCGCTGCCTTCTGCCTGGGGATCGCACCCAACGCCCTGGCCCTACCGGTCGAGGTGGCATTCTCGGGGAGCATCTCGAACGTCGATGGTGTCGCACCGGGCGGAATCGTCGAAGCCACGGCGTTCTCGGGGGCGCTTTCCTACGACCCCGGTGCGGACCAGAACCCGAGTAGTAGTCGATTCGAGCTCGCAGGCTCGGCATTCTCGTTGCAGCTCGATGTCGGCGGCACATCGTTCGAAAACGACTCGCAGTCCGGCCCGCTGCAGGCGTGGTACGCAATCAGCTGGGTAGACGAAGATGGAGTGCCGGTAGATCCCGACGTTCAGGACGCGACTCCCCTCATCGATCTGCTTGGGGTCGGAACTCTGCGCGATGTCGATACCAACGAGGAGTACTCGTTCAGCCTGAATTTCAGCATGCTGCTCGATGGGGGTATTCCTTCGTATCTGGTAGCGGAGCTTCCACCGACTTCGTTGGAGTTGGCGGAGTTCATGACAGGCGGCCCGCACCCCTTCGGCGATTTCCTCTACATCGGCAACGTGAGCGATCCGCCAACGCCCTACCTCGGAAACCCTTCAGTATGCGGGACTGGCCCTTCCGGCTTCTGCGTCGGAGCTGCGGTCCAGAACGCCACCCCGGTCCCGGAACCTTCGACGGCGAGCTTGTTGCTGCTGGGGCTCGCAGCGATTGGCGCGGTTGGGCGAGATCACCACCGCCGCCCTCTCGGCTGGAGCCGAGAACAACGGGGCTTGTAGCAAGGCTTGTCGCGTTCTTGGCGCATCGTCTGCTTCCTCTCGCATGAGAGGAGCCCCCAAGAGCTTGTGCGAAGACCGCGCCTCGACTCAGCCCGCCGCCACCAACTGCGCCACCACCGCGTCGAAGGCCGCGTCCGCGATCGCGAGCATTTCATCGTCCGTGCGGTCTTGAATCGGGTGCTCGACGTAGACGGGGCTGTGCTCGAAGCCGAGCGCCTTGGCCTGGGCGTCGGCGCCGTCGATGAATTCCACCGTGGCGACGTACATAGCGGGGATGCCGCGGCGTTCCAGATCTGCCGTGTCGTGCACACTGCACGACGTGCAACTGCCTCAATCCGCGAGGGCTTCCACCACGGCGTCGCACTCGACGGCGATTTCGTGGCGCAGGTCGACCGGCGCGGGCTTGGTGAAGGTCGGCTTGCTGTAGCGCTTCAC
>CAXMSF010000090.1:0-54285 GCA_964196055.1 uncultured Gammaproteobacteria bacterium | reverse complement strand
CTCGTTTCAACGAACCGTCGAACCGGGTGAGACGGTCTTCGACGAAGGCGATACCGGAGATCGGCTCTATGTCATCCAGAGCGGTGAGATCGAGTTGGTTCGCGAAGGCGTCGGGGCGAGTCGCGTGGTGGCGCGCGTCGGTCCGGGCGATTTCTTCGGCGAGCTCGGCGTGGTGCTCGGCCGTCCTTGTACGACTCGCGCGGTCGCGGTGCGCGCTACGCGGGTGCTGGAACTCGATCGCGAGACCCTCGAATCCATGTGCCTCGAGCAACCCGCGATCGCGATCCGGCTGCTGCGGGTGGTCGTCTCGCGTTTGATCGAGGCAGAGACCCGGCTGTCCGCGCTCGGGGTCGACGACCTGCTGCGACCCGTCGTGCGGGGCCTGGTGCGTCGTTCGGAGCCCGACCCGGGAAACGGGATCCGGATCCCGACCAGCCTGCGTGGTCTCGCCAGAGACGCGGGGCTTTCGATGTTCGAAACCCATCGAGCACTGCACCACCTGATCGATCGCAAAGTCGTCCGCATGGTGGACGATTGTCTGTTCGCAGTCGATGTCGACACCCTGTCGGCCGCGGTCGATTTGACCGAATAGCCCGAATCCCCGCGCGAGCGGATTGACCCGTCGCGAGCCCGTTTGTTAGCGTGGAACCGGCTCGCCGGGCCTGCGTCGCATTGCCCGGAGTTCGCGTCGGACGCAGGCCAATGCGATCGGCTCGAGGCCATTCGGAGGCTCGGGTGTCGCGGAAGATCGGGATGGTCGCGGGAGTCGTCGCCTGGCTGCTGCTGGCGGGCGTCCCCGGGTCCTTGGCGGCCGGTGTCCCGGGGCGGAGTCAAAGCTTCGAGCTCACCGCCGATTCGATCGAACACGAGCAGGGGCGCAGCCTCTACATCGCGCGCGGAAACGTCCGAATCACCTCGAAGGACACCGAGCTCACCGCCGACTGGATGGTGTTCAACAACGAGATCGGCCGCGGCGCAGCGACCGGGAACATCGTGTTCTCGAACTCCGGTAACGTGCTGCACGCGCGATTCATCGAGTTCAATATCGACACTCAACGCGGCATTCTCTTCGGGGCCGCCTTCGATTCGGAGAAAGACCAGTTCCGGATGCAGGGCGCGGAGATCGTCAAGCACAGCGACGATACCTACTCGTTCGAGCACGGGACCTTTTCGACCTGCGAATGTCCCGATCCCCGCGACCGAGACCCGTGGACGATCCAGGCCGGAAGTGCCGATCTCGAGGTCGACGGCTACGCGACCGCGCGCAATACAACCTTCGAAATCCTCGGCGTACCCGTCGTGTGGCTGCCCTGGATGATCTATCCGCTCAAGACCGAGCGCGAAAGCGGCCTGCTGTTTCCAGTGTTCGGTTACAGCGGACGCAATGGCGCCGAACTGGGGCTCCCGGTCTTCTGGGCCGCGCACGAGAGCGTGAACGTGATCGCGACACCGGGCTGGATGAGCAAGCGTGGCCCGACCGCTGCTCTCGCGGTCGAATACGTCTTCGGTGAGCGTTCGCAGGGAGACATCTCCGGTCACTTCGTCTGGGACCAGAGCATCGATCCCAACTCGGAAGAGGATCCGTTCGGGCGCGACCGTTGGGCCGTTCGGGGCGAGAAGGATTTCTTTCTGCCCTGGGATCTGCGGTTCAAGAGTGACTTCGCCGCCATCTCCGACAACGAGTATCTGAACGACTTCAACGATCTCCCGCATCGCGAGGACGACCGCTTCCTGGTCTCGAACGCGTTCGTGGGTCGGTCGTTTGCGGACGACGGTCGCTTCGGGGCGCTGACGGCGCTCGTCTTTTCGAACGACTTGCAGAACCCGAACGACCAGGACCGCGATCGTTTCCTGCTGCAGCGGCTCCCCACGGTCGCGGGTGTGGTGCTTCCGGCCGCGGTGGCGGATTCGATTCCGGTCCTCGATCGAATCGTTCCCTCGTTCGGTCTCGAGTACTCGTTCTTCTATCCTCGGCGGCGAGCCGTCGACAAATACGACGACCTCGATGCCAAGTACTACGCGGATGCGGCATTCATCGATACCGGCATCGACGCCTTGCCGAGTTCGAGCGAGCGCGGTTTTCCGGGCGAAATGGATCCGCACGGGGACGACGGCGGTCTCGAGCTGAACGGTCGCTTCGACGAGGGTGAACCGCTCGCGGACGACGGCCACCGAATCGATCTCTACCCACGACTCGCGGTGCCGTTCCGGATCAGCGACTACGTCGAGGCCTACCCGGAAGTCGGTTGGCACCAGACCTTCTACCAGTCGCACTTCCTGGGTTCGAACCAGCGACATCTGCTGACGACCCAGCTCGACCTGCGTTCGCGGCTGAGTCGCCACTATTCGAGTGGGCTGACCCATCTGATCGAACCGCAGCTTTCGTACGGATATATCTCCGACCTCGGCTCGAACCAGGACGACAATCCACTGTTCGTGCCGAACACCGCAGTGCCGCAGGAACGGATCAGGCAGCTCGAACTCGTGAACGTGATGCTCGACGACGCGGACCGCGTCCGGAAGTTCAACGGATTCACGTACGGCGTGAGCAATCGCTTCTACAGGCAAATCGAGGGCGAGGGGGCGCAGTTGATCGCAGACATCTACCTCTCGAACGGTGTCGACGTGGAAGAGGGTGAATTCGCACCCATTTATCTGGGCGGTACCGCGTACCCGATCGACGGCATGTCGATGTTGGCGAATTTCGGCTTCGATCCCGAGGAAGTCGCGGTTTCGGAGGCCACCGCCCAAATCGGTTATCGCCATCCTCGAGGCCACGAATTGCGCCTCCGCTACCGGTACCTGAGGAAGACTCCGAAATTCTTCGAGGATTTCAAAGACTCGTCGGAGCGCTTCGACAATTTCGAGAGCGGGGTCGAGCGGATCAACCAGATCAGTCTGTTGGCCCGCCTCGCGATCACGGATCAGTGGTTGGTCCACTATCGGGGCGCCTACACCTTCGAGGACGGCTTGATGCTGAAGAACGTCGGGGGCATCGAATACGTTTCGGACTGTCGCTGTTGGGCGGCGGGTTTCGAACTCGGCCACAGTCGCTCGCGTGGGGTCCGCTTCAATCTGACCTACACCTTCCTCGGTCTCGGCGACGATCTGAAGAAGACCGGCCCGACGAGCTTCGGCACCGGCAATATCGGCTTGCTTGACTCTCTCTGAGGCGTTTGATAACAACACGGAATCGCAGGGTTTTTCTCCACGCGCTCAACGCGCCCCGCCTGAGGCCGAGTTGCATCGCCCCTCCCAGGAAGTTTTCGAGGCACTCGCGACACGCGGGAACCTGATTCCGGTCGTGCGCGAAGTCATGGCCGACCTCGACACCCCCCTCTCGCTGTTCCAGCGGCTCGATGACGGTCGAACTTCGTTTCTGCTCGAATCCGTCGAGGGCGGCGAAAAGTGGGCGCGTTACAGCTTCATCGGCACCGGCTCGCGCGCGATCTTCCGTGCGCGCGGTCGCGCAGTGGAGTGGAGCGAAAACGGAGAGACCGAGCGATTCGAGGTCGAGGGCGACCCGCTCGAAATCCTGCGCGAGCGGCTCGCGCGTCTAAGCCCGGCCGTCCCCGCGGATCTGCCGCTGCCGCGCTTCGTCGGCGGCGCGGTCGGCGTGGTCAGCTACGACTGGGTGCGCTTCGTCGAGGAAATACCGGATGAGAATCCCGACGAGATCGGGGTGCCGGACCTCTGGTTCTCGTTGCCCGAGACGGTCGTTGTGTACGACAACGTGCGACATTCGGCGTTGATCGTTCGGCAGGTCGAAGTGCGTGAGGGCGCCGATCTGGGACTGCTGTATGCCGAAGCCGTTGCTGCGATCGACTCGACATTGGCACGGCTGCGTACTTCGCTGATGTTGTCGCCACCCGCGCCGCCGGTGCGTGCGCCGATGGACGTGCAGCGCAGCATGGAGCGCGAGGCCTTCCACGATGTCGTCAAGCAGGCCAAGCAGTACATCGAGGCCGGCGACATCTTCCAGGTGGTGCTGTCGCAGCAGTTCCGGATTCCGCTCCAGGTCGATCCATTCACGATCTACCGCCACCTGCGCCTCGTGAACCCGAGTCCGTACCTGTTCTTCCTTCGTTGTGAGGGGCCCGTGATTCTCGGATCATCGCCGGAAGCGCTGGTGCGACTCGACCATGGTCGGATCGACGTGCGGCCGATCGCGGGCACCCGCCGGCGCGGCGCGGATCCCGAGGAAGACGCGCGGCTCGAGGCCGAGTTGCTCGCGGACGCGAAAGAGCGAGCCGAGCATCTGATGCTGGTCGACCTCGGCCGCAACGACGTCGGTCGGGTCGCGGAGACCGGTTCGGTCGAGGTGAATGAGTACGCGGTGATCGAGCGCTACTCCCATGTCATCCACATCGTCTCGAACGTGACCGGGGTGCTGAGGCCGGGACTCGATTGGCTCGACCTGCTGCGTGCGACCTTCCCAGCGGGGACGTTGTCGGGTGCGCCCAAGGTGCGCGCGATGGAGATCATCGATGAGCTCGAGAATCAACGGCGCGGCCCCTATGGCGGCTGTGTGGGCTACATCGACTACTCGGGGAACATGGACACCGCAATTGCGATCCGTACGCTGGTGATCAACGACGGAGAAATCTTCCTGCGGACCGGCGCGGGCATCGTCGCCGACTCGGACCCCGAATCCGAATACCAGGAATGCCTCAACAAGGCGGGTGCACTGATCCAGGCGATCGATCTTTCGCGCGAGGGGATCGAGTGAGCCGTGTGACCGATTGGGTCGTAGGCGGAGAGTGACGGACGAGCGACGATGCAGCTGTTGATGATCGATAATTACGATTCCTTCACCTTCAATCTCGTCCAGTATCTGGGCGAACTCGGAGCGAAGGTCGATGTGGTTCGCAACGATCAGGCGACGATCGATGACCTGCTCGCGCGAGAGCCGATCGGAGTGGTGATCTCTCCGGGGCCCGGCGAGCCGACCGCAGCCGGCATTTCGCTCGATAGCGTCCGGGCTTGCGCCGCGCGGGGGCTGCCATTGCTCGGGGTCTGTCTCGGTCACCAGGCGATCGGTGCGGCTTTCGGCGGCCGCATCATCCGCGCGCGTTCGATCATGCACGGCAAGGTTTCGTCGATCGAGCACGATGAACGCGGGATCTTCACGGGGGCCCCACAGCCCTTCGACGCGACGCGGTACCATTCGTTGGTAGTCGAGGAGGCGTCCTTTCCGGACGAACTGGAGATCACCGCTCGCACAGCGGATCGCGAAATCATGGGGCTGCGGCACCGCACGCTTCCCATCGAGGGACTTCAGTTTCACCCCGAGTCGATTCTCACCAGCGTCGGCAAGCATCTGCTGCGGAACTTCCTCGATCTCTGTGAGTCGAGAAGGGCCGCATGAGTCTGCGTGAGGCGGTGGAGACAGCGGTGGCGGGTCGAGAGATTCCGGCCGGCCTCCTCGAAGGCGCGTTCGACGAGATCATGTCGGGCAAGGCCTCGGACGTGCTGATCACCGCGTTGCTCGTTGCGCTGCACACGAAGGGGGAGACGGTCGGTGAGATCGTCGCGGCGGCTCGTTCGCTGCGAGCACACGCAGTGACCGCCGAAGTCAGCGACCCGCGGACCGTCGATACCTGCGGAACCGGCGGTGACGGTGCGGACACCTTCAATATCTCCACGACCGCCGCATTCGTCGTCGCCGGCGCCGGCGTATCGGTTGCGAAGCACGGCAATCGCGCCGCCTCGAGTCGAACCGGTAGTGTCGACGTGCTCGAGGCGCTCGGTGTCCGCGTCGACTTGCCGGTCGCCGCCTCGGCGCAGGTGCTTGCCGACGTCGGAGTCGCGCTGTTCTTCGCCCGTCGGGCTCATCCTGCGATGAAGCATGTCGCGCCGATACGCCAAGCGCTCGGCTTCAGGACGATGATGAACTGCCTGGGGCCGCTCGTGAACCCGATGGGGGTGCGCTTCCAGGTCGTCGGGGTCTACAGCGACTCGCTCGTCGAGACGATCGCGAGTGCGCTGGGTGAACTCGGCGCCAGACGCGCGCTGGTCGTTCACGGCAGCGACGGACTAGACGAGGTCACCACCACCGGCCCGACCCGGGCGGCGTTGTTCGCGAACGGCGGCGTGAGCACGATGACCCTCGACCCGTCGGAGTACGGGATTCCGAGGCCGGCGAAGGGTGCGCTCGCGGGAGGGGATGCGGCGGAGAACGCCTCGATTCTGCGCGGGGTGCTCGATGGTGAAACAGGCGCACCGCGTGACATCACCTGCGTGAACGCGGCTGCCGCTTTATGGGTCGGCGGCGCGGCGGATGACTTCGCCGCCGGCATCGATCTTGCGCAGCGGAGCATCGACTCCGGTGCTGCGCGGCAGCGCCTCGACAATCTCGTCGAAGCGACGAATGCGGTTGTGGCATGATGGTCCGAGGAAGCGGAAGGTGACGATCCTCGATCAAATCCTCGCACGGAAGCGGGACGAAGTGGTCGCCGCGCGGGTCGCTGTTTCGGCGGAAGAACTGGCCGCGCGCGCGGAAAGACGCAGTGATACACCGCGTGCTTTCCGGGAGGCGCTGCGCTCGGGGCCGTCGCCACGCGTGATCGCCGAAGTGAAACGGCGATCGCCGAGTCGAGGCGAAATCCGCAGTGACTTCGACCCGGTCGCGATCGCCACCGCGTATGTCGATGCGGGTGCCGCTGCCATCTCGGTTCTGACGGACGAACACCATTTCGGCGGCCACCTCGAGCACCTCGAGGCAGTGAGGGCGGCGACTCCGGTACCGGTGTTGCGCAAGGACTTCATCGTTGATTCGTATCAGATCGACGAGGCCGTCGCGCACGGCGCGGACGCGGTGTTGTTGATCGTTGCGGCGTTTTCCGGCGCCTCCGGAGAAGACGAGCTTCGGGCGCTGCGGCACTATGCGCTGGGTCGGGGCCTCGACGTGCTCGTCGAGGTTCACCACGAGGGGGAGCTTGCGACCGCGCTCCGCCTCGGGGCGGATCTGGTGGGGATCAACAACAGGAATCTCGCGACCTTCGAGGTCGATCTTGCGACGACGGAACGATTGGCGGCCGGGATTCCGGAGGGGGTCGTTCTCGTCGCAGAAAGTGGCATCTTCACGAATGACGACATTCAACGACTCGAGCGGTGCGGCGCATCGGCTTTTCTCGTCGGTGAGGCGCTGATGCGCGAACCGGACGTCGGGTCGGCACTGAGGAAACTTCGGAGGAAATCGTGAGCGGCAGAATTCGGGTCAAGATCTGTGGGATCATCCACGCCGACGACGCGGAGGCGGCGGTCGAAGCGGGCGCGGATTTGATCGGTCTGATTTTTGTACCGGGTTCACCGCGTTGCCTCGATCTCGCAACGGCGGAGGAGATCGCGAACAGGGTCAGCGGCCGGATCGAGCGTGTCGCGGTCTTTCGCGACGCCGCTCCCGACGAAATCGAGCGCGTGTTGCGCCGAGTCGATTTCGAGCGCGTGCAGTTTCACGGCTCCGAGTCCGAGGAGGAGGTCGAAGCCGTCGACCTGCCGGTCATCAAGGCGATCCAGGGCGCCGACATCGCGGCTGCCGAGGAATACCCCGGGACGATCCTGCTGCTCGATCACCCGACCGAGGGCGGGGGGAGCGGCAACACCTGGAATTGGAGCGAAGCGACCGAGCTGATCGAGACGGGCACCGACGCGATTCTCGCGGGCGGCCTCGATCCCGACAACGTCGCCGACGCGCTGGCGAGTCTCGGCGACTTGTTGCCCTGGGGAGTCGATGTCGCCACCGGTGTCGAGAGCGCAGAGCAGCGAAAGGACCCGGAGAAGGTCGCGCGCTTCGTAGCGGCCGTACGTGCGGCGGAGAATTTCGATTGAAGAGCGAGCCCGATGAGAGTGGGCACTTCGGACCCTATGGCGGACGTTTCGTCTCCGAGACGCTGATCGCCGCGCTCGACGAACTCGTTTCGGAGTATCCGCGAATCAGCGCGACTTCCGAGTTCAATCGCGAACTCGACGAGTTGCTCTCGTCGTACGCGGGGCGACCGACTCCGATCACGCACGCGAAGCGGATGAGTGAGGACCTGGGCGGAGCGGCGGTGTACCTGAAACGCGAAGATCTCGCGCACACCGGCGCGCACAAGATCAACAACGTGCTCGGACAGTGTCTGCTGGCGCGGACGATGGGCAAACGACGAATCATTGCCGAGACCGGTGCGGGCCAGCACGGTGTCGCCACAGCGACGGCCTGTGCGTTGATGGGCCTCGATTGCGTGGTCTACATGGGTGCCGAGGACGTCGAGCGGCAGGCACTCAACGTGTTTCGGATGGAACTCCTCGGTGCGGCGGTGCATCCGGTCACGAGCGGCTCGAAGACGCTCAAGGACGCGACCAACGAGGCGTTGCGCGATTGGGTCACCAATGTCGAAACGACCTATTACTGCATCGGCTCGGTGATGGGGCCGCACCCGTATCCGCTGATCGTGCGCGATTTTCAGCGCGTGATCGGAATCGAGGCAAGGGCGCAGATGCAGCAGGAGCTGGGTCGGTTGCCGGATGTGTTGGTTGCGTGTATCGGCGGCGGCTCGAATGCAATCGGGCTGTTTCACCCCTTCCTGGGCGACGAGGCCGTCCGACTCGTGGGTGTCGAAGCGGCCGGTGAAGGCCTCGATTCGGGCCGACACGGTGCGGCATTGTGCGCGGGCGTGCCGGGCGTGTTGCACGGCATGCGCAGCCTGTTGTTGTGCGACGATGACGGCCAGATCTTCCCCGCGCATTCGATCTCGGCCGGCCTGGATTATCCGGGCGCTGGGCCAGAACACGCCCATTTGCGCGATCTAGGGCGGGCCGAGTATGTGTCCGCAACCGACGATGAGGCCCTCGATGCCTTCCTCTACTTGTCGCGCATGGAGGGCATCGTGCCGGCACTCGAATCGGCACACGCGGTGGCGCATGTTCGGAAGCTCGCTCCGACGTTGTCCGCCGACTCGGTCGTGTTGATCAATCTCTCGGGCCGAGGCGACAAGGATGCTCCCCAGGTACGGGACATGCTGGCCGCACGCAACGCGTCGTCGCACTGATGGGCCGACTCGGAGATCGTTTCCAGGCTCTGCGTGGGCGCGGTGAAGCTGCGCTGATTCCGTTCGTCACTGCCGGTGACCCGGATCTCCAGACGACCGAGCGGCTGTTGTACGCCTTGCAGGAAGCGGGTGCGGACGCGATCGAAATCGGTGTGCCGTTCTCGGACCCGATGGCCGAAGGCCCCACGATCCAGCGTTCGAGCGAACGCGCGCTCCTGAAGGGGACCTCGCTCAGACAAGTGCTCGCGATGGTCCGGAATGTTCGCGGCGACATCGACGTGCCGTTGATCCTGATGGGCTACGCGAACAACTTTCTTGCGATGGGAGCGGTTGGTTTCGCCGAGGCCGCGAGCGAAGTCGGCGTGGACGCGGTGATCGTGGTGGATCTGCCGCCTGAGGAAGGCGGCGAGTTCTACGGCGCGCTGCGGGAACGCGGAGTCGACCCGATCCTGCTCGCGGCTCCCACGACGACTCCCGAGCGTGCACGGATGCTCGCGCGCGAGACGCGCGGCTTCCTCTATTACGTTTCGCTCACGGGCGTGACAGGCGCGCGCGCGGCTGTCGGTGAGGGCGTCGAGGCGGCGGTGCGGTCACTCCAGTCGCTTGCGGAGGTGCCGGTTTGCGTCGGCTTCGGAGTCGCGACCCCGGAGCACGCGAGTGTCGTCGGCGGTTTCGCGGACGGTGTCGTGGTGGGCAGCGCGCTCGTCGACCGGATCGACCGCGCGGCATCGCCCGACGAGGCGGTCGAGGAGGCGGCCCGCTTCGTCGCCGAACTCAAGGCTCCGTTGTCCCGCGGTCAGCGGGGCTCGGCTTTGCGGTGAGCCGGCGGTAGAGATCGCGCACCTGCTGCTCGGTCTCTTCGAGAGAACCGGCATTGTCGATCACGCAGTCGGCCATGTCGCGCTTTTCGTCGATCGGAAGCTGGGCGTGAATCCGGCGTAAGGCTTCTTCGCGCGTGCAGTCGTCGCGAGAGATCTGGCGTTCGACCTGGAGCGCTTCGGGGACGTGGACGACGATCGTCACATCGAAGCCGAGTTGACTCGAGATGCCGGTCCCGGCTTTCACCCCCTCGAACAGGAGGGGGATGTCGAGCACGATCAGGTCGACGCCCGCGTCCCGCGCTTCGTTCAGCCGATTCATCATTTCGATGCCCACCTTCGGATGCATGATCGAACCGAGCCGTTTGCGGGCGTCCGGGTCCCGAAACGCCAGGGCGCCCAGTGCGGCGCGGTCGAGCGCTCCGGACTCATCGAGGATCCCCGCGCCAAAGGCCTCTGCGAGTTCCTCCAAAACCGGTGAGCCGGGCGCTTGGAGTTCGTGGACGATCGCGTCGGCGTCGATCACGCGGGCACCGAGCTTGGCGAACAGGGTCGCCACCGTGCTCTTGCCCGAACCGATTCCACCCGACAGGCCTACGAGTCGCGTCATGGCGCCCAGCAAGGTGCTCGAAAATGCAGCGGCGGGCCAGTAGGGGTCAGATCACTTCGTCTTCGTCGTCCAGCGCGACGCAGTTCTTGCCCTGGGCCTTGGCGCGGTACAGAGCCGAGTCTGCGGCAGCGAAGAAGCGTTTGCGGGTGCC
This sequence comes from uncultured Gammaproteobacteria bacterium, assembly GCA_964196055.1. Taxonomy (GTDB): domain Bacteria; phylum Myxococcota_A; class UBA9160; order UBA9160; family SMWR01; genus JAFDEI01. Next base: position 43,674 of record CAXMSF010000090.1, on the reverse strand, counting down.
GGCATACTGCGCGATACCCATCGAGAGGGTGGTGCGAGTCGGCCGCAGCGATTCGTCGACGATGAACGAGGACTCGGCGATGGCGGTGCGCACCTTCTCCGCCAGCTGCGCCGCGCCCGCAATGTCGGTATCCGAGGCCAGTACCACGAACTCGTCGCCGCCGTAGCGAGCGAGCAGGTCGCTCTCGCGGATCGTATCGTTCATCAGCATCGCGATGCGCCGCAGAAGCTCGTCGCCCGCCGCGTGGCCGAGGCGGTCGTTCAGCGACTTGAAGTCGTCGACGTCGACCAGGATCATGGACAAGGGCTCCTTCACTCGGTTCACTCGCTTGATCTCGCGCGTGAGGTGGTCCTGGAAGAAGCGATGGTTGTGGAGCTTCGTCAGGCCGTCGGTGATCGAGAGCTGTTCGAGTACCTCGTTGGCCTGTTGGAGCTCGAGATTCTGGTCGCGCAGCTTCGCATTCGCGATTTCGATCTCGCCCTGGTTTCCGCGCAGCTTTCGCATCATGTCGTTGAACGTGTGCGTGAGCAGGCCGATCTCGTCGTGGGTTGCGGGCTCGGGGATTTCGTGGTCGAGCTGTCCCTGGGCGATCTGGCGCGCTCCGTTCGATAGCGTCTCGATCGGTTTGAGGATTGCGGCCGTGATCTTGTACGCGAGGAAGCTGAACAGCAGGATGACGCAGAGGTCGATCACGAAGATCCGCTTTACGACCGAAACGACCGGCGCAAAGACGACCTCGAAGGGGGCCTCCGCGACGAGGTGCCAATTGGCGAGCCCGAGTGGGAGTGCGCTCGCGACGACGTGAACACCGGCGGCATTGGTGTATTCGCGGATCTTCGAATCGGGTTCATCGAGCAGGTCGTCGGGAATGCTGCGGGAATTCGCGGAGCGACCGGAAGCGCCGAAGAGGATGCGACCGCGGTCGTCAACGATCAGCGTCGATTCCGACATCTCCGAGCGGGGTGGCGTGATCGCAGCCTCGATCGTGGCGCCGTTCAACATCGCGATCAGACGATTTCCGCTCGACGGATGGGGCAACACGATGTAGGCCAGGAGTTCTCCGGCTGGGGTCATGGCGGTGTGGATTCCCTGGCGCGTGGAACCGAAGTGCGGCCTGGAATTCTCGAGTTGACTCCACGCGTCGCGGCCGACCGCGCGACGGGACCGCCCATCGGGTCCGTAGAGGGCGATTCCGTCGATCAGCTCCGACTTTGCGAGGACTTGGGCGAGCCGCTTCGGACTCGGGTCATCGGCGTGCTCGGCCAGGTCGCGAAGCTCGCCGAGGTTCTGCACGAACCATGCGGAGATTTCGTCACGCGAGCGCGAGAGTGAGGCTGGAAATTGGCGGTCGAGTCGGCTGCTCAGGTAGCCGTGCGTGCTCTGGATGGAGACCCAGCTCACCACCAACGCCGTCGCGAAGGTCGAGACGAAGACGAACAGGATGATCTTGGTAGCCAGGCTGTTGATCGGTTGCCGACGGCCCGGACTGGGAAATTCTGCCATATGCGCGCAGCTACCCTCCGCCTTCGTCGTATCGACCTCGTCTGCGGCTTGCTTGACCTTTCTCCAGTCTGCATGTGAAAGAAATTCTCTAGGAATTACAGGCGCTTAAGGGGAAATCCCGGTCGCTGAGCGACATCCGCGGCCAATTGCCGGTAACCCCCCGTCAAATCGAGCGAAATCGCCTCCTGAAGTGTTTGCGCCGGCCTGGGCCCTCGAGTATATTGCGCAAGCATTTTCAGGGGGTTAGCGGGTTTTTCACGGCATCGGGAAAGTCTCGAGCCGCCGATTCGCCCCTTTTCGAACGGGTTCCGTCCCGGGCGGTAGCGTGACGGATGGTGCGATGGCCAATTCCGGACAACCACGCCGAGCGTCTGAGAGCGCCGACCGCGCGAAGCTGCTCGAGGAACTCCGTCGGCAGATCGATGCCATCGATTCGGAGATTCTCGAGAAGTTGAATCATCGAGCGCGAGTGGTGGTCGAAGTCGGAGCGCTGAAGCACGAGACGGGCGTCCCGGTCTACTCGGCTACCCGCGAACGGCGAATCGTCGATCGGCTCGTGAACGAAAATCCAGGACCGTTTCCCGCAGCAGGGATTGCCCCGGTCTTCCGCGAGATCGTTTCGGCGACCCGATCGCTCGAAGATGAGCTTCCGATTGCATACTTCGGGCCCGAGGGGACGTTCACGCACCTCGCTGCGAAGCAGCGCTTTGGTGAGGTCGCAAACCTGCGCAGCGAATCGTCGATTCCGAATGTCTTCAGTGCTGTCGAGTCCGGCAAGGCGCAGCTCGGAGTGATTCCGGTCGAGAACACCACCGCGGGTGTCGTGACGGCCACGCTCGACACGTTCGCGGATTCGGATGTGTCGATTTGCGGTGAAATCATTCTGCCGATCTCACTCGACCTGTTTTCCCGCAGCGGCGAGCTCGCCGACGTGCGCCGCGTTGCGTCGCACCCGCAACCTCTGGCCCAGAGTCGGCAATGGCTCGACGAGAACCTGCAGGGTGTCGAGCGGATCGAGACAGCCAGCACCGCGGCCGCCATTGCTCTCGCGGTCTCCGACGAGTCGGTTGCTGCGATCGGCAGTTCGATCGCGGGCGGGTTGCAGGGCCTGATTGCGATCGAGACTGCGATCGAGGATCGGATCGAGAACACCACACGCTTCGTGTTGATCGGGCGCCAGCTCCCCGAACCTACCGGCGAGGACCTGACGACTGTGTTGTTCACGATCCGCAAGGACGAGTCCGGCGGGCTGCACCGGTTGATCGAACCGATGGCGCAGCGTGGCGTGAATCTGACCTCGATCCAACTGCGGCCGATCTCGGGCAAGCCCTGGGAGTACTACTTCTTCATCGACATCGAGGGACACCGCGATGATCCGCAGGTCGCGGCCGCACTTGCTGATGCCGCTGGCGTCGCCCACACCTGTCGCGTACTCGGTTCGTTCCCGCGCGCGGCCGGTGCGCGCGTGAAGCGCGCGGGTGAGGAACGGTGAGATGGCGCTGAAGGACGTCGTCAATCGCCATATTCTGGATCTGAGTCCGTACCAGCCGGGCAAGCCGATCGAGGAGCTCGAGCGCGAACTCGGTATCACGGGCTCGATCAAGCTCGCCTCGAACGAGAGCCCACTCGGTCCGTCACCCAAGGCGCAGGCGGCGATCCGTGCAGCGGTCGATGGACTGCATCGCTACCCGGACGGTGCGAGCTTCGCACTGCGGGAGAAGCTCGCGGGACGACTCGGCGTAGAGACGGACCAGCTCGTCTTTGGTGCCGGCGCAGACGAGATCCTCGAGTTGTTGGCGAAGGCGTTTCTCGGCCCGGGCTCCGAAGCGGTCTTCGCGTGGCCGTCGTTCGCGATGTACCCGATCGTCGTCAAAGGCATGGGCGCTACGCCCGTCGCCGTACCGCTCTCGAATGACCTCGTGCATGACCTCCCGGCGCTGGCCGCTGCGATCGGCGAGCGTACGAAGATCGTCTTCGTGTGCAATCCCAACAATCCCACCGGGACCAGCGTCGGCGCCGCGGCATTCGATCGCTTCGCCGCGGACCTGCCACCGGACGTCGTCCTGGTGGTCGACGAGGCTTACGTCGAGTTCGTGCGCCGGCCCGATTTTCCCAATTCTTTGGAGTGGGTCAGCCGGCGTCCCGCCACGATCGTGCTGCGGACATTTTCGAAGCTCTACGGCCTTGCGGGCCTGCGGCTGGGCTATGGCATCGCGGACGTCGAACTCGCGGGTTACCTCGATCGCGCGCGCCACCCGTTCAACGTGAACCGGCTCGCGGAGGTGGGCGCGTTGGCGGCACTCGAAGACGAAGAGCACGCCGAGGCATCGCGCCGCGTGAACGCCGAAGGCGTCGCATACCTGACCGCGGAACTCGAGGCACTCGGCATCGAGGTCTGGCCCACGGATGCGAACTTCATTCTGGCTCGTGCCGGCGATGGTGTCCACGATGCGTTGCTGCGCGAGGGCATCATCGTGCGTCCGCTGGCATCGTTTGGAATGGCCGATCACATTCGCATCAGCGTGGGACTGCCCGAAGAGAATGAGCGTCTGGTAAAGACCCTGAAGCGGTTGCGGGAGAGCGGGACGTGACGCCCGTGTACGAGCGCATCGCGGTGATCGGGCTCGGTCTGCTCGGCGGCTCGGTGGCACGTGCTGCACGCGCGCGTGGCGTCGCTCGGGTCGTGATCGGAGCCACGCGGCGGCGTAGCGCCCTCGATCGCGCACTGGCCGAGGGCGCGGTCGATGCCGTGGCTTCGCGCGAGGAGGCGGTTCGGGATGCCGAGCTCGTGGTGTTGGCGACTCCTGTCTCCGCGATGGCGGAAACGATCCGTGCTGTCGCTCCGGCCCTCGCTTCCGGCGCGACGGTGACCGACGTCGGCAGTGTAAAGGCGGTTCTGCACGAAACTCTCCCGGGGCTGCTGCCGCCGGGCGTTCGATACATCGGCTCGCACCCGATGGCAGGCAGCCATGAACGCGGTTTCGAACAGAGCCGCGAAGACCTCTTCGACGGTGCGCCGTGCGTCATCACCGAAAGCGGAACTTCACCCGAGCAAGGCAGGCTGTGCGACTTCTGGAGCGCTCTCGGCGCGCGTGTCTTCGTTCGCGACGCAGCCGAGCATGATCGCGAGGTGGCCTGGGTGAGTCACCTCCCGCACGTACTCGCCTACGCGTTTGCGGAAGCCCTCGAGCGCGCACCAGCCGATGCGTGCGAACTGGCGGGTTCCGGATTTCGGGATTTCACACGGATCGCGCTCAGTGAGCCCGAGATGTGGGGCGAGATCCTTACCGAGAACCGCAAGGCGTTGGCAGCGCCGCTCCAGGCCGCAGCAGGTGTACTATCCGGAATCGCGCGTGCGATCGAAGCGAACGACGCGGAAGCCCTCGAGCGAAAGATCAATGCGGCACGTGAAACGTTGTCGCGCTTTTCGAGCAGCGAACGAAGCGAGCAAGAGGCCCCGGGTGAAAGTCATCCGGCGGCGGTAGAACAATAGGCACCAATCCTGGTTGCGCCGAGTGGTGTAGATCGGGCAGGAAACCACCAATAACTCATGAGTGAAACGCAAACCACAACAGAAGGTTCAGGCGAAAGCTTTGCCGAACTCTACGAAAATTCCCTCAAATCACTAAAGGAAGGCGAGGTCGTTCACGGCAAGGTTTTGTCCGTCGATAGCGACTTCGTTCAGATCGACATCGGGTTCAAGTCGGAAGGCCTGGTCGCCAGCTGGGAATTCATGGACGATGACGGCACGATTCTCGTTGGTCCCGGCGACGAAGTCGATGTTCTTCTAGAGGAAGCGGAAGACGCCAACGGGCGCATCGTGCTTTCCAAGGAGAAGGCCGATCGCCTGAAGATCTGGGATGAAATCAGCCGTGCCTACAAGGCCGACGAGCCGGTCGAGGGCACCGTCGTGGCGCGCGTCAAGGGCGGCCTCGCGGTCGACATCGGCGTCAAGGCATTTCTGCCTGGTTCGCAGGTCGATTTGAGGCCCGTCCGGAATCTCGAAAACATCGTCAATCAAAAACTTCAATTCAAGATCATCAAATTCAACAAGCGCCGCGGCAACATCGTTCTGTCGCGCCGTGCGCTGCTCGAGACCGAGCGCAAGCGAATGCGAGAGTCCACGCTCGAGACGCTCGCGGCGGGGATGATCGTCGATGGTGTGATCAAGAACCTCACGGACTACGGCGCGTTCATCGACCTCGGCGGGATCGACGGTCTGCTGCACGTGACCGACATGTCGTGGGGGCGAGTGAATCACCCGAGTGAACTCTTCCATGTGGGTGACGAAATCAAGATCAAGGTGCTGAAGTTCGACGCCGAGACCGAGCGAGTTTCGCTCGGCCTGAAGCAGATTCAGCCGGATCCCTGGATCGATGCATCGATGCGGTATCCGATCGGCAAGCGCATCGAGGGCAAGGTCGTGTCACTCGCCGAGTACGGAGCGTTCGTTGAACTCGAGCCGGGCATCGAAGGCCTGATTCACGTCTCGGAGATCTCCTGGACGAAGCGGATCAAGCATCCTTCGAAGGTGGTTTCGGTGGGAGATACGGTCGAGGCGGTCGTGCTCGACGTCAGTGAGCGAGAGCGAAAGATTTCGCTCGGCATGAAGCAGATCGAGCCGAACCCGTGGAGCGTCATCGAGCAGAAGTACCCGATCAACACTCAGGTGGCGGGCACGATTCGCAACATCACCAACTTCGGGATCTTCGTCGGTCTGGAGGAGGGCATCGCTGGACTGGTGCACGTCTCCGATATCTCGTGGACGGAGCAGATCAAGCATCCGAGCGAAAAGTACAAGAAGGGTGACAATGTCGAGGCGGTCGTGCTGAAGATCGACAAGGAGAACGAGAAGTTCTCACTGGGGATCAAGCAGCTCGAAGCCAACCCGTGGGAAGAGATTCTGAAGAAGTATCCCGTGGGCGAGGAGGTCTCCGGCGAGATTACGAAGGTCGCCGAGTTCGGTGCATTCGTGAAGCTCGAGGAGGGCATCGAAGGGCTGATCTACAGCTCGGAGCTGTCCACGGAACGGGTGGAGAAACCCGAGGACGTGGCCAACGTCGGCGATGCGGTCACCGCGCTGATCACGAAGGTCGACCCGGTCGAGCAGAAGATCTCTCTGTCGATCCGCGCTCTGACCGATCGCGAACAGCGACAGACGCTCCAGAAGCTGGCCAGCCAGCAGTCTGCGACGCAGACGACCACGCTGGGTGACCTGCTGGCTTCGAAGCTCGCCGAGAAGGCGGAAGGCGAGGCTGAAAACGAGTAGTGCGGCTTGTGGTGGGGCCCGGGGCAATGCCCCGGGCCCGACTGGCCGGACGACCGGAAATCGAATCGGGGCCGCACTGGAAAGGCGGCCCGCTAGACTGAAGACCAGCTGCCGAGTTCTGTGAATTCGGGGGCGCTGTTGGGGGGAGAACGATGACGAAGAGCGGGTTGATCGAAGCCGTCGCGGACCGTACGCCGCACATTTCGAAGAAGGATACGGAGATCGTCGTCAATACGATCTTCGAATCGATGGCCGAAGCGCTGCGAGGGGGGCACCGAATCGAGATTCGAGGCTTCGGGAGCTTCCAAGTGAAGATTCGTGAGGCGCGCGAGGGCCGGAACCCGAAGACCGGGGAGCCCGTGCACATTTCGGCGAAGCGGACACCGTTCTTCAAAGTCGGTAAAGAGCTGAAGGAAATGGTGGATAGGGTTCCGCTCGAGGCGGTCGAAGGCTCGAACTTCGGTGATGTCTCCAGCTGACCCCTGCCGGGTACTGGTCGGAGGAAACCATGCAGGTCGTGCGCAGACTATTGGGTGTCGCGCTCTTTGTCGCGGTCCTGCTGTTGGGCTGGAACTTCGCGGCCGAGCATTCCAGTACCGTGACGATTCAGCTCCCCTTCATACCGGGTTTCGAGGTCACGCTCTGGGCGGCGCTGCTCGCGGTGTTCGGCTTGGGGGTGGTGTTGACCGGATCCGTCGCCATGCTCCGGGCGACTCGACAGGGCCTGGTGGCACGTCGTTATCGCAAGATGATTCGCGATCTCGAAGCCGAGATCCACCAGCTTCGGAACCTGCCGCTCGCCGACGACGAGTCGGCTCGTTCGAAACCTGCGGTCGCTGATGGCGTGTCGCCCGCGCCCAAACGCGCCCTCGGGCGAGGCGCGTAGTCGTATGCGACGCTTTGCGCGAGCGTTCAAGGGGGTAACGCACGCGATGAAAGACGTCGACGCGATCCTGCGTTCGGCGCTTCTGGCGACGCTCGATCGCGATCTCGATCGCGCCGAGGCTTTGCTGGCGGAGGCCGTTCGGATCGATTCGAGCGGCATCGAGTCGTTTCTTGCTCTCGGGCGACTGTTCAGGATGCGCGGCGAGATCGGTCGTGCGATCCGAATCCACCAGAACCTGTTGTTGCGTTCTGATCTGAAAGTCGCTCAACGGGTCGAGGTCCTGGTCGACCTCGGCGCGGACTTTCGCCAGGGCGGATTTCTGCGCCGTGCGATCGCCAGCTACGAAGAGGTCTTGAGCCGCGATCCCAAGCATCTGGTCGCAATGCGGGCACTGTTCCGCCTGCTCGCAGATGTTCGCGAATTCGGGCGTGCACTCGAGGTGGCACGCCGCCTCTCGCGTTTGGAAGGTGACAAGAGCGGCCATCGCGAGGCCGAACTCTATGTCGACATGGCGGTTGCCGCGCACCGCGAGGGGCGCAATGACGACGCCCGCAAGGCGGTCAAGCGTGCGACCCGCAAGAACCGTGGCCTCGTTCGTGCGTGGATCGAGTTGGGAGACCTCGAGGCGGAGCGTGGCCGAACCAAGGCTGCGCTCGCGGCGTGGGCGCGCGTGCCGGAGGTCGACCCCGCGAGCGGGGAGCAGGTGTACCCAAAGTTGGAAACCGCGTACGCCGCGCTTGGCAACGGGCGGGAATTCGAGAAGCTGCTGAGGACCTTCCTCGATGGGCGGCCCGACGATTCGGCTGCACGCCTTGCACTGGCACGCGCGCTTGCGGCACGCGGGGAGATCGACGACGGCATCTCCGAGCTGAGACGGATCATCGAGAGCGACTCGGGCGATCTCGAGGCGACCGCGGCACTTGGTCGCATTCTGTTGGCCGAGGGGCGCGAAGCCGAGGCCGCGCGCCTGCTTGGTGAAGTGCTCGACGCCCTCGATCAACGCGGCCTGCTCGCGTCCGCCAAGGACCTCGGATGACGAAGTCCGCGCTCGACACTCCGATGATGCGGCAGTACCTCACGATCAAGGCCAAACACCCCGAGGCGATCGTCTTCTATCGGATGGGTGATTTCTACGAGATGTTCCTGCGCGACGCTGAGATCGCCGCTCCGCTGCTCGACATCCAGCTCACGACTCGCGACAAGGGCAAACAAGATGCGGTGCCGATGTGTGGAGTGCCGGTGCACGCGGCCGATGCTCACTTGAAGCGACTCGCGGAACTCGGTCACCGGGTCGCCATTTGCGAGCAGGTGGAGGATCCGAAGGTCGCAGGCGGTCGGCGTCTCGTGAAACGCGAGGTCGTCGAGGTCGTCACGCCGGGACTGGTCGGGGATCCCGAGGGAGTCGAAGCGAAATCCGAGCTCGTGCTGGCTGCCGTGTCGCCCGGAGCGGAGTTTGGTCTCGCTGTGCTCGATGCAACGACCGGGCGATTCAGGGCGACGGAGGTTGCGAGCGACGCGGGCGCGGTACCGGTCGCGATTCTCGAGGAACTCGAGCGGGTTGCGCCGCGTGAGATCCTGACGACCGCCGCGGGCGTTGCTGCACTGTCCGCGCGTCTCGCAGGCCGGCTCGCGAACGCGGTCTGGACCGAGGTCGCCGGCGAGAGCTTCGATCCGGAGTCGGCTGCAGTGATTCCGGAGGGATTGGGGAAATCGCCCGGCGTAGCATCGGCTCGCGCGGCGACGGCGCTGTTCGGCTACCTGCGCGCGAATCAGCCCTTCGCTCTCGCGCATACAGCTTCGGTCGATTTCTACGGGCTCGGTGATGCGATGGTCCTGGATGCTGCGACCTGCGCGCACCTCGAGTTGTTCCGCAATTCGGAAGATGGCACGAAGCAGCGGACCCTGCTCGACCGGATCGATGCCGCCATGACGCCGCTGGGCTCACGTCGCCTCGCGCATTGGATCAAGTATCCGCTGCTGGATCCGGACCTCGTGCTTCGTCGGCAGGATGCGGTCGCGTTTCTGGTCGACCGCGATCGCCCACGTGCGCGGCTGCGCGACGCCCTGCGCCACGTCCGGGATCTCGAACGTCTGCTCGCAAAGGCTGCGCGACCGTCGAGTGCGCCGCGCGATCTGGGAGCGCTGCGTGCATCGCTCGAGGCCCTCCCCGATGTGCGCTCATCGCTCGGCGATGCCGACGAGGGACGGATTTCAGCCGGGCCCGAGGCATGGCCGAAATTGTTGAAATTGCCGGCGCTATCGCCGGATGTCGCGGATCTGCTGCGTGAGGCACTGATCGACGATCCTCCGGTGATCGCAAAGGGCTCACGTGGGGCGGGCGAGACCGGTTACATCCGAGATGGCTTTCGGAGCGAACTCGACGGACTGCGGGAGGCGATGGTCAAGGGGCGTGAGTGGATCGCGGGCCTGGAAGCCAGCGAGCGGAAACGTTCCGGGATCTCGACTCTGAAGATCCGCTTCCACCCGGTTCACGGCTATTCGATCGAAGTGACGAAGGCGAATCTGAATCGCGTACCTGCGGACTATGAACGCAAACAGACACTCGCGAATGCCGAGCGGTATACGACGTCGGAGCTGCGCGAGGTCGAGGCAAAGGTACTCGGCGCAAAGGAGCACGCGGCGACACTCGAACGCGAAGTCTTCGAATCGGTGCGCTGCTCGGTGCTCGAACACGCGGCTGGTATTCAAGCGGCGGCAGATGTGGTGGCTGATCTCGACGCGCTCGCGGCTCTCGCCGAAGTGGCGCGCCGGGACGGGTGGTCCCGACCTGTCGTCGATCTTGGGGACGGCCTCGAGATCCGTGCGGGCCGTCATCCGGTCGTCGAACCACTGCTCACCGCTCAGGGAGGCGGCGAATTCGTTGCGAACGACACCGTGCTGTCGCCATCGGATACACAGATCCTGATCCTCACCGGACCGAACATGTCGGGCAAGAGCACCTACTTGAGGCAGGTCGCGCTGATCGTGCTGCTCGCGCAGATGGGCAGCTTCGTGCCGGCCGAGAGCGCGCGGGTCGGCATCGTCGATCGGGTCTTCACGCGTGTCGGAGCTTCCGATCGGCTCGCGCGGGGTGAGTCGACTTTCATGGTCGAGATGCGTGAAACTGCGGAGATCCTCGGCAGCGCGACACGACGCAGCTTGATCATCCTCGACGAGATCGGAAGAGGCACGAGTACCTTCGACGGGCTCTCGATCGCCTGGGCGGTGGCAGAGCATCTTCACGATGCCCCGCGGCTCGGTGCGCGGACCCTGTTTGCGACCCACTACCACGAGTTGACGGACCTCGCGCAGACGAAGGAGCGTGTTGCCAACGCGCACTTTCGCGCGAAGGAGTGGGGGGAGGACGTCATCTTCCTCCGGCAGTTGGAGCCCGGCGGCGCGAGTCGTTCGTACGGCATCCAGGTGGCGCGCCTGGCCGGATTGCCCGGCGACGTAATCGTCCGTGCGCGAGAAATCCTCGCGAATCTCGAAGGTGGAGAGTTCGACGAGCGCGGTCGCCCGCGACTCGCGGGCGAAGCGAGTACGCAGCCGGTCGGCGGTGGGCAGCTCGGCCTGTTCGGCGGGGACGGCGCGCCGACTCTCGCGGAGAAGGAGGCTCTCGACGCGTTGAAGAAGCTCGATCCGGAGCGAACCACGCCCCTCGAAGCGCTCGAGCTGCTCGCGCATCTGGCGGCAAGGCTGCGAGACGAGGGCAAATCGTGAGACGCGCGGCCGGCCTGCTCGGCGGGCTGTTGATCGTGCTGATCTTGCTCGGAGTCGAACGCCCCCGCGGCCTCGGAGATGTGGTCGAGGTGCGCCACTGGTCGTACCCGGATTACACGCGCATCGTCGTCGAGACGACACGACCCGTGAAGCTGAAGTCGGAACTTCACCGACTCGGCCCCAACCAGCGCGCGAATCGGCCTGAGCGGCTGTACGTCGACCTCGGCGGGCTCTGGGTCGGGAAAAAATACAACGAGGGAATCAAGCTCGGCGATGGTTTGCTGCAACGAGTGCGGATCGGCCAGAACACGCTCACAACCACCCGGGTGGTGTTGGATCTCCAGAACTACGAGCGCCACCGGATGTTCACACTCCCGAATCCGCACCGCGTGGTGATCGATGTCTACGGTCGGCGCTCGTCGGCGGGGCGCGACGCGCCGACTCGTCGGTTGCCGGCCGACCGACGATCGACGAAGACCGTCGTGATCGACCCGGGTCACGGGGGGCGCGATCCCGGGGCACTGGGTCTCTACAGCGTGCGCGAGAAGGATGTGACCCTCAAGCTGGCGAAGTCCCTCGGGTCGAAGCTCGAGCTTCTCGGCTTCGAAGTGCTGTTCACCCGAAAGTCCGATCGGACGATGGAGCTCGAAGAGCGCACGGCAATTGCCGAGGCCGCGCGTGCAGACCTATTCGTTTCGATCCACGCGAACTCCGCGCCACGTCGCTCCGTGAACGGTATCGAGACCTATTACCTCGACAAGAATCACGAGCGACACAGTCTGACGGTGGCGGCTCGCGAGAACGGCGTCTCGCGCGACCAGGTGAACGATCTCCAGAAGACGCTCGCGAAGCTGCGCGTCTCCGAACTCTCGGGCTATTCCCGCCACCTTGCAGACCTGGTGCAGGCCGAACTCGTCGGTGGGCTTCCCTACCGTTATCGCGTCAAGGATCTCGGCGTGAAGAAGGGCCCTTTCTACGTGCTCTTTCTTTCGGATACTCCCGCGATCCTGGTGGAGGCGGGTTTCATCACGAACAAGACGGAAGCCAAGCGGTTGCGCAGTGATGCCTACCTGGAAGCGCTTGCAGATCGGATTGCGAAAGGTGTCGCTCGCTACCGCGACAGCGGTGAGCGTGTGGCGCGGCGAGGTCCGTCGTGAGCGGCGTTCCCGCTGTTGCAGACTACTTTGCCGAACTCGCCGACGGCAGCACGGCAGCGCGTGTCGATGACCAGAAGGTCGTCGAGATGGTGCGCGCTTTTCTCGAGGCGAGCCGCACCTATCTCGCGGAGTTGCACCATGCCGGAGGCTCGGGACGCGAGGTGAACGAGCTGCACTCGAATCTGGTCGATCGGTTGGTTCGCCGGTTGTTCTGGTTCGCCGAGGAAAGTTTCTTCGCGGGCGGCGGCGAGGCGCAGTCCGAGCTGTCCATCGTCGCAGTCGGTGGATACGCACGCCGCGAGATGAGCCTCTACTCCGACGTCGACCTGCTGTTCCTTCACCGTGAACCCATGACCCCGTTCGTGCAAACCGTGACGGAGCGACTGCAGTACTGGATGTGGGACGCACAGCTTCAGGTTGGTTGCGCGACCCGGACCATCGGCGAGACAATTCGACTCGCGCGAGAGGACGTGACGGTCAAGACCGCGATCCTGAATCCGCGTCTTCTTGCAGGGAGCGGGATTCTCTACCACGAATTCGGCGATCAACGGCTGGCTCACCTCGGTAGCCCCGAGGCCTTCATCGAGCAGCAGATCATGGGCACCGATGTCCGGCACGTGGATTACGGTGAGTCGCTCTACCTGCTGCAACCGAACGTGAAGGAGGGCGCGGGTGCGCTACGCGACTACCACACGGCCTACTGGGTCATGCAAAGCATCCAGCCGAGTGCACGGCGCATCGAAGAGTTCTTGCACCTGGGATTGTTGACCGAAGACGAGCTGTCTGATCTGCATGCGGCGCTGGATTTCATGTGGCGAATCCGTAACGAACTGCATCTCATGGCCGGCCGTAAGAACGATCAGTTGAGCTTCGATATCCAGGAAAAGATGGCGGTTTCCCTCGGATACGCGAACTCCGAATCCGGCGAGCTTCCGGTCGAGTGCTTGATGCGCGATTACTACCGCCGCGCACGAGCGATCAGGACGTACTCGCAGCTGGTAATCGAGCAGTGCCGCGCGCGTGTGCGGAAGATGCCGCGTAGACGGCACGTGAAAGAGGTCGAGCACGGCTTTCGGATCGCAGATGGGCAACTCGAGATCCCGCACGGGCGGATGCTGCGCGACGATCCGATCGGCCTGCTGAAGGCGTTCTCGGTCGCGCAGTCGCATGACGTCCCGTTGACGAGAAAAGCCAGGCGCCTGATCCGCGAGAACCTTCATGCGATCGACGATTCCTTCCGCGAAGATCCCGTGGCGCAGGAAACGTTCCTCGGGATTCTGGACGCAGAGAACCGCGTGATGCGTACGCTCATGGTGATGAACGAAGAGGGGGTGCTCGCGGCTTTTCTGCCTGAGTGGGAGCACATCGTCTGTCGCTGGCAGCACGTGATGTATCACACGTATACGGTCGACGTTCATACCATCTTCCTGGTCGAGCAACTGCGCCGACTGGGCAAGGGGCAGCATCAGACGGAGGTGCCGGAGTTGACCGACATGATCAGGAATACCGACGATCGGCCGGTGCTGTTTCTCGCATGCATGCTTCACGACATCGGCAAGGGACTCGGTGGCGACCATTCCGTGAAGGGAGCCCTGCGCGCCCGCGCCTGTGTGGAGCGATTGGGACTGTCAGCCGAGCGAGTCGAGCGGGTCGTGTTCCTGGTCGAGCAGCACCTGCTGATGTCTCATCTTGCCCAGAGCCGAGACCTGACGGACCCGCGGTTGATCTTCGAATTTGCGCAGACCGTCGGTGACCGCCGGAACCTGCGTGATCTCTATTTGCTGACGTTCGCGGACATCCGCGCCTCGTCGGCCAGCGCGTGGACCGATTGGAAAGGACAGCTGCTACGGGAACTCTTCGAGCGGACATCGGAGTTTCTCGAAACGGGTTCTCAGAAGGAGAGCACGGCGGTCGAGTTGATCGAGAGTCGGGTGGAAACTCGGCGCACCGCCGCCGCGGCGGAACTCAGTGGCATGGGCGTGGAGGAGGCTCGCGTACAGGAGTACTTCGACATGATGCCGCGCCGCTACTTCATCGCGCATGCGCCCCGACAAATCGCGCGGCACGCGGAAGTCGTCATGAGCTTCGAACCGGACGCAGTCATGGCGACTGCGGTACGCGAAATGCGGGGGAATTTTTCGGAGTTGATCCTGTGTACGGAGGACGTGCATGGCCTCTACGCCCAGGTCGCGGGCGTATTGACCGCCCATAACCTGAATATTCTGGGCGCCTACGTCTATACAGCACGCTCGGGTCTCGCCCTCGAGGTCTATCGCGTCACCACGCCGAATGGTGGCGATGCCGAGCGGCGGCTGGCCTGGCGTGAATTCGAGCAATCGCTCGAGGCCGTGCTGAGAGGCCAGGTCGATGTCGCAGAATTGACGCAACGGCGCGGGCGTCGGATCGGTGGCGCGGCTACGCCGGTGCAGTCCACATCCGCGAAGGTGCGCATCACGAACGACGAATCGGATTTCTACACGATCGCGGACATCCGGGCGAACGACCGTATCGGATTGCTGCACGCACTCACGGATGCCGTTGCGCGCGAGGGGCATCAGATCTTCATCTCGAAGGCCGGCACAGTGCTCGACCAGGTGCAGGACACCTTCTATCTCAAGTCTGCGGACGGTAAGAAGATCTTGGATGCAGGCGAGATCGAATCGCTGCGTGTCGCACTCGAGGCCGCGGCGGAAGACGGCGGGGTCGATGGTGTCGGGCGCTGATTCGTCCCCGATGGCCGGAGCGGTTGCCGTGTTCCTCGACCATGCATCGGTCGAACGCGGCCTGTCGCCGAGGACCATCGAGGCTTATGGGCGCGACTTGGCACGATTTACGCGATTTCTGGGTGGTGTCGGTGTGCGTCGTGTGGAGGATATCCGACCCGAGCATATGGCGGGCTTTGCCGTGATGCTCGAGTCGGACGGCCTCGGCGCGCGCAGCCGGGCACGCACGATGGTCGCAACGCGCCGCTGGCTGCGTCACCTCGGAGCGTTGGGTGCGCTCGATGCGGATCCTTCCAATGCCGTAGTGCACCCGCGTTTCGATCGTCCGCTTCCGAGGGTGCTGCGCCCGGACGAGACCCTCGCGTTGATCGATTCCGTCGACCGTTCGACTCCGCTGGGGCTCCGCGATTGCGCCATGCTCGAGGTGCTCTACGGTGCTGGGCTGAGGGTGAGTGAACTGGTCTCGCTCTCGCTCGGCGGCTACGACGGTAGGTCGGGCGTGCTGCGGGTCTTCGGGAAGGGAAGCAAAGAGCGCATCGTGCCGATCGGCGAGCCCGCACAGGCGGCGCTCGACGATTATCTTGCTCTTGGCCGGCCCGTTCTCGCAAAGGCGGCTCGAAGCGATAGCGACGCGGTCTTCCTGTCGCGCCGAGGTGCGGCGATGAGTCGGCAGAACTTCTTCATTCGCCTACGTGGAATCGCGCGCGCAGCGGGGATCCCCTCGGAGAAGGTGTCGCCGCACGTGCTGCGCCACGCCTTCGCGACCGATCTGCTCGAGGGCGGCGCGGATTTGCGCGCGCTGCAATCGATGCTGGGGCACGCGGATCTGTCGACAACGCAGATCTACACGCATGTCAGTCAACAGCGACTGCGTTCGACGATCGAATCGAAGCATCCGCGAGGCGGAAGGGGCCGTCGGGGTTCCCGTTGAAGACTCCCGAACCGGACGAAATCTTGAGCCGGCTGGAGGGTGACTCGGCTGCCATTGCGCGCGCGGTGTTGATGCAGGCGGACAAGTTCGGGCACGCCCTCTTCATGGTTGGCGGGCCGGTGCGAGATTTCCTGCTCGATCGGCCGATTCGCGACGTCGACCTGCTTGCTTTGCCTCACAGGAAGCGCGGCGCCGTGGAGCTCGTTCGGGCGGCGGCGCTTCCAGGCGCCGAGGTCGTTGCCCACGATCGCTTTGGAACCGTGGTGATCAAGCAGGGTGAATCGGCGGTCGATATCGCCACGGCGCGTCGCGAAACCTACCCACACGTCGGTGCCTTGCCGGTGGTGGAAGAGGGAACGCTCGAAGAAGACCTCCTGCGTCGTGACTTCAGCGTCAACGCGCTCGCACTGCCGCTCTCGCTTTCGGCGCGGGCAGAACATCCGGGGATCGTTGATTTCGCCGACGGTTTGGCCGATCTGGCCCAGAATCGATTGCGAGTGCTGCACCCACGCAGCTTCCAGGACGACCCGACGCGTGCGTTACGGGCCGCTCGACTTGCTCCGCGACTCGGATTTGCGTTGTCCCGCGATTCCCGCTCGAGGTTGCGTGACGCGCTGCGCGACGGCGCATTCGGCCGCGTCAGCGGCGATCGTCTTCGGCGCGAATTCGTCAAATTGTTCGACGATTCGGCACTGGGTCTCGATCCCTCTCGCGCGCTGCGACTGTTGTCGGAGTGGCATGTACTCGCGGCTCTCGAGCCGGGCCTCACACTCGAACGTGAGGCGGTGGTGCCGCTGCGCCGACTCGGTCGCGCGATTTCGGACCCACCGTGGCGTGGCGCTCGCTGGCGTCCCTGGGTGGTCGGATTGGCGTTGTGGCTAGCCCCCGTGACGCCGAGCCTGCGTCGGCGGACCCTGCGTCGATTGTCGGTGCGGGGCGAGACTGCGAAGCGAATCGGAGCATTCGCGAGGTCGCGCGACAGCTGGATTCGTGCGGTCGAACGCGCCCGCGGCAGGGGCGCGGTGGACGCCGTGTTGCGACAGCTCGACGAAGAGGATCTGCAGTCCCTGTACGCGACGGTTGTTCCTGCGTTGCGCCGGCGCATCGTTCGCTACGCCAGTGAGGACCGGTCGCGGCGCCTCCCCGTAAACGGCGACGATCTGCTCGCCGCCGGGTTGGAGGGACCGGCGATCGGCCGCGCACTCGCTCGGATTCGGACCGCGTTCCTCGACGGTCGGGTGAAGGACCGAAACGAGGCGCTCGCGCTGGCCCGTGAGTTCTATCGACGCCGGGGCTCCAGTCGGGCCAAGGCACCGAAAAGCGGCCGAAAACCGCCCGAGGGCGGTCGCTGAGCCCGGCTTGCCAGTAGACCCGGGAGCCCTATAATGGCTCCACCTCCCTCCCTGTAAGATGTCGATACCATCCTCTTCGCGGGGAGCTGCGATGACAGTTGCGATGCCTCCGGGCGATCCGGGCCTACCGCTCGACTCGGCGACGATGGCCTTCGGTGCGCCGTACGCGGTCAAGCTGTCGGTATTCGAAGGCCCGCTCGATCTACTGCTGCACCTGATCCGGCAGAACGAGGTCGAGATCACCGATATTCCGGTGGCGGCGATCAGCGCGCAGTATCTCTCGTATCTCGAAGTGATGCGCGAATTGAACCTCGATGTCGTCGGCGACTATCTCGTGATGGCTGCGACTCTCGCGTGGATCAAGTCGCGAATGTTGTTGCCGCCGGAGACGAGCGGGGACGATGGCGAAGAGATCGACCCGCGCGCCGAATTGGTCGCTCGGCTGCTCGAGTACCAGCGTTTCAAGGAAGCGTCGGAGAAGCTCGGCGATCGCCAGTTGCTCGGGCGCGACGTCTATGATGCCCACACACCCCATGTGGGTGACATCCCGGATGGGGAGCGCGAGATCGAAGTCGGCTTGTTCGAACTCGTGAAGGCCTTCAAGACCGCATTCGAGGCCGCCAAATCGACGCCGAAGATCCATGAAGTCGAAGCCGAACACATCACGGTTCACGAGCGTATGATCGCGGTGATGGAGACCCTCGATCACGTGGACGCGCTCGAGTTCGAGCAGGTCTTCGAGCGGGCCGACAACGCTCCCCCAACCCGCGCGATGCTGGTGACGACCTTTCTCGCGATCCTCGAGCTCACGCGCCTTGCCGCGTTGCGTATCTTTCAGAGCCTGAATGAAAATTCGGTTCCGAAAGGCCCGATCCATCTGCGGCGCACCCAGCAGCCCGGGGAGAGCGACTGGCGCGAATTGATCTCGGATGTGATGTGAGGAATGGGCATGGATGATTCAGAAAAGCGGCGCATCGTCGAAGCGGTGATTCTTGGGACGCCGGAACCGCTCTCCGCACAGCGCGTTGCGGCAGTGGTTCCGTACGCGAAGCCTGCCAAGATCAAGAAACTCGTGGATGAACTGAACACCGAGTACATCGCGCAGGGCCGAGCGTTCGAAATCGTCGAGGTCGCGGGCGGCTACCAGGTGCGCACGCTGCCGGAGTTTGCGAATCAGCTGCAGCAGATCCAACCTCAGCGGCCGCTCCGGCTTTCCAAGGCCGCGCTCGAGACGCTCGCCATCGTTGCCTACAAGCAACCCGTCACACGCGGCGACGTAGAGGATGTGCGCGGTGTCGACGCCGGCGCCGTTTTGCGCAGTCTGCTCGAACGCAAGCTGGTCAAACTCGCGGGGCACAAAGAGGTTCCCGGGCGGCCGATGCTCTACGGCACCACACGGCGTTTTCTAGAGGTCTTCAGCCTGGAATCCCTCGAAGATCTGCCGTCGCTACGTCAGCTCGAAGAACTCACCCCGCGGGTTGAATTCGCGGAGGAGGGCGGGGCCACCGAAGCGAATCCCGACACGGATTCGCCGGAATCAGCGGCTTCCGTGACGCCCGCGTTCGCGCCGGCCGTCGAAGCCGCCGCAGCGGTATTCGACGAAGTGGAACCGGTCGGGAAGCCCCACTGAGCGACGCCGGGAGACCGGGAGCGCGCGAGCACCGTGTTCGTCTCCAGAAAGTGATTGCAGCGGCCGGAATCGCTTCGCGGCGAGGTGCGGAGGAGCTGCTGCGTGCGGGCCGCGTGTGCGTGAACGGCGAGACCGCCGCTGTCGGTGACTCGGTCGACCCGGAGCGCGACTCCGTCAGTGTAGACGGTCGATCGTTGGACGCGGAACCCCGGGCTTACTGGATGGTTCACAAGCCTCGTGGCGTGCTGACCACCGTTCGCGATACGCACGGCCGCCGTACCGTCCTCGATCTGTTGCCGGAGCAATCGCTTCGTTTGTTCCCGGTCGGACGTCTCGACCTCGATACGGAAGGACTCGTACTACTCACGAATGACGGTGAACTCGCCCACGTGCTCTTGCACCCATCGTTCGAGAGTGAGCGCGAGTACGAGGTCGTGGTGCGGGGCCGGATCTCGAGAGAGACGCTGCGACGTCTCGCGGCCGGTGTCAAACTCGAAGACGGTCTCACCGCACCCGCGAGTGTCGCGCAGGTGGGCTATGACGTGGAAGACGACACGAGTGTGTTTCGGTTGATTCTGGTCGAAGGCAAGAAGCGGCAGATCCGGCGCGCTCTCGCCTTTCTTGGTCATCCGGTCATCGGCTTGCTGCGCGTGCGGATGGGGCCGCTGCAGCTCGGCGTGCTGGCTGCGGGCGAGGCGCGGCCACTCGACGAAGACGAAATCTTCGCGCTCGCCGCCCACGCCGCGGAGGTGAATCCCGTTGCGCGTCGATGATGACGAGAACAGCTGCGCTCATGGGTCGGCAATAGGGCCGCAGTTGCTTGTTCAAGCACTTGAACACACATGGAAAATCTGCCGCGGCGACCGCCGCAGTAGAGTTCGAATATTCCGTATCTTGTTGATTTATAAGCGGGTTTCCGTCTAGACTGCGACTGGGGGGCGCCTCTTTCGGCGCGCTCCAGGCGAGGTCACGGAAGACGTGAAGAGGATCTCAACCAGGTTTTGTGTCGCCCTGCTAGCGCTGGCGATCGGCGGGTCAGCTGCGAACGCGTCGATCACGGGCGTTTGCCCGGATGGAAGCATGTACATCGTGCCGCGCGCCGAGTTGATTCCGTGTCGGAATTCGAAGCGGGTCGAGCCTTCCGACATGCCGCCGATCCGGCCGCAGAATCTCCCGCGCCCCTACGGATGGGAAGTCTTCAATCGCAGCAAGGATCCGAACAACGCCTACAACGTCATCGAAACCGGTCGTGCGGTGCGAGATGTCGATCGCCCCGAAGCGATGCGCGAGGCGCGCGTCAAGACCGGCGCGCCCGAACCCGCGCCGACTCCGCAGGTCGGCTTCGCCTACTCGCCTGAACCGCTGCCCCCGGTTTCGGCTCCACCACCGGCTCTGCCTCCGGGCCCGCCGGACCTCGCCCTCGCTCCCGACGAAGTGCGAGACCTCGGCTTGATCGTCGAGTACTCGCAGCAGCGAGCACCCGCGATGCTGGTGCGAGGTGGAGAGGGGGCCGAGGCAATGGTGCTTCGGATCGCACAATCGAATAGTTTCGAGGCGCGACTTCGCGACGCCGCACAGCGCGCGGGAACTCCGATTGCGGGGCCGGTCGTGCTGTTCAGTGCGAGGTGCGAAAAGCCCGAGTCGTTCTACGCCAATCTCACCTTCGTGCAGGGGCACGTGGCGTTTCACCCCGAGACGGGGGTGGGCACGCAGCTCGGCGTCATCGACGGTCATCTCGGAGAACTCGGGCCCGGCGAAGGCGTGCTGGGTTTCGTGGTACTCCCGGGGCACATGGACCTCTCCCAGCCGATGGACATCTACTGGGACGATCGCCAGGTCACCGCGACGCTTCGTCCGTAGCCTCGAACCCCGGGTGGGATCGGCCTGAATTCGGGAGGCCAGCTCCCGCGTCGCGCGATTCGGCGAGGGCGATCTTGGCCACCGGCGTGGTACGTTCGCAAGCTCTGAACGCAGGCAGGAGGTTTCCGCGGTGGATCTGAAGGGTCGAGTTGCGGTGGTTACCGGGGCGGGCAGCGGCATCGGACGGGCGATGGCAGAGCGTTTTGCCACGGCGGGAATGAAGCTCGCGCTGGCCGACATCGAGGCGGAGCCGCTCGCGGCGGTGGCGGGTGCACTGCGGGATCAGGGTTGCGAGGTCGAGGCGACGCGGCTCGATGTTCGTGACAGCGCCGCACTCGAGGCCCTCGCAGAACGTTGCTTCTCGCGCTTCGGCGGCGCCCATGTGCTGTGCAACAACGCGGGCGTCGCTTCCGGCGGGCCGGTTTGGGAGATCTCGGAGCAGGATTGGGACTGGGTGATCGGCGTGAACCTGGTCGCGGTGGTTCACGGCATCCGCGCCTTCGTTCCGAAGATGATTGCATCCGGGGAACCGGGCCATGTCGTGAATACGGCCTCGATCGCTGGCCTCACCTGTCCCGCCTTCATGTCCCCCTACACCGTCACGAAACACGCTGTGGTTGCGCTCTCGGACACGCTCCGAAACGATCTCGTTTTGAGCGGCGCGTCGATCGGGGTGTCGGTGTTGTGTCCCGGCTGGGTCAGGACCCGCATCCACGAGAGCGATCGCAACCGTCCCGGTGGCGAAGCCGCCGATGTGGGTGAAGAACTGTCCGTTATGCGAGAGCTGGTGGAGGGCTTCATTGCAGGCGGTATCGATCCGGCCGACGTTGCGGAGCAGGTGCACGACGCGGTCGTCAACGGCCGATTCTGGATCCGAACTCATCCCGATATGGAGCCTCTGGTCGCGAAGCGCTGCCAGGCCATCATTGCAGGCGAGCCGCCGCCGCCGATGCTGCCGACAGAGATCAAGTAGCTGCTCGAGCGAGGCACCTGCTGCGAGCACCTGCCGGCGCGAATACGGTCGACTCGGTGGCAATCAGGCGCAGCGCCAGACCATGCCGATCAGTGCGATCAGTGCGGCGACGACCGCGAAGGCGGGGCTCCGCCAAAAGGGCGCGGGCTCCACCTGCTCGCTGTTCGCGCCATTCACATCGGGGGCGGGCTGATCGGAGTCGTCTGCGGGGTCGGTCATCGTCGACTCGAACGATAGTGCGTGTCCGCAGGCAGCGCAGCTCGCCGGAGCCAACCGGGAGTCGTGGCGATTTGCCCCGGCGGGTTGTGGGCCGATTCGTCGGGATTGGTTTACATTTCGTGGCGCCGCCAGCAGCTCGGAAGTCAATGATGAGTGCCCCGACGTTCCTGACCTCGACGACTCCGGCCCATCAATCGGGCCCTGTGGAGGGGCAGCCCGGTGCCCACGGTACCGCGAGGCTCGTCATGGAACCTCCGCCTCAGTACCTCGGTGCGATGGTGAACGTGACGAACCATTGCAATCTGCGTTGCCGCCATTGTTTCGTGTTTCGTGACGGGAATCCGAACGACCCGGAAGGCGAAATGAAGCCGGAGCAGATCCTCGGCGAACTCCGCCGCTTACGGGACCGCCACGGCATCGTTTCGATGCTCTGGATGGGTGGGGAGCCGATGCTCCGCTGGCGCGTGCTCGAGCAGGGGATCGAGCTGTTCCAGAGGAACACCATCACGACGAACGGCACGGTACCGCTCAAGGATTTCGGCCCGAACCTCACCTACGTGATCTCACTCGATGGGCCGCGCCACGTCAACGACCCGGTGCGAGGCGAGGGCGTCTTCGACCGCGTGATGGCGACGGTAGCCGCGATCCCGGATGGCTTTCGGCCGACTGTGATGGTCCAGTGCGTCGTACACCGTGAGAACCAGAACCATCTCGGAGAGCTCGCCGAGCGGCTGCTGACGACGAAGGTCCAGGGGTTGACGTTCAGCTTCTACGTGCCAAGTGCGGGAGAAGATTCACCCCAGGCCTGGCCGAACAACGAGGCTCGTGAAGAGGCGGTCGATCTCGTCGTGGAATTGAAGCGACGCCATCCGGACTTCATCTGGAATTCGGCGCGCAGCCTCGAGCTGCTGCGTCCGCCGGTCTGCAAGGTGGTTACCGACCACTGTCCGATGCAGCAGACCATGCTGCCGCTCTACATCGAAGGGGATCACTTCACGACCCCGTTCTGCTGCTACGGGAATGATGTCGATTGCGATCGCTGCGGTTCGTGGGGCGTGTTCGCGACCGCGGCGAAGTGGCGCGGGCCGTGGGACGAGGTGAACTCCTGACTCGCGGCACGTTGCGGGCGGCTCCGTGCGTGAACCTCATCGAGCGAAAGGAAATTCGACATGGCCACGATCAGCGGTGGTGAATTTCTCGCGCGTTGTCTAGCCGCAGAGGGTGTCGCCTTCGCGTTTGGGCTGCCGTGTCCCGAACTCGACCCGCTGCTTGCGGCGCTCGAGCCGAACGGGATTCGCTTCGTTCCGATCCGTCACGAGGCTGCGGCGGCCCACATGGCGGAAGGTCTCTACAAGACGACGGGCGGTGTGGCGGCGGTGCTCGGAAACCCGGGCCCGGGTAGCGCCAACCTGTTGCCGGGCATCATCACCGCGCGGCACGAGGGAGTGCCGTTGATCGCCGTCACGGCCCAGCACCGGCTCGGCCTGGTCTATCCCTGCCCCCCGTCGACCTTCCAGGGGCAGGACCAGCTCGATGCGTTTGCGGCGAGCGTGAAGTGGGGCGGGCCGATTTTTTCGTGGGATCGCATCGGCGAGGTGACCCGCCTGGCCTTTCGCGAGATGTGGTCGGGGCGACCCGGGCCGGTGCAACTCGAGGTGCCGGGCCCCGTCCTCTATGACGAGCGGGACGAGAGCCTCGCGCAGGTCATGGCACCGGAACGCTATCGACCCGGGCGGCCGCAGGCCTCGGACGCTCAGCTCGCGCAGGCCGCCGATCTGCTCGCGGCGGCGGAAAGGCCACTCGTGCTGGCCGGCTCGGGCGTGGATCGCGCCGGTGCTGCCGAAATCTTGTTGAAGCTGGTGGAGCGCCTGGGCTGCCCGGTCATCGCGAGCATGTCGGGGCGAGCGGTGGTCCCGAACGATCACCCTCACTACGTCTACGGTTTCGCGGCCGGGGGCGACCTGGCGCGGCGGGAGGCCGACGTGGTCCTGGTGGCGGGCTCGCGCCTCGGCAATCTCGATCTGCCCTACGACAAGTACTGGGGCGATCCGGAAGTGCAGCGGATCATCCAGATCGACTGCGACGATCGAAACATCGCTGTGACGCGGCCGATCGAGCTGGGAATCGTGTCCGACGCCGGCCAGGCCCTAGCGGGTCTGCTCGAGAAGCTCGAAAAGCGCGATCACCACGCTCGCGGGAGCGCACATCTCGAACGTTGCCGCGCCACCGACCAGGCCTGGTCGGTCGAAGCGGGGGCCGCGGTCGAAGCCTGGTCGGGCGACGGGATCCATCCGGCCCACGCCATGCGCGAGGTCGCAGAGGTCTTCGGCCGCGAAACCATCTATGCCACGGACGGTGGAAATACTTCACTCTGGGCGCACTGGTATCTCCCTCCCACCGAGCCTCGCTCGTATCTCAACATCCTCGAGCTCGGAATGCTCGGAACCGGCATTCCCTCGGCGCTGGGTGCGAAGCTCGCCAACCCGGAGCGGACGGTCGTGTGCGTTACGGGCGACGGGGCCGCGGGCTTCAACTTCATGGAGATGCAGACCGCAGCACGCGAGGGACTGAACGTCAGCGTGGTGGTATTCGCCGAGGGAGCCTGGTCGATGGAGGAGCCGAACGAGCTGCTTCGTTACGGTCGGACCTTCGGAACCGAGACCGGCGAGGTGCGCTGGGACATCGTTGCCGAAGGCCTCGGTTGTCGGGGCAGCTACGTTGAGCGGCTCGAAGAACTCGCACCCGCGCTCGAAGGAGCGAAGCAGCACGACGGCCCCAGCGTCGTCTGCGTGCGGACCGACAAGCAGGCGAATCTCGCAACGCCACCGGACGCACTGATGCGCTTCGTCGAGGTGTATCAGGGGCCGCTGGGCTGAATCGGGTTGACGCGCGTCGGCAGCAACGTTCGCGGAAACGGGATGGTAGTCGCACGAATTGCTGTTGTTGTTCGAAGCAAGATTCGCCGAGACCAGCGGGTGTCTGTCGTGTAGAGTCGCGAGCTGACATGAGTTGGAATTTCGGCGACGTTTTCGACGGCATCGACGCGGGCTTTCCTGCAGAGGCGACTGCGCTCGTGCACGGCAAAGAACGCCGGACCTGGGGAGATCTCGCCCGGCGAAGCAACAATGTCGCGTCCGGTCTGCGCTCGGACGAGAAGGTTGCGTTCTATCTCCGCAATGGGCTGGCCTACATGGAGGCGTTGGTCGCGTGCTTCAAGGCCCGCGCGGTGCACGTGAACGTCAACTACCGCTATCTCGACGACGAGCTGCTGTACATCTTCGAAAACTCCGATGCGGCGGTGATCGTCTTCAGTGCTGAGTTCGCGGAACGGGTCGAAGTGCTGCGCCACCGCCTGCCGGGTGTGCGGCGCTGGTGGCAGGTGGGTGGGACGCCACCGGACTGGGCCGAAGCCTACGACGAAGTCGCGGAATCGGGGGCTGGGCGACCGCTCGCGATCCGACGATCACCGGATGATCTTCTCTTGATCTACACGGGCGGCACGACCGGCATGCCAAAGGGCGTGATGTGGCGTGCCGAGGAC
Organism: uncultured Gammaproteobacteria bacterium; assembly: GCA_964196055.1. Taxonomy (GTDB): domain Bacteria; phylum Myxococcota_A; class UBA9160; order UBA9160; family SMWR01; genus JAFDEI01. Next base: position 17,907 of record CAXMSF010000090.1, on the reverse strand, counting down.
CTGTGGGGCGCGCTCGGCGCGGGGCGCAACGCGCCTGCAAATCGCGGCACAGTGCCGGCTTCGATCGACGAGCACGTCCGCAACGTCGTCGCGGGCGGCCCGATCATGCGACAACTGGTCGCGTGTCCGCTGATGCACGGAACGGGATTGTTGACCGCCATCAACACCCTCGCGTCGGGCGGCTGCATCATCACGCTCGCGCGCCCGAACTTCGACGCGGAAGAGCTCTGGACGGCTGTCTGCGAGAATCGGGCGAATTCCGCGGTAATCGTCGGCGACGCCTTCGCGCGGCCGATGTTGAAGGCGCTCGACGAGAATCCGGGCCGCTGGGACCCGATGTCGCTCAAAGTCGTGCTGTCGTCTGGGGTGATGTGGAGCGCCGACGTGAAACAGGCGCTACTGGCTCGCCTACCGAAAATTCGACTCGCGGACATGTTCGGCTCGAGCGAAGCGATCGGATTCGGTTCGAACGTAACGAGCGCGGAGGGGGGCACGAAGACCGCACGATTCGCGATCGGCGAAGACTGCAAGGTCTTTACCGAAGATCACCGTGAGGTGGTTCCCGGCAGCGGGGAACGCGGCTTCATCGCGCGTCCCGGACCGATCCCACTCGGTTACTACAAGGACCCCGAGAAGACCGCGAGCACATTTCCGACCATCGACGGGATCCGCTATTCGATTCCGGGCGACTGGTGCACCGTCGAGGCCGACGGGACGCTGACACTGCTCGGACGCGGCAGCGTCTGCATCAACACGGCGGGCGAGAAGGTCTACCCGGAAGAGGTCGAGGAGGCGCTCAAGCTCCATGCAGACGTCGAGGATGCGCTGGTGGTGGGCGTTCCCGACGAGCGTTGGGGCACGGCGGTCACCGCAGTGGTCGAACTCACACCGGGCGCAGTACTCGACGAGGCGCAGTTACGGGAACATGTGCGCCGGAAACTTGCCGGGTTCAAGGCGCCCAAGCGAGTGCTGGCGATCGACCGCATGCTGCGGGCACCCAACGGCAAGGCCGACTATCGTGGCGCCAGCAGCTATGCACGTGAGGCGCTCGGGATCGCCGACGACTGAGCGCCGCGCGCGCGAATCGGCGGGACTGTGATTTGCTTCCGTCGAAGGCCCGGAGGCGCAGACTTTCGTCTACCTGGGATAGGTGACGTAGACCTGGGTGTAGATCAAGGATCCGTCCGGCGCACGAGAGATTCCGATGCCCGTCGTGTTGAACGGGGGTGTGAGCAGATTGCGCCGGTGGTCGGGTGAGGCCAGCCAGTTGTCGACGATTTCGCGATTGGGGTCACGTCGATTGGTCTTGCCGAGATTCTCCGCAGCCAGGGTGAAACCAGACAAACCCGACTGCGTGATGCGATCGACCGGGTTGCTGCCCTCGGGTGAGTGATGGCTCATGTAGTTTCGGCGCGCCATGTCGAGACTGTGGCGAATGGCCACCCGATCGAGATCTGGCGATCGCCGCAGCGGAATCAGGTGGTGGCGCGCTCGAACCGCATTCACCTCGATGAGCAGACGTGCCTCGAGGTCGGCGAATTGGGATTCCGCAGCATCGTCCGCGCGTGCGAGCTTCACCGTCATCGGCGAAACTGCGAGCGCGATCCAGAATCCGATCAGAAAGGCGATGCCCTGGAGTAGGGTGCGCGGCATCGCTCAGGGACTCGCGGTCTCGGGCGGGCTGGCGTTCTGGATCAGCTCCTTGCGCGACAGTTTCCCGGCCTCGTAATGGGAGATGACGTCGGGTCTCCCGTCGTGGTCCTTGTCTTCCTCGCGGCGACTGATGCGTTCGAGCGAGTCGTAGTAGAGCGTCGAATCGGTTCGCCCGTCACCGTCGAGATCCTTCTCTTCGCGGGTGATCTTGCCGTTGCTGTAATAGCCCACGCGATCGCGAAAGCCGTTGCCGGTAGTGTCTTGCTCGTGGCGGGTGATGATGCCTACGCGGTAGAAGGTCCAGGTGTCGATCGAACCGTCGTAATCGCCGTCTCCGCGGCGTCGCGCCACTCGGCCGTCCACGTACTCGGTCCAGGAGTCGCTCGCTCCGTCGGCGTTCGAGTCCTCTTCGACGCGTGCGATCTGGTGCGTGTCGAGATCGTAATGGATGAAGCGGTCGGGCCTTCCGTCCGCGTTTTCGTCGAGCTCGACACGGGAGATCTCACCGCGCTCGCGGAAGATCCACTGGTCGACGCGACCATCACCATCGCGGTCGACGATGCCATTCGCCTCGGCGGGCTGCGAAGCACGAGGCTGCACCGGCGCTGAGCTCGTCGTGGATTTCGGATTGTGAGTTGCGGGCGGTGTGTAGCTCGGGGCCGGCGCACGTTGCGGTGCGCGTTGGAGGGCCGCCAGCTCTTGCGCAATCGACGACGAGCCGGTGGAGCCGACGGTTTCGGGGCTCGGGGGCCTGGTGGGATTCACGGCAGGAGGCTCCGCGCTCACGCCATTCGCGCGGTTGCGTGCGTCGAGTTCTTGTTCGAGCTGGTCGACCATTGCAGTCTCGTAGTCCATTCTGGGCGGCGGCGGCGGTTCTGCGCGGGGCGCCTCCGAGCCCAGTGGGAGTGGTTGGGACCTGGGAAGCTCGGGGCCGGGCTCGGGATCCTTGATTGCGGCTTTGAAGGGCGCGGCCACAATGGCGAAGGGAAGCGCCAGGTACTTCAGCCAGACCGGTTCTTGCTTCCAGGCCCTCTGACCCGAAATGTCCTGTTCTGCGCCGCCGATCATCTGGATCGGCACCTGGTTCGGAACCGCTGCTCCGCCGGTGCGTCGTTCTCCGTTCGGTCCAGTGGTCACGGTCGGCGCGCTGCCGTACGAGGGCGCTGCACCCGACGGTTGCTGGGGGGCGCCTTGTGGCTGTGCGGTCGGAGGTGGTTGAGTGCCGGGTGGGTAGTAGGTCGGCGGGTTCTGGTTCGGGCGGATGATCATTGCGCCGACGCCGGTGTTTATGACCGGTTTGTCATCGAAATCGGATTCTCCGCGGCTGATTGCGAAACAGCCGAGCGAGCTTGTGCTCACCACGACGATCGCGATCAGGAGAAGATCGTACTGAGTTGAGGAGCAACCACGAGCCATGCAGGATTCCTCGGGCGAGATTCAGCGCCCCGACCATATGTGATGCAAGAATCGTGCACGACTCGATCGGGAAGACACGAATCCCTGGATTCGAGTGAATTGGCGGGCAGAACCGTTCGCTAGCTGCGTCTTCCCGATGAATTTCAGGAGGCGGCAAGACTGGGTAGTCGACTTCCGCTTGTGAGAAGAGCTCAGTCGTCACCACCGTTGGAGTTTCCGAGTCGCCCGATCAGCAGGGTCCCCGCGAGGCCGAGTCCGACCAGGGCCAGCGAACTCGCGGCCTGGCCGGCACTGGGCTCGAAGAACCGCACCGGCCAATCATCGGCGTCGAAGCTCTCGGCGTTCTCGAGCGTGACGACCCGGCCCTTGATCACGTCGCCCGTCTGTGGCGGATGTGCCTGCTGGTACGGCCACAGGCCGACGACCGCACCGAAGAGCAGTCCGAGAAGCGCGCCGAGCGTCGCCTTCTCGTAGCGTTGCAAGAGCCACTGCAGCAGGTTGCTGACTCCGACTACACCGACGACGATGCCGATACCGAGGGGAATGACGACGTGCATCGCGTCGAGCACGAGCGCGAGGTCCGGTGCGGCACCACTCCCGTTACCAAGCAGGCCGGATTTCAGCTGATCGACGGTTCCGAGAATCGACTCGTACTGCCCGAGCAGCAACAGCAGGTACCCGCCGCTGACACCCGGTAGGATCATTGCCGACGAGGCCGCGAGACCTGCAAGGAATATGAGCGGGTAATTTCGCCCGGTATCGCCGCTCACACCTGCGCCCGACAATGCCATTACCACCATCAGCCCGAAGCAGACCAGCGCGGATACGAGCAGCGAGCGATTCATCGGCCGGGCCATGCGCCACACCAGGGGGATTCCTCCCAGGGTGAGGCCGATGAACAGGCTGTACATGATCCAGCGATGATCGACCACGAGGTCCTTTACCGTTCCCGCGAGCAGCAGAATCGAAAGCGCCGCGGAGACGACGATCGTCCCGAGTAGAAGCAGAGATCGGAATCTGAAACGCAACGTCGTGGCTTCGGCGATCGCAGCGATGAATCCAGGATAGACGCCGGCCGCGAGCAGCATGGTGCCACCGCTGATTCCTGGGACGAGATTGGCGAGCCCCATCAGCGTGCCACCAATGGCTCCGCGTATCACGAGCAGGGCGTTCGAACCTTCGGAAGCGGGTGATGCGGAATCGGTCAACGAATTCTCCACAGCTGATCTGGACGCGGTACTGTAGCAGGCGGCGAGGGGGACCCCGCAGTCGTGTGTGGACGTTACACGCTTCGTTCGACGCCGGAATCGCTGGCCGAACAGTTCGATCTCGATGATCCGCCGGAGCTGGAGGCGCGCTACAACATCGCGCCGGGGCAATCCGTGCTGACGCTTTGCGTGGATCCGTTGCGCGCCAAGCGCCGGATCGAACGCGCCCGTTGGGGGCTCGTGCCGGATTGGGCCAAGGATCCGACGATCGGGCATCGGATGATCAACGCGCGTGCCGAAAGCGTCGCTTCGAAACCTGCATTTCGCTCGGCCTTCAGGAAGCGGCGCTGCCTGGTCCCGGCGGACGGCTTCTACGAGTGGGGAGGGGCACGTGGATCGCCGAAGCAGCCCTATCTCTTCACACGACCCGATCGCGGGCCGTTTGCCTTCGCGGGCCTGTTCGATGTCTGGCACGCGGGCGCGGAAGAGGAATTGCGGTCGAGCACGATCATCACGACGGAAGCGAACGAGGTGCTGGCGGGGGTCCACGACCGGATGCCCGTGATCCTCGATCCACGCGACTACACCGACTGGCTGGATCCGGCGAATCAGGACCTCGATGCCCTCCAGGCCTTGCTGGTGCCGAGTCCCGAGGCTTGGCTCGGGCGGCAGACCGTTGGATTGCGGGTGAACAGCACCCGCAACGACGACCCGGAGTGCATGGCGCCGGCTCCAGCGCAGCCCCGTCAGAGCGAGCTGCTGTGACGAGAGGCGGCTCGGCTCGAGCGTTGCGTGGATTCCTGCTTGCCCTCGTCGGCGTGCTCTTCGTGCTGTCGATTCCCTGGTATCGGCGTGGGGGCGATCCAGCTGAGTTGTGGTTGGGGCTTCCCGATTGGGTCACGGTGGCATTGCTCTGCTACGCAGGAGCCGCACTGTTGAACGCGCTTGCGTGGCTGCTCACCGAGATTCCCGATGATGATCCCCCCGAGGCTTCGCAGTGACGGAGTTCGGCCGGCTCGGGATGTTGGGGCTCGCATTCTATTTGTTCGGACTCGTCGCGCTTGCCTTTGTCGCGCGTCGCGCCCGCGCCAGCGACAGTCCTGCGGACCATTTTCTCGCGGGCCGCGAACTCGGCGTATTCGTGTTGTTTCTAACGCTGTACGCCACCGCGTATAGCGGGAATTCTCTGCTCGGTTATCCAGGGGAGGCGTATCGCCGGGGCTTCTCGTGGATCATGGCGACGGGCTTCATGTTGTCGATCATCGTGACCTTCCACGCGCTGGTACCTCGCTTGCGTCCGATCGCGGTGCGGCATCGATTCGTGACGCCGGGCGATTGGGTGCGATACCGATTTCGCGGAGAACCGGGCGGGCGCGTGCTCCTCTTCGGCGTTTCGATGCTGATGGCGATCGCGCTCGCCAACTTCCTGTTCGCACAGTTGAAGGCGATGGGAGAGCTATCCGCAGAAGTCACTGGCGGAGTCGTTTCCTATCAGATGGGGATTGCGCTGCTCGCCGCGATGATCCTCTTCTACGAAACCCTCGGCGGAATGCGTGCCGTTGCCTGGACCGATGCTGCGCAGGGTATCCTGATGATGGTCGGCTTGGCCGCGCTGGCAGCGTGGCTGCTCGACGAGGCTCGCGGGTTGGACGCGCTGTCGCAGCAGATCCTCGCAGCACGTCCGGAAATCGGACGCGTCCCGGATACGGTCGAGCGGACGAATTGGCTGAGTTCGATTCTCCTGCTGGGTCTCGCGAGCACCGTCTATCCCCAGGCGATCCAACGAATCTACGCCGCACGTGACGGCCGTGCGCTGAAGCGGTCGTTTGCGTGGATGAGCTTCATGCCGCTCACGACCACGCTGGTGGTCACACTCATCGGACTCGCTGCGATTCCACGTTTTGCGGATCTCGGCGAGGTTGCAGCCGACCGGGTGATGCCCCTGCTGCTCGGGCAGTGGGCGAGTATCGGTCCGGTCTACGCAGGAGCGGCAGTCCTGGTATTTCTTGGTGCGTTGGCTGCGATCATGTCGACTGCGGATTCGTGCCTGCTGTCGCTCGGCTCTTCGCTGGCCGAAGACTTGTTCGGACGGCCGCGCGACGCAGCTTCGACGACCGCATTCGCGAAGCGCGCGGCGGGGGCGGTGATGATCGGGATGGCTGTCGTCGCCATGGCGGCTCGGGACGTCACTCTTTGGGGTTTGATCGAGCTCAAGATGGAGTTGTTGATTCAGTGCGTTCCCGCATTCTTGTTGGCGATCAGGTGGCGGGGCTTTCGCGCCACGCCGGCCTGGATCGGGCTTGCCGTGGGCAGTGCGGTCGTGATTGCAGGCGCGATCGCCGGCGTGAAGCGGATCGAGGGACTGCACCTGGGCATCATCGGTCTGGCGTGCAATCTCGCAATCGCGTGCCTGGGTTCCCTGCTTCTCGGGTCGGTGGGTGTCAGAGCCCCGGGCGATGGCGCGTCTCGATGAACGGGCGTTGCGCGCGGTACAGAAGGAGACGGGCCTCGATCTCCTGAGCGAGTTCCGGGCGATCCGTGTTGCGGGCGAGCTGAGCCGCAGCGGAGGCGGTGAGTCCGGCTTCCGGGAATCGTCCAGCGGCCGCGTAGGCGGCTGCGAGGGTGTCGAGCTGGTCGGGCTCGAGGCGCTTGCCGTCGCGCCGAAGGCCTTCGGCGATTTCGATCGCGTTTAGCGGCTCGCGAATGTCCGGGTCGGGGTGGGTGGCGAGCAGCCAGGCGAGGTTGTTCGCCGGGGCCGTCCACTCCGGTCGCTTTTCGATCGCGCTGCGGTAGTGCCTGACCGCTTCTGCGGCTTCGTTGTGCTCGAGAGCGACGACGCCGATCGCAAAATGCAACTCGGCGGAATCCTGCCCGAGTTGTTGTGCGCGAACGAGCGAATCACGCGCCGCACCGAAGCGCTCGAGGCGGATCAACAAGAAGGCGAGGTTCGCGTGGGCCTCGGCGAAGTCCGGCTCCAGCGCGATGGCGATCCGGTACTGCTCTTCGGCTGGGATCAATTGGTTCGAGCGCGCGTAGAGGGCAGCGAGGCTCGCGTGCGCGTAGGCGTTGGGGGCTTCGTACAGATCGATCGCGCGCTGTAGTGATTCGTCGCACGAAATACCTTGCCATGGTCCGCCAGCGCGCGAGCGAAGTGGAGGTGGCTTTCCGGGTTCCGTGGTGCGAGGTCGATCGCACGCCGATAGTCGGTGAGCGCCTCTTCGACCCGACCCTGCGCGATGCGGGCATCGCCGAGACCCATGTGGGCGCTCGGCCAGAGAGGCTTGATATCGACCGCGCGTTCGAAGTGGACTTCGGCGGTAGCTGGATCGCCGGAATCGAGGAATTGGAATGCAATCCCGTGGTGTGCCAGGAAATTGTCATGAGTGACCTCGAGGGCGTGCGCGTACAACGTCTCGGTATTCAGCCAGAACGACGTCTGTCGCCATGCGACGCCGGACAGTACGAGGATCGCGACACTCGCGACAGCGACGAGCGCGAAGCGGCCAATTCGCGTGGTCGCAAACGCATTGCGTGCGCCCCAGGCAAGGGCGAGCGTAAGGCCGATCTGAGGGAGGTAGAGGTAGCGGTCTGCTCGCGCCTGCATGCCGACTTGGATCAGGCCGATTACAGGAACCAGGGTGACCAGGTACCACAACCATCCGACCAACAGATAGGGATGAGCTCGTGCGGTCGAAATGCAGAGCCCAGTCACCGCGACCAGGCCCGTGGCTGCGGCTCCGGCGAGCCAAACCGGCGTCCCCTCCATCGGATGGGGATAGAAGATCGCCAGTCCGCTGGGCCAGATGCTATCGACGATGTAGATCCAGCAGGTCACGAGTGCATTGCTGAGTCGCAGCGAAAGCGGAACCTGCGCGTCGGTTGCCATTGCTCCGGCTTCGTCCTGGACGACGATCGTGATCCAGGCCACCACCGCGGCCATCGCGAATAGCGGCAACTTCTCCGCAATGCAGCCTCGGAGGCGCCCCCACTCGATCCCTCCTGAACCGTCGCTGCGGAGTCGCCGGAGTGGCCAATAGTCGAGGAGCAGCAACACCAGGGGCAGCGAAACGAGCATTGGTTTCGCGAGCAAGCCGAGCGCGTAGGTGAGAATGACCACTAGCAGGGTGCTGAGGGTAGATCTGCCGGCATAGCGTGTGTACGCGAGCAGCGTGAGCATCCAGAACACCCCGCTCAGGGTGTCCTTGCGCTCGGCGGCCCAGGCAACGCTCTCCACATGAAGGGGGTGCACCGCAAAGACGGCCGCGACGAACGCACTCGGACCGAGTGCACCTGTCATTGCAAAGAGTGCGAAATAGAGCAGAAGGGCCGAGATCGTATGGAGAGCTGCGTTGACGAGGTGGTAGCCCGCGGGGTTCAGGCCGAAGAGTGCGTGATCGAGGTGGTAGGAAATCCAAGTCAGCGGGATCCAGTTGGTTTCGTAGGCTTCGGAAAACGCGCGGACGACGGTTTGCTTGTTGAAACCGGCCGCGAGATTGGAGTTTTCGGTGATGTAGATCGGGTCGTCGTATTCGATGAAGTCGTGATCGCGGACCTGGAAGTAGATCGTGAAGGTGAGTGCGCACAGCAGCGCAGCCACGACGATGTGGTGGATCGTCGCCGGCTGTTGCGACAATCCGTCGGGAGCGAGGCCCGAGGTCATCAGCGTTCCGTTTCGTCGACGTAGCCGAGCGCTTCGAGGCTCTTTCGCTCCTCGTCGCTCAGGACCTGCCTGCTTTCTTCGAGGCCTCGAGTCAAACGCGCGCGAATGCGATTGAGGCGGTTGCGCATGGACTTCGCGATCTGAGGTGCTGCGGCGGTGAGGTCGACGTCGTTGCTGCGGTGGGTCAGGCGTGCATCCCCGATCCCATTTCGTCGAGAAATCACGAGCCGATACTCGCCGTCGATCAGACCGTGTCGCTGCACCCGTGATCCGCCGAGCGACGCAAAATAGGGTAGGCTCTGCGCTTGTTCGGCGTTTGCTGCCAACAGGTTTCGGCCAGTGGGATCGGGGTCGAGCGGGGCGTTGCTCGAGGCAGCGAGCAAGGTGTGAAAGACGTCGGTCAGCGACGCGACATCGTTGCGTCGCTCGGGAGCACGCCCGGCAACACGGATCATCAGCGGCACATGGAGCTGACTGTCGTTCAGGTATTCACCGTGGGCGAACCAGTAGTCGTTTTCGCCGAGGCCCTCGCCGTGATCTGCGGTAAACGCGATCAACGTCCTGTCTTCGAGTCCGCGCTCCTCGACCGCTTCCAACAGTCGACCGATTTCGGCGTCGAGATAGCGGATCTCGGCGTGGTATCCGGCCCGGTAGAAGCCCAAGTCGCGCCGATCGTCGATGACCTGGTATTTTGGGATTGCGCCGATCCCGGTGTAGTCATTGCTGACCGGGAGCAGACGCTCCGAATCGGGCTCTTCTTCCTCGCGCGCGAGCTCGGCAGCTCGCAGCGCCTCCGGTGGTGTGTAGGGACCGTGCGGGTCCTGATAGTGGACCCAGAGGAAGCAGCGGGAATCCTCGTCGGGGGCGCATTCGTCGAGGAGCTCGAGTGCGGCATCGGTGGTGTCGGGTGCGACACGCTCGGGCCACATCCGGACGATTTCGACTTGAGGGAACAGATCATCGAAGGTCTCGAATCCGGAAGCAATACCCGATGCTTTGCGCAAGATGAAGTTGCTCACGACCGCGCGGGTCTTCCAGCCGCTTCGCTTGAGTTCGCTGGCGAGGGTTGGCACCGATGCGGGCACCAGGGATTCATTGCTGAAGATCCCGAGCGCTTCGGGGTGGCGGCCGGTCATGAGCGCGCTCACCGAAGGCAGCGTGAACGGAGCCGCCGCGTAGGCGGCCATGAACACGACGCTCTCTGCCGCGAGGGCGTCGAGGTTGGGGGTCAGCCCCAAGTCGCTCCCATACACGCCGAGTCGGTCGGCGCGCAGCGTGTCGACGCTGACGAGCAGCAGTAATCGGGGCCCCTCGGGTCCCCGGTCGCAGCCGAAGGGCATTGCTGCCAGGAGGCACACGAGCAGCAGCTGGATGGCCCAAGATCGGCTGCGGGAAATTCGGGGCGCGGGAATCGGCAAGCAGGCTCTCAGTCGATATGCGTCGTTTCGGGCGCCTGAATGTAGCCGAGCGCGCGGAGGTTCTGCTGATCCTGCTCGCTGAGTCTCTGCCGGCGGATCGGCGTAGAGGGCCGCAGGCCTCGGCGTAGCGTAACGAGACGCTCGCGCAGTTTCTGGGCCCGCTTGGGATCGCTGTCCGCGAGGTTGCGCCCCTCGTAGCCGAGTCGGTAGAGCTCCGGTTTCCAACCCTGGTCCGAGTGGGTCATGACGAACTTGTGACCATCGGCGACGATGCCGAATCGGGTCGGGCCGCCGGCGCCGAGCGTGGCGAGGTACGGCACGCTGTCGGTCGCACGCGCGTCGCTCGAGAGCAGGTCGCGCCCGGGCGCATCCGGGTCGACAGGCCGTTCGGCAGCCAGGCGGAGCAAGGTCGGCTTGACGTCCACCAGGCCCGCAATGTCGTAGCGCCGCGCCGGTGTGAGTCCCGGCACGCGCAGCAGCAACGGAACCCGAACCAACGCCTCATCGAGGCGATCGCCGTGTGCGAACCAGTAGTCACGTTCGCCGAGGCTCTCACCGTGATCGGCCGTGAACACGACGACGGTGCGTGGTGTGAGTTCGCGTTCGTCGAGCACGGCGAGGAGGCGACCGATCTCGGCATCGAGGTAGCGGATCTCACCATCGTAGCCGGCTCGATAGAAAGCGACCTCGCGCTGCTCATCGACGACCTGGTAGTCGGGGATGTGGCCTCGGCCACGCTGCCCGGTGACTTTCGGCAGGTTGCGCCTGCCGTCGTCGGTTGCCCGCTCGTCTTCGAGGAATTGCTCGCGAAATCCCTCTGGCGGCGTATAGGGACCGTGGGGATCCTGGTAGTGCACCCACAGGAAGAATCGATCGTCGCGGTCACGTGGAAATCCAGCGAGCAGCGCGAGTGCGGAGTCGGTGGTGTCGCGGGCGACCCGCTCGGGCCATCCGCGCGTCGATTCGAGGTCGTGGAGGTCGTCGTCGTAGACATCGAAACCCTCGGCGAGCCCGGCGTTCCGGCGTAACACGAGATTGCCCACCACCGCGGCGCTGCGCCAGCCCGACTCTCCGAGCGCGGTCGCGAGTGTTGGAACCGAGGGAGCTAGCGCCGACCGGTTTCCGAGGATCCCGATCTCTTCTGGATAACGGCCCGTCAGCAGCGTGCCGATCGATGGCAGCGTGAACGATGTCGGCGCGTACGCGGCTTCGAATACCTGGCTGTGTTCCGCGAACGCGTCGAGATTCGGGCTGATGCCGAGTTCGCTTCCGTAGATCCCGAGTCGATCCGTGCGCAGGGTGTCGACGCTGATCAGGAGCAGGAGCTGCGGGGGCGGGATCGATGTTGGGGGAGTGCATCCGGCGAGCGCCAGGAACAGCAGGATGACCGGAATCGGGGCGCGCGCTATCACCGGGAGCTTGGGACTGACCATTTTGAATCGGAGAAGCTAGCCCCGATCATTCATGAACGCTCTGCTGAGGACGGCAGGGCCAATGCGTTCTCGAGACCATCTCCCTCCGCCGATCCGCAGCGTACTGAAGGTACGCTTCAGGTCGGCTCCAGCCCGAGGCCCCGAAACGGCAGCGCTCTTGTCGCCCTCACGACGAGCTTCACGAAGAATCCGGGCTAGCATTTCTCCCCATGGAGATCCGCGGGCAGTGACGACCGAAGCGGATGCCGTCTCGCCCTCCGTACAGCGGAGTCTGCGATGGGTGTGCGCCGTGGTGTTGTTCACAGCGCTCTCGGTGTTCGTGCTCGTACGTGTGCCGTTGGTTTCGGTGCCGCTGGAGCGCGATGAAGGCGAATACGCGTACATCGCACAGCGTCTGCTCGAGGGCGAGGTTCCGTACCGCGACGCGTTCGATCAGAAGCCGCCGGCGACATTCTTCGCATACGCTGCTGCCTTTTCGCTGTTCGGTCCCTCGATCGAGGGCATTCATCTCTTCTTGCATGCTTGGACCGCGGCGACCGCGTTGGCGCTGTTCGGCTGCGTTCGTCGGCGGGAAGGCCCGCTTGCAGCGGCGTTTGCGGTGCTGTTGTTTTCGGTCCTGAGTGCCAATCCGAAACTGACTGGTAACGCGGCAAATACCGAACTCTTCATGTTGTTGCCGATGGTGACATCGGTTTACTGCCTGCTTCGTGCGTTGGATTCGCCGATGCAGCTTCGGTGGTGGATCGGCTGTGGCGCGTTGGCTGCCGCCGCCTGTTGGTTCAAGCAGGTGGCGGTGACGAACGCGCTCTTCGTGGCGACCGTGGCGACGTGGCATTTCGGTCGGCCGTCGTCTCGTGATCTTGCAACGCTGGCACGAGCCTGGGCAGGCCTCGTCGTTGGCGCTTTGCTCGCGAGCGCACCCGTGCTGTTGGGCTTTGCCGCGGCCGGGGCTTGGCGCCCGTTCGTCGATGCCGTCTTTTGGCACAATCTCCGCTACTCGCAGAGTGTCGGCCCGGCGCAAGGTTTCGAGATGATCGTGCACCGCCTGTCCGAGCAGGCGCCGAGTCTCGCGATGTGCTGGGCGCTGGCTTTGTTGGCGCTGTTCGTGCTGCGGCGAAAGCATGACTCGAGCCGCGGCTTCTGGCTCGGCTGGTGGATCGCTTCCGCGATGGGGGTCAGCGTGGGGTTCTTCTTTCGTCCCCACTACTTCTTTCAAGCCCTGCCGGCGCTAGTCGTTCTCGCGGGTTGCATTCTCGGAGCGATGGCGGAACGACTGCTGGCACGTGGTGGCGTGGTGACCGGCGCCGGGATCGCCGCGTTGATCGCGGTTGCGATCATGCCGCCGATCTTCGCGAATCGCACGATCCTTTGGGCGGGCGATCCAGACGAGGTCTCGCGTGCAATCTACGGCATGAACCCATTTCCTGAATCCGTTGAGATCGGACGTTACATTCGTCGGACCAGCGATCCCGACGACCGCGTCTACATCGTAGGATCCGAGCCGCAGATCCTCTTCTACGCGGAGCGTGAGAGCGCAACCCGTTACATCTTCTTCTATCCGCTCACGGGGGCCTATCCGGACGCCCTCGAACGGCAACGCGAGGTGATGGCGGAGGTCGTGGCTGCGCGCCCGCGCTACGTGGTCTGGGTGAACCTGCAGTCATCGCTGTTGAAGAGCGCGAACACGGAGCTGCATGTCTTCGACGCATCGCGAGAGCTTCTCGGCCGCGAATACGGGCTCGAATTTCTCGCACTTCCGACGCCGGAGGGCGGTTCGTACGAGTTCGTCCACGGCGCCGAGGCTCGCGATTTGATGACGGCTGCCGGTGAACGCGCTGAATCGGCGCCCTGGGTTGCAGTCTATCGCCGTCGCGGCTGACGGCGCCCAGCGGGTTTCTGTAGAGCATCCGCCCGCGGCTCGGCGAATTCGGTAAGATCCGGCTTCTGGTGGGTGCGGCCGCACCCGCAATCGAAGGGGGATTCATGAATCGGGTGACACCGTTGGTCGCAATGACGCTAATGGCGGCATTGGTGCTCGTCTCAGGGTGCGTGGTGATCGAGGACGGGCAGGTGGGCGTGTCGAAGAGCTTTGGCTCGATCAAGGATGAACCAGTGGGGCAGGGCCTCGTTCTGCAGTTCCCGGTGATCCGGACGGTCGAAACCTGGAACACCAAATTGCAGGAGCTCAAGGAGAGTGCTCAGGTTCCGTCGTCCGAGGGGTTGATCGTCGGGCTCGACACCTCATTGTTGTTCCGGGTGGATCCCGGGCAGGCGCCTGCGATTCGCAAGACGGTTGGCTGGAACTACATCGATGTTCTCGTCATCCCGTATTTCCGGAATGCCGTGCGCGACGTGGTGAGCGGCTACCCCGTAAAGAACATCTATTCGGAATCCGGGCGCAAGGAGATCGCATCGAAGATCAAGGGCTTCCTCAAGGAGAACCTCGAGAGCCGCGGCATCCGAGTCGAAGACGTGTTGCTCCGCGACGTGAAGCTCCCGCAGCGATTCCGCGAAAGCATCGAAGCCAAGTTGACGGCGGAGCAACAGGTACAGCAGAAGCAGTTCATGTTGCAGCAGGCCAAAAAGGACGCCGAAATCGAGGTTGCGCGCGCGAAGGGCGCGGCGCAGGCCCAGGAGATCGTGCGTTCGACGCTTTCGGATTCCTACCTGCAGTATCTGTGGATCAAGACGTTGAGCGAAAATCCCAACGTGATCTACGTGGCGACTGAAGCGAATCTGCCGCTCTTCAAGCAGTCGAAATAGCGCGGCGTCGCATGCGATAGAGCGTCCGCTCGGATCCCTCTACGGCGATCCGCGACTCGATCGTGTAGACCCCTCCGAAAGCGGTCTCGAAGCCACTTTCCGTGTAATCCGGGAAGATGTCCTCGCGTGTGCTGAGCAGGATCGCGACCTTCGCATCGGATTTCGGAACGAATTCGATGATCAGGTGCTCGGCGAGGCGCGCAAAGAATTCGGCGATCCGGCGCAGCGGGACGTTATTAGAGATCGCGATGTGGTGGATCAAGGCGAGAGCCATCACGGCATCCGCGGTGCTTCGTTCGACGATCGAATTCCGCTCACCCAGCGCCCAGCCGATCGACGGACTCGGGTTGGTGAGGTCGAGGAGCAGCGGGAGTAGCCGGGTCTCGCCGCTCTTTCTGACGGCGGCGTAGCCGCGGTCGACGCACGCCGGGTCGACATCGAAGGCCTTGGTCTCGATGCCGCGTTCCGAGGCGATCCGGCTGTATTCTCCGGTATTCGCACCCAGATCCCAGAGTTCCGAGGGGGCGATCGCGTCGATGAACTCGCCGACCACTCGGCGTTTGTGATCCGTGGCGCGTTGGTTGTAACTGTCACCATGGTAATACTCGGCCCACTCCGTGCCCTCTGCCTTCCAGTGCAGCTTCTTCGTCGCAGAGACGAGCGCCGTGATGAGGTTCTGTAACGCTTGTTTGCTCATCGGGCGCACCTTCGAGGCGCTGTCGGTATCGCCTTCGTAGCGGCGCTGGTAGTTCGCGTGGACTCGGATGTGGAGCAGTAGATGTGGGTTCAACCAGGCACGAGTGGGAAGCAGGCTGCGCGCGAGATCGAGTGGGACGCCATCGATATGGACGCGGAAGAGCTGGAGCAGCCGCACGTCGCGATGGGCCGCGAGTGCGAGTGGCGCGAGAAAATGTTGACAGAACTGTCGATACGCGACCCACGGCGTGCCCTCTTTGTATCGCTCGAACGACAATGTATCGATGAATACAGGCTGACCGCGGAGGAATTGGACGTTGTACGCACTCGCGTCCTTGAGAACCATGCCGTAACGAAGCGCAGTCTGCGCGATTCGGAGTGTCGTCAGGGCGGCGTCCTTCAGCTGCGAGAAGCACCATTCGAAGGGATAGGAGACGAAGCCGATCTGTTCGGGCTCGAGGGTCTTGTAGTGAGCGCCGTCATCGCTCGCGCGGGAGAGTGGCGACGCGACTTCCTCGTGGGCGACCAGCATCCCGGCTTCAACGAGTGCGGCGTAGAGGCCCGAGTCCATCAGGTGGTCGTAGTCTTCCGCGTAGATCCGGTTGACCTGGCGGTAGACGGCTCCGTCGTGCTCGAATACGAAACCGCTGGGATCGCGAAAGGACGCGCCGAGTGCCGCGTCAGTCATCGCTGTGCGTATTGCCCTTCACTTCATCGTCTTCTTCGGGAGTTCCGCGGCCAAGGACGCGCTTGATCTTCGCCCAGTACGCATTGATCGCTACGGCCGCTCCGGCGAGGGTTGCGATCAACGCCTGGAGGATGAAGCTCCCCGAGCCCGGGTCGACATAGGCCAGGCGGCCGCCGGATTCTGCGAGCTGACCTGCTGCCTGCGATATGCCCGGCAGCCACGCGATCGCGCACACTGCGGCCACACCGAAGGCGAAACGGCGAGGGGTCGGACCCGGCTGTTGTCGGTTCTCTGGCCTCATGTCGGAGATGATTGTGCCACTCCCCGCGGCCTGCTTCCAGGGTCATTCGTAGGAGTTGGGGCCGGGGGCCTGGTCGGCTACTCGCACAAGAAATCCTGGTCGCAGGACGCACGCTCTTCTTGGGCAATGACGCTTACTATCACATGCGTCTGATCCTCTAACCCCTCGTACACTTTCCGAAGTCACTCGCCTTTGCCCAATTCATCGACTACTCGGATGGTGGGTAGGCAATCTGGACGCCGTTCTTCGGCTGGAGCATCTGCGTTTTGGTCGTTCCGCGGCCAAAGCTTCCGCGGCGTCGCACAATTCGCGCAAAGCGCGTTTCGTACTCCCAGCGCCTTGCTGTTCTGGCCGCTACTCGGACGCGTCGATCCGCTCCTGTTCGAGCGAATCGATGTCTGGATTCTGCTCTTGCTCGGAGCTGCAACGGTCGTTGCGACCTACTTTCTCGGGCTCCGGTTCTTTGGCGTCGCGGTGGCGCTCGAGGTGGAACTCCGGAAAGCAGCGATACCGCCCCGACTCTTTCAGCGACGATGCAGGCTGAATTCTGGATGCTTACGGGTGTCCGTTGCACATTCGAGATGTTGTCTCCCGGCCGGAGCGAGTGGTGCTGAGCGGTGGGGCGACAAAGCGAGGGGAATATGCCACACTTAGAGCGATGGTGGTGTGGATCGCGAGGTTCCGCACGCCCTACGACAAGAGCAAACCCGGTGGAAACCGGGGACGCAAAGCCAGTGCCCGGCCTTGGTTGCACCGAGGGGGTCGAACGGCTGCCGAAAGGGGTTCATAGATGCGACCGACCGATCGAATCTCAGCATGTTTGATCACGTTGATTCTGTCCACGGTTTCCTGCGCCATCACACCCGCGACTGATGTCGAGACCATTTCTACGCGGAGCGAGGCAGTAGATTTCGCGGCGACGCCCGAGACACTCCGCAGCGAGATCGATGGGATCGCGCGTGTCTTCTCCGATCGCGACCCTCGGCTCTTGCCCGCAGAGGCGGCGCACCTCGC
This sequence comes from uncultured Gammaproteobacteria bacterium, assembly GCA_964196055.1. Classification (GTDB taxonomy): domain Bacteria; phylum Myxococcota_A; class UBA9160; order UBA9160; family SMWR01; genus JAFDEI01. The sequence goes on along the minus strand of CAXMSF010000090.1, from coordinate 657 downwards.
GCGCGTAATCGTGAGCGAGGCACATCGGGCCGGCTTATCGCCGACCTTCGTGCTCGCGGTGATCGAGGTCGAAAGCAGCGGCCGGCGGGACGCGGTTTCGGATGCGGGCGCAATGGGCCTGATGCAGATCATGCCCGCGACCGGTGAATTCCTCGCAGGTCGAATCGATGTTCCGTGGCGTGGACGCGAGAGCTTGTTCGACCCGGTGATCAACGTGCGTCTCGGTGTCCGTTATCTCGAAGAGCTGATCGAGCGCTACGCGAACGTGCGAACCGCTCTGGCGGCATACAACGCCGGACCCGGCAATGTATCGCGCCGGATACGCAACGGCCGACCCATCCCCCACGACTACGCCGACAAGGTGCTAGCCGCATACACCGAAACCGGCGAGGAGATCTAGGAGCGCGAAACGCGCTATGCGCGTTTTGCGCGACGACGCAGAAGTTCTGACCGCGCTGCGGCCAGAACGCGCTAGGAGCGCGTCTGCCTTCCGATTCGCTCGGCCGTGTCGGCACACTCGCCAGAGAGGGCCTCTCTTGCGCGATCGGTGCTCGCGCGCCCGCGGCCGGAGTCGGGGAGGGATCTCCGCTCGAACACAGTCGCTTCGACCCCTCCCCGACTCCGGCCGCGGGGTGTTGAGTGCGCTGAAACGCGTTC
>CAXMSF010000089.1:0-4615 GCA_964196055.1 uncultured Gammaproteobacteria bacterium | reverse complement strand
GTCGTGACACTTCTGGAAGACGCTCATGTTTTCCTCCGTTCGTTGCTTTCAGCCCGCAGCCTCCCGCCGGCTTGCGGATCGCTCGATCGAGGTTGACGTGTTGCCGTTCAGGCGCGTACGAAGCGCACCACGTCGTTCGCGGTAATGGACACGACCCGGTCGGAACTGGGCCCGACGAGTTCGCCATCCACCGTGAAGCCGCAATCCATGCGCAAGTCGACGCGGCGAGCGTTTCGGCTGATGTAGCCGTTGCGTTCGTTCACGTGCTTCGACGGCCGACCGGCGAGGATCCCCGGCAGTGCCTGTGCGAACCCACCCGCATCCGCTGCGATCGATGTGAAGCGCACACCACCCGGGCCGCTGCCCCAGAAGGGTCGCATGCGCAGGAACAGCCGATCGAGCGAGCTGGCCATCACGAGGCTGCTCTCGCCCCGTTCGACCTGAGACCGGTCGACGAGGATGCCTACCTTGTCGGGCGTCAGAACACCGTGGGATTCGCCGAGAAGCGCCATGCGGGCCAGCAGCGTCGCCGTGACGAGCGACGCACCGGACACGCCCTGCCGCTTCCTGGGAATCACGCGGTGCACCAGCTCGATCCCACGGTGGACGACACCTGCGCCAACGAACATGCCGTAGCGCGTGTTGATGCCCGGCCCGTACTGCACGCGCAGCACCGGCCGTTCCAGATGGCGATCTTCGAGCGAGCCCATGCGCGCCGCCTGGAGCAGGCCCGCCATGGCACGCACCGGATCTCGGCGCGAGCCGAGATCGAGCGCGGTCATGTTGGTGCGCCCACCGCGCAGCACCGCGATGTCCGGAATCCGGCCATCGAAGGCACCTTCGCCGAGGATCTCCCCGAGTGCATGCGAGATCGTCCCATCTCCGCCGTTGATCACCAGCAACTCCACATCCTGGCGAGCGAGTTCCCAGAGCGCTTCGGGCACTGCCCGAGCATTCGACGTTTCGACGTGCGCCACCTCGGGATGCTCGGAGAGAAGGCCCAGCAGCCGCGCGACACCCTTGAGATTACGACCTGCACGCAGGTTGTTCAGTAGTCCGATACGCATTGCGGATTCCTCCCTCCCCAGGGCCGGCGACCGTTCGTTACCGGCTGGAGTACTTGCAGCGGTACAGGGGTCGAAGACTCGTTCTTCGCGAGCCCACGCCGGGCTTCTTCGAGATCCTCCCGGCAGTCCACCTCCCACCAGCGCAATCCGCTGATCGAAACGGTTTCCACGCGATCGGTGCGAGCGAGCGCGTCCACCACCGAGAGGTACCAGGCCTTCTTGGCGCCCGGCTCACGCGCGGCGAGCTCGAGAGCACGCCGGAAGTGCGCCGGGCCGTCCCCACGGAAGATCATCAGCCCGATCGATTCGGCATCGACGATCCCGAGCGGTAGCTTCTTGCTCACCGCGCGCAGGCGTGTTCCGTCGAGCGAGACCTTCATGTCGTCGGCGTCGTACGCCCCCCCACTCTTGTGATTGACCGCGAGCGTGAGCGATGCGGGCGGCGAGGCCAGCAGGCGGTCCACCACACGGGTTTCGAACAGCGTGTCGCCGTTGAGCAAGATGAAGGGCTGCTTCATCTCCTCCCGCACGAGGAAGCACGACATGAGGTTGTCCGACGTGTCGAAGAACGGGTTATAGAGCGTGCGTACGTGCATGCGCGGCACCTTCACGTCGCGCAGCATCGACTCCACATACTCCGCACCGTGGCCCACCACGACGCACGCCTCGCTCACGCCGGCCGCCGCCAGCGTGTGGAGCTGGTACTCGAGCAGCGACTCTTCGCCGCAGACGGGCAGCAGACACTTGGGCTGCGTTTTGGTGATCGACCCGAGGCGCGTGCCCCGGCCTGCGCTCAAAATGATCGCCTTCATCTGACAATCCTCCTCTGGTTACACGTGTCCCGTGCTACCCGCGCACGCTCCCATCAGGCGTGTGCCGGGCTCCCTGCTCTCGGGCGGCGATTCAAGCCGCTCGGCCTCGATCCCCCAGTCATCCCTTCGGGGATGACGAGGCCGCGTCGCAGGCGGGTCGAGCCGGTCGTTGTGGTTGGCGCCGGCTCTCTCTTAGATCTTCCCGCTGCGCTTCGCGTTCCGTTTTCCGGAGGCTCTCAGCTCGGGTTCATCTGACGAGTGCATTTTCGTCTTTTGCGGCGCGCTGGGTAGACCCGGAGTGGGTCATTCACATGGCCGGGACGGCGAATTGACCTGCAATGAGGGGGGCTGTAGCCGCCCTGCGGGGAGCGAAGTGGACCAGTTCAGGTCGATGTCTAACCGTTCTGGTCTTGCCCTGCGGGGGCTTCGTCGCCGAGAGACCGGACGCGGTCGATCAGCTCGCTCTGCGTACCGACATCGAGTTTGCGAAACATCGACTTCAAGTGGTTACGCACGGTGTGCGGGCTGATGTGGAGGCGCGTTGCGATGGCGGGCACGCGATCGCCCCCGACGAGCAGTGCCAGCACTTCGGATTCGCGCGGCGAGAGATCCTGGAGTTCGGGGTGGTGGAGTGGTAGGGCCGTCACGCCACCCACCGCGGCCGACAGGCTGATCGATTCGAGTTCGAGTGCGATTCGGTGAAGTGTGGAGCGCACGTCGACTGCTGCGGGGGGACCGATCTGCCGAGCCGTCATTACCGCGCCGAGGTCTACGACGATGAAGAAGAAGCCGTCGAATTCACCCTCCGCGGTGAGGAAACGCTGTGGGATTGTTACGACCGGGAAGGTGGTCGAATCCTTGCGTCGAAAGGCAACGAGACGCGCGCGCAGGTCTCCCTCCTCGGCGGAGGAGGCTTCGTCATCCATGAATTCGTGCAACTCGTCCGGCACCAACGCTTTCGCGGTCCGACCGATGAGTTCATCGCGCTCGTAGCCCAACCAGTCGAGCAGCCGCTGATTGACGAAGACGAGATCGCCGTCCGGATCTTCGGCGACGAGCCCGCAGTTCATCGTCGCGATGAGGTGTTCGTAGTCGCGGAGCTGTTCTCGGAGCTTTTCGATATCCACGCCCATACATTAGTGCGGCCCGCAGATTTGAGCATCCACAGCCTTCAGCGGGCTATCCTGAACGACCGCCCGGGCCAGCTCGCTTCCTCGCGGAATCCTGGCCGTAGATCGAGTATTGCGAGCTCGTGAATGGCGAATTCGAAAGCGGTCGGAAGAATCCGGGGGACTCGCCGGGGGTGGTTCGCAGTGCGAAGCGTGGGTCGCTGCTCAGAGCCGACTCTGCAGGTAGTCGAGCGTGCGGGCCTCGGCGCCTTCGTCGACGGGGACAAGGCTCGCGTCGAAGTCGCTGATTCCGATCTCGCGCAGGCGGTCGAGTGCCGCATCCAGGCTGCGTTCGTCGCCCACGATCGCGATGTCGGACGGCCCGCTCGCACCTTCCCGGTCGAGCATTGCGCGATAGGACGGCAGCATCGCGTACATCCCCATCCGCTGCGTGACCAGTTCGCGCGCTGCGGGTACATCGTTGGTGAGCGCAATTGGGAAGCTCGCCACGATGCGGGGCGCCGGACGACCGGCGGCCTCCGCGGCCGCGCGAAGCGTGGGAACGATGTGGCTCTCGAGCGTCTTCGGGCCCGTGAGCCCGACCACGGTTCCGTCCGCGAGTCCGCCCGCAATCCGCAGCATCTGTTCGCCGAGCGCACCGATCAGCAGCGGAACGGGTGCGGCGCCGGCGACGTCGAGCGCGCCCCCTACGCGATAGACCTCGCCTTCGAAGTGGACCGGCTCGCCGCGCAACAGCGGCGCGAGTACGGACACGTATTCGCGCATGTGACGAACGGGCTTGTCGTAGGACAGCCCCATCATGTTGTCGATGATGGGCCGGTGGGACAGGCCGATGCCGAGCGTGAAGCGACCGCCGGTAGCGGCCTGCGCGGTCAGCGCCTGTTGGGCCATTGCCATCGGGTGGCGCGGGTAGCTCGGGACGACCGCGACCCCGACTTCGATCCGCTCGGTTTCGCGTCCGATGATGGTCTGGATGTTGATCGCGTCTAGGCCCAACGCGTTTGCCATCCAGAGACTGTGGAAGCCGCGTGCTTCGAGGTCACGCGCGCGCGCGACGAGTCCATCGATACCGAGGTCGTAGCCGGGGTTTGCGCCGGAGTTCACACCGAATCGCATTGGAAGTCCTCCTACTTCGCCGCGTCGGCCGCGCGCTCGATCAGTTGCCGAAATCCCATGATCCGACGCTGCCGTGGTGTTTCAGCACGTTCTTTGCGATCAGGATCTTGTGCACTTCGTCGGGCCCATCAGCGAGCCGCAGCGTGCGTGCTCCCTGGTACATCGTCGAGAGCGGCAGGTCGCCGCTCACGCCGGCCGCACCCCACACCTGGATCGCGCGATCGACGACTCGCGAATAGGCCTCGGGTACGAAGATCTTGAGTGCCGAGATCTCGGTGCGTGCGTCGCCGCCGCTCTCCATGCGCTCGGCGCAGTGGATCGTCATCAGTCGCGAAGCCTGGATGTCGATGTAGGAATCCGCGATGAAGCCCTGGATGAACTGTTTGTCGCGCAGCAGGCCACCGTGCACTTCGCGATTGGCCGCGCGCTCCACCATCAGGTCGAACGAGCGCCACATCTGGCCGACCGAATTCATGCAGTGATAGACGCG
>CAXMSF010000088.1:0-7160 GCA_964196055.1 uncultured Gammaproteobacteria bacterium | reverse complement strand
CCAGTGGCACAACGACGGCTACGCAACCTTCGACGACTACCTCGCACGCTTCCGGAGCAAGCGACGCAACCAGATCCGCCGCGAGCGCCGCGAAATGACCGAACACGGCGTCGTCATCGAAGCGCTCTGCGGCGACGAAATTGACGACGCGCTGTTCGAGCCGATGTTCGAGTTCTACCGTTCCACCGTCGAGACGCACTACTACGGCCGGCAATACCTGAACCGCGCCTTCTTCGAGCTGCTGCGCCGACGCTTCAAGAATCGGCTGTGCTTCGTCGTCGCGCGGCAGCACGACGAGGTGATCGCAGGAACGCTGAACGTCGTAAAGAACGGCGTATTCTATGGCCGCTATTGGGGCACGACGCGCCCGCTGCGCCACCTGCACTTCAACGTCTGCTACTACGCCGCGATCGAGTACTGCATCGCGGCGGGAATCCAGCGCTTCGAACCGGGAGCCGGCGGCGACTACAAGTTCCTGCGCGGCTTCGACGCGCGCCCCACCTACAGCCTCCACTACTTGCGCGAGCAGCGACTCGCCGACGCCGTATCGAAATTCCTCGCATCCGAGCGTCGGCACGCCGACGATGCGATCCGCCAGTTGGGCAAGCAAAGTTCCCTCAAACCGGGAAGCTGATCGCTGCGCCTGAGCATCCAACCCTCGTGATCGCCGGTCATGCCGGGATCCACAAAGGCAGTCCACCCCTTTTCAAAACCGCGTGCATCCACTAGTTACGGGCCTGTGGACGTTGAACCCAGACTTCACGAAGTGCTGCGTAGCTGGCGGGAGAGCGACCCGAGCCTGCGGCGTCGTGTGCTGCTGCTGGTTGCGATGGTACTCGCACTCACCGTCCAGATCATGGTCTGGCTCTGGTACATCGACGACGCCGCCATCAGCTTCAGCTTCGCCCGCAACCTCGCAGACGGCCACGGGCTGGTCGCACAGGCCGGTGGCGAGCGCGTCGAAGGCTACTCGAATCCGCTGTGGGTAGCGCTGATGGCGCTGTGGGCGTGGATCGGGGTCAACGGCTTCGTTTCGTCGAAGCTGATGGGTGCGGCCTTCGGCGTCGCGACGGTTCCGGTCGTGTGGGCAATTGCGCGCTCTTCACGGCCGGACCGGGACGAAGGCGTGCCGCTGATGGCGGCGTTCGCCTTGGCAACAAATGTGCAGTTCGGCATCTGGGCGACCTCGGGCCTCGAGAATTCGCTCTTCTGCCTGCTGCTCGCGGCGGCGATCTGGCGCACGCTCATCGAAACCCGCACGCGCGGCTTCCCATGGTCCGCCCTGCTGTTCCTCGGGGTCGCGTTGACTCGACCCGAAGGAATCGCCTACGCGGCACTCGGCGGCTTTGCCGCGATGGGATTCGCGTTGCAGGATGGTCGCGGCCTGCGCCCCGCGCTCATCTGGCTCGCGGTCTTCTTCGTCCCGTTCGGCGCCTACCACGCGATCCGCTTCGACTACTTCGCCTGGATCTTTCCCAACACCTACTACGCGAAGCTCGGCAACCGGACGGTGGCCCCGCTCGACTGGGACGCACACGGCTGGACCTACGTGCGGCGGTACGCGGGCCTGTCGTTCCCGAAAGGTTCACCCGGACCGGGCCTCGGCCAGGGCTACCTGCTCCCGCTGTACCTGATCGGTCTGCTCGGATCCGCAGGCCGCCGCGGCTGGCTCGCGGCCGCAGTCGCCACCACGCTCCTGCTGCTGCCCGGACCGCTCGAACTCGGGCTACTGCCCTCCCTCGACCCGGGCGCATGGCTCGTGAGCGCGGGAGTGTTCTCCGACGCAACGCAATGGCAACCAGTCCGCGTGATCCTGCTGATCGGGCTCGCGCTCGTCGCGCCCTTCGGGGCGCTGCGACGGACGGGCGGCCGAGCGCTCGCGCTGTGCTGGGGCATGGCGCTGATCGCGCTCGCGTTCGCAATCGCTTCGAGAGGCGACTGGATGTACGGGTTCCGCTGGTTCTCCTTCCTCGCAGTTCCGGTCTCCGTGCTCGCGGCGGCGGGCGCAGGCGAACTGCGCGACTGGGCGCGCCGCAACGCGCGTCTTTCCGACTCGGGTGCCCGCGCGGCGAGTACTGCGGTCGTGATCGCGCTGGCGGCCGCGTTCGTGGTGCCTCAGGTCAGGCACATGCTCTGGTTCACGGTTCACGCGCCGGTCAGTTCGTCTTCCGTCAGGCTGCGCGTCGACTACCTCGATCACCTGATGGACACCCTCCACCTCGAACATGCGGTGGTGCTCGACGTCGACATCGGTGCCCACATCTACTGGTCGCGCGCGAGGATGGTCGACATGGCGGGACTGATCGACGTTCCGATTGCACGCCACGATTTCCAGAAAGCGTTCACGAGCGAATACCTGTTCCAAGAACGCCGCCCCGACTTCGCACACACGCATGGGGCCTGGGAAGAGAGGATCAGGTTGCAGGAGCACGACGAGTGGCGGGAGCAGTACGTCCGATTGCCGGGCTACATGAGTCCCGGCGGCGGCATCCACTCGGGAAGCAAGCTGCGGCGAGACCACTTGCTTCGACCCAAGTGGCAGGGGCCGCCCGGGCAGCGCGTCTCCTTCAGTAACGGCGCGTCCCTCTCGGGCTTCACGCTGCCGGGGCTCCCGAGTGCGCCCGGCCTGGAACTCTTCATCGAAGTGGGGCTCGAACAGGCGCCGAAACCGGACGAGTCGCCCGCGGAGGCGGGCGGCGCAGATGCAGCGAATGCAGAAGAAGCCGCGAAGGCCTGGTACCAGCTCGAGATCTTCCTCGCGAACGCATCCGGCGTCGTCGCACACCGGGTCGTCACGCCCGGATACGGCTGGGTGTCCCCGTCGGACTGGCACGCAGACGAGGTCTTCCACGGTCGCTATACCTTGCCGCTGCCTACGAATCTGCCACCCGGCAAATACGACCTCGGCTTCTTGATCCGAGATGACGGCGGTCGCGTCGTCCCCGCGATTGCGCCAAGCCGTCGCGTACCGACGCGACCCGGCGCTGCGGTCTTCGGCGGCACGCACGGGATGCCGGCACGGCTCGCCCGCGGAGAAGTGCGCTATCCGAACACCGTCACCTTGGCCCCCTACGCATTCGCGCTGGACCGCAACCGAGCGAACCTCGCTTCGGCACAACGCTTCGCCGCGGAACGCCAGTGCGAAGCAGCGGAACACCGCTTCGAGCGCGTGCGTCGACGCATGGTCCACCAGCGCGATCGACCCGAAGGAGGCGATCCCGCGACTCGCCGCGCAATGGCGGAATGCTGGATCGCGCGTGCCGCGGAAACCGACCGCCGCGAACTCGAGGTCACCTGGATCGAGCGCGCGCGGCGGCTCGACCCGACGGCACCCGCGCTGGAAACGACCGCGCGTGAGATTGCAGCGGACTTCTTCGACGCGGGTGCCGAGGCGCGCGCGCGCGAGGACTGGGAAGCGAGCTACCGCCTGTTCTCGTCAGCAGTGCGAGCAGACCCGCGACTCGCCTGGGCGCGCCGCTACGCCGAAGAGGCGCGGATCCAGCGCCTAGGCCTCACGACACCGGTTCACGCATGGTGACGAACTCCTCGGCGGAAGTCGGGTGGATGCCGATCGTCGCATCGAACTGGGCCTTGGTCGCTCGGCACTTCACCGCGATCGCGATTCCCTGAACGATCTCGCCGGCATCGGGGCCCACCATGTGGCAGCCGACCACACGGTCGCTCGCCCGGTCGACGATGAGCTTCATCATCGTCGTCTCGTCACGCCCGCTGAGCGTGTGCTTGAGCGCACGGAAGCGGCTGCGATAGATCGCGACGTCACCGTAGCGTTCGCGCGCTTCCTGCTCGGTCACGCCGACGCTGCCGACTGGAGGCTGGCTGAAGACCGCCGACGGTACGTCCTCGTGATCGGCTCGTGTCGGTTCACCGCCAAAGAGCGTCTTCGCAAGTGCCATTGCCTCGGCGAGTGCGACCGGCGTGAGATTGATGCGATCGGTCGCGTCGCCAACCGCCCAGATACTCGACACGCTCGTGTGGGAGTACTCGTCCACCACCACGGCTCCACCCGCGTTCAGCTCGACTCCGACTTCCTCGAGCCCGAGGTCGGCGACCAGCGGTCGGCGGCCCGTCGCGTAGAGAATTAAGTCCGTCTCGATCCGCGATCCATCCTCGAGAGTCGCAACCAGGCCCGCCGGCATCTTCTCGATCTTCGCGGGATTCGATTCGAAGCGCAGATCGATCCCCTTGTGCAGCATGCCCTCCGCGAGCGTTGTACGAACGTCGTCGTCGAATCCTCGCAGGAACAGCGGCCCGCGGTAGAGCTGCACGACTTCCACGCCGAGGCCGTGGAAGATCCCGGCAAACTCGACCGCGATGTAGCCACCCCCGACGACGAGTGCACGGCGTGGCAATGATTCCAGTTCGAAGGCTTCGTTCGACGTGATCGCGTGCTCGATGCCTTCGATCTCGGGCAGCGACGGCCAGCCGCCCGTCGCAACGAGGATGTTCTCGGCACTCACGCGTCGACGGCCACCTCCTTCGAGGTCGATCTCGACGGTGTGGGGATCGACGATGCGCGCGCGGCCTTCGATCCGCACTACGCCCGCGTCGTCGAGAAGCCCGGCGTAGACGCCGTTCAAGCGTTCGATCTCCCGATCCTTGTTCGCGCGCAATGTCGGCCAATCGAAGCGCTGCTCGCCAACCGTCCAGCCGAAGCCGGCTGCATCCTCGAAATCCTCGCGATAATGCGCCGCGTACACGAACAGTTTCTTCGGAATGCAGCCCACATTCACACAGGTACCGCCGAGGTAACGCTCCTCTGCAATTGCGACGCGCGCACCGAGCCCCGCCGAGATCCGGGCGGCACGCACCCCCCCCGATCCCGCACCGATCGCGAACAAATCGTAGTCGTATCCGGGCATCCCCTCTCCTCGAGTCACCGCTGGGGGATGCTACCGCAAGCGGCACCGGGGCATCACGAACTCAGCGATGCGAGCGATCGGAAACCAGCAACAGCAGCGTGCCGGCAACGAATGCGATCGCGTTGGGAAACCAGATTGCGGGAACGGGTGGAAGGTATCCGCTGCGCGCGGCGTCGTAGCAGAAGATGAACGACGTGTAGTAGGCCCCGAGCAGCGCCAACGCGGCGAGCAGGCCTCTCGCCCGGCTTCCGGCGAATCCGAATACCGCGAGCGGCACGCCGACGATCGAGAAGATGAACGGCGTGAGCGGAACCGCAAACAGGCGCTGGAAGTGGGATTCGTAGTGCCGCGCGTCCCGATATCTGAGCTGCAACTTCAGGTCGTGCGGAGCCTCGGCGTCTACCACCGACAGAAGTTCGGTGGCGCTGAGTTCGTTCGGCCGGTATCGCCACTGCTCACCGACGAGTCGTGGCGCGGCGAACGCGTATTCGAACGCTTCGAACGAGATCCGGTGTTCCTCGATCTCCTCGTTGGGATAGGCTTCCATGCGAAGATCGCCGGCGGCGATCGACAGCCGCAGCGTTCCCGATTCCGGATCGAACGAGTACTGCGCCGATTCGGCGAAGATCAGCAGCGAATTCTAATCGCTCGAGTAGTCGAAGATCATGATTCCACCAAGGGTTCCGTCGCCGAGGTGGGTTTGGGCGAGGATCGCGCGGTCGCCGAAGCGCTGAAAATGCCCGGGCTTGATGATCACACCGCGCGACAGCACCTGACGCCGAATCGCCTCGATCTGCTTCCAGGCACGGTGCTCGAAGCCGATCGACACGACCGCAGACAACAGCGAGAACAGCACCCCCACCGCGATCACGGGTCGCGCCAGCGCGAACACGCTCATTCCGCAGGCCCGCAACGCGAGAATCTCGCCGTCGCTGCGTAGCCGACCCATTGCGAGTAGCAGCCCGAACACGAACGCGATCGGCAGCGTGCAGCTGACGACGAGCAATAGCATCCAACCGAACACACTGGCGAGATCCGACCCGGTCACGCCGACCACCGCGAAGTCATCAACCAGCTTGAACACGTTCGGGATCAACATCACGGGAGCGGCCGCGAGTGCGGCAAGCACGGTGTAGAGCACGACCTCGGTCGCGACGTAGCGCGAGACACGACTCAGCCTCAGCATCGCAAGCCCCTACCTGTCGGCGCGATCGGCGCGACGGGACGCCAATGGTCGCGGAAGGAACGAACGATGGCCCCTCGCCTCTTCATCACCGCTAGCATACCGCCGCCCGAAGCCGACGGAGCCTTTCGATGGAAGCCGACTTCAGCGCCTATTTTCTCTGGAATACCGACCCGGTGATGTTCAGTGTCGTGGGCCGCGACATCCGCTGGTACAGCTTCCTCTACTTTCTCGTCTTCCTGGCCGGCTACGTGCTGTGGCACTGGCAGATGCGTCGCGGCGGCCATGGTGAAGTGCCGACCAGCCGTCTGTTGTTGTGGATGCTCGTCGGACTGCTCGTGGGCGCCCGGCTCGGCCACTGTCTCTTCTACGAACCCGAGTTCTATTTGAGTCACCCACTCGAGATCCTCGACCTCAGCCGCGGCGGCGTGTCGAGCCACGGAGGAACGATCGCGATCTTCCTGACGCTCATTCTCTATTCGCGGCGCTACGAGTACTCGTTCCCGGAAATGGCTGACCGCATCAGCTTCGCCACGATGTTCGGCGCCGCTCTGGTCCGCTTCGGGAATTTCTTCAACTCCGAGATCGTCGGACGCGAGTGGTACGGACCGTGGGCGGTGCGCTTTCCGCGCTTCGCCGCGCATATCCAGGAGGTGTGGGAGCGCTCGAATGGGCCGCTCGACTGGACCGCTCAGCCGCTGCCGCGCCACCCGGTGCAACTCTACGAAGCGCTCGGAATCTGGTGCGTATTGGCCGTGCTCTTCATCGTCGATCGCCGCTACGGCGAGAACCGCCCACGCGGCCTGCTCGCGGGGCTCTTCTGCGGCCTGTATTTCGCGCTTCGCTTCAGCGTCGAGTTCTGGAAGGAGTACCTGCGCTTCCACGAATTCGTCCCCGATGCGGCTCAGCAGGTGATCCGAGTGATTCCGACCGCGGGCCTCACGCTCGGCCAATGGCTGAGCCTGCCCTTCATCGCAATCGGCGTCGCGATCTGGATCTGGGCGCTGCGAACGCGCCTGCCCGCCGCGCAGCTTTCACGCTGGGACCTCGAGCACTAGCAGCGTTTCGTGCGACGACGCTGCGCGTCACCGAGGCGC
>CAXMSF010000087.1:0-7274 GCA_964196055.1 uncultured Gammaproteobacteria bacterium | reverse complement strand
CCGCCTTGCCTGTGAAATTCTTGGCGGCGCTAGCGCTTTGCCTCATCGAACAGTCGGACCAGGTCGGCGATGTTCTCGACGCCGAGCTTCCGCATGGCCTGTGAACGCAGCTGCGCGACAGCCCCCGGATCGATACCGCGTTTTGCGGAGATTTCGGGATCACTGAGGCCGGTGGCGGTGCGGCAGGCCACATCGCGCTCGTTGGAGGACAGGGTCCCGAACAGGGCGCGCGCCTCGGCGCGCGCCTCTCGCCGAACACGCAGCCTTCGTTCGAGCCTGAGCGCAGCCTGAACCGAATCGAGAAGACGCTGCGCCCGAAACGGCTTCTCGATGAAGTCGAATGCTCCGCGCTTCATGCATTCGACGGCCATGGTGACATCGCCGTGCCCCGTGATCATGATGATCGGAAGCGTGGCTTCCTGGTTCAGCATCCGCTTGTGGAGTTCGATCCCGCTCATTCCGGGCATTCGAATGTCCAGCAGCACGCAACCGGGGCTGTTGAAGTCACAGGCTTCGAGAAAGAGTCCGGCATTCGGATAGGCCTCGACTTGCAAGCCGACTTCTTTCAGGAGACGTCCGAGCGACCGTCGAACATCTTCATCATCATCGACGATGAAAACCGTGCTCTCAAGCATCGCCACTGCCTGCCTCTTCATTCAGGTGTTCGTTCGCGCCGGGAATCACGAAACGAAACGTCATGCCGCCGCCCGGATTTCCTTCCACAGCAAGATGCCCGAGGTGGGCCTCGATGATCGATCGGCTGATCGCGAGTCCGACCCCGAGTCCATCACGCTTGGTGCTCACGAAATGCTCGAAGATCGAATCGATCGGAATGTCTCCCAGGCCGGAACCCGTATCATTGAACGTCACTTCGACGTTCCCAGCATCATCGACGCTCGAGCGGATCGTGAGCGACTTGTCGACCGTTTCGCTCATGGCCTCGATGGCATTGCGAGCGAGATTCACCACCACTTGCTGGATCTGGACGGAATCGACGAGGACCGGCGGCAGTGCCGGACGCAGCTCGAGGTGCAAGGTCGTTCCCGATCGCTCGACATCGCGATTCATGAACGCGAGAGCCTCTCGAATCAGCCGGTTCAGATTCTGCGGAGATCGCTCGATTTTCCGATTCGCGATGAGATCGCGAAGATGGCGAACGATCGCGCCACTGCGTTCCGCCGCATCCGAGATGGCTTCGAGATCCTGCAACAGGTCTTCCCGCTCCAGTCTTCCGCCTCTCACGGCCAGCAGCGACGCCTCGGTGTAATTCAAGATGGTGGAGAGCGGCTGATTGAGCTCGTGAGCGATTCCGGATGCCATTTCCCCCATGGTGTTCACCCGGGAAACCCGCTCGAGACGCTCCTGCTGCTGCGACATCCTTCGTTGCGCGGATCGCCAGCGAACACTGAGAATGGCCGTCACCCAGATCGCGAAGATCGCGAGGGACCGATTTACGATGACCACCCACAAGACGCCGCCGTGCGGCGAGAAGACGAAACCCAGCGCGGTGAGGATCGAACAGCCCAAGGCCACGAGAAGGGGCATTCGAGGGTCGGGGTACCAGAGCGCCAGCAGCACGACCGCCACGTAGGGCACACCGCCGGAGACTCCTAGTGGCAACTCGAGATCGATCGCGAAGATGCCCGCAGCGAGCAGGACCACCGCCATCAGGACGTTGCTGCCGGACTTCACGGGCTCTCGACCTCACGAATCTTCCGCGCATACTATACCGTCAATCCGGTCCCGGCTTGAGGATCGCCTCTACGACGATCGGCAGAAACTGACCCAGCTCGATGGTTCCGCGCCGCTCATGTCGCTGCCCGTGCGCGTCGACGACGACCAGGAATGGAATGGGGTCCTTGGCGGCTCGGCAACGCTCGGGATAGTCGACACCAACGCGATAGCGACCGGCCAGCGGCCACTCGAAGCGCACGACTTCTACGCGGGGGGCGGGCGCGTCGCAGCGGCGATCGCTTTCCAGCGCTCCACCCGAGTGAGACGGGCTATTCGCAAAGTACACCGTTTCCTGCAGTGGATCGGTCACATAGAGATCGAGATCCGCCGCATCTCCGAACGTCAGGCTCACTTGCAGCGCCTGGCCATTCAGCGGTGGAGCCGAATGATTCAACGGCTCGGGTTCCGAGGTCCGCATGCTTCCGCAGCCGAGGGCGATTGCGCAGCAGCACAGCAAGCTCGCGCCTCGAAGGCACCGGCGACGGAGGTTGCTAGCATCGTGCACGATTGACTGTCGCGGAGAACGGTCCATGTCGAAACAGGGTCTCCTGAGGGTCGCGGTTCTGCTCGGGCTGTTGATTCTATCGCCTGCCGGCCGAATTTCGAAAGCCGCCGCAGCCGGGGACGCAGCAGTTTCGATCATCTCCGGCAGCGTACGCGATTCCGCGGGTGCTCCGATAGCCGGCGCCATGATCACGATTTCGCATGGTTCTCCCTTCCACTCCCAGACCGCATTCAGCGGCGACGACGGGCGCTACCGCCTGGCGGCGGCGTCCACAGCGAACGAATACAGCGTTCGAGTCAGGCGAACGGGTTGGAAGGATCTGCAGCTCGTCGAACAACATCCGAGCCCGGGTCGCCCTTTCGACCTGCGCATCGAACGCGAAACCGACCCGGCCCTGGTGGCCGCCCAGCTGCCCGCCAACCGATGGTACGGACTACTGCTCGAGCGCGTCGAAGATCCCGGCGAGCGGGAAGAGCTGGTTCGTCAGTGCACCTACTGCCATCAACAGGGAAGCTGGGCGACTCGGCGCCTGCGCGACGATGCGGAATGGCAGAAGATTCTGGCCCTGATGGCGCGTATGGGGGGAATCCTGTCGAACGACCTGCGCGAGAAACTTCCCGCGCTGTTCAACGCGGCTTTCGAGCCGGAGAAAGCGGTTGCCGCGCTCACCGCCCATATGAACGATCCCGGATTCGCACCACCTCCGAACGCCGAAGTCCGGCGCGCTGTGGTGGACCAGTGGGAGCTCGGCGGTCTGGCCTCGATGCAGCACGACATCACCGTGCATCCCGACGGGCGCATCTACTCGGTGGATATGCTCCAGGACAAGCTCTATCGGCTGGATCCGAAGGCGGTCGACGGCGCGAGAATGGCCTGGGACGTGCCCCGCGGTGACCTTCCGCTGGGGGGCGCCTTCGGCGGAATGGGAACACCGACGCCGCCGAACTCCAACGCTCACGTGGGCCCGCATTCGCTTCAGGTGGCGCCGGACGAGTCGATCTGGATCACGCTCGCGCTCGGGAATCAACTGGCGCGCTTCGACCCCAAGGACGACTCGTGGTCGATCGAACAGCTCGAGCACGGCTTCTACCCCCACACGCTGCGTTTCGACCCGCGCGGCCGCATCTGGTACACGATCGCTGCATCGAATCACCTGGGCATGTTCGATCCAGCGACCGGCGAGCATCGCGAAATGCGCCTTCCGGCCGCCTCCTTCCGGCAGTCCTTGATCCTGCGCTTGTTTCCGGCGTTCGTCTGGCTGAACAAATACGTGGATCTCATGGGGGCCTCGACAGCGAGCGAAGGCATGACACTGCCGGTGCCCTACGGAATCGACATCGACCCGGACGGAGTCGTCTGGTTCAGCCAGCTCAACCAGCACCGCATCGGGCGAGTCGACCCCGACAGCTACGAGATCGAGATGATCGATACCCCCTTCACGGGCCCGCGCCGCTTGCGTTTCGACTCGAAGGGGAAGCTGTGGATTCCGGCGTTCTCGTCGTCGTTGATCGCGCGCTTCGATCCGGCGACCCGAAAATTCGATTCCTTCGAACTTCCAATCGAGCCGCGCGGAACCGAGACTCCCTACGCGCTCAACGTCGATCGCAGCAGCGATACCGTCTGGATCTGCGGAGCCAACAGCGACTCCATCTGGCGCTTCGATCCCGACAGCGAGCACTTCACGAACTTCCCGCTTCCAACACGCGGGACATTCACGCGAGAGATCGATTTCGACGAGCAGGGGCGAATCTGGACATCGAACTCGAACATCCCCGCATGGCATATCGAAGGCGGCTTGCAGACGGTGATCCGATTGGACCCCGACGGCGCCGACGATCTCGCGCCCCAACTCGCGGAGGCGGCCGCCCCGCAACCACGTCCCGCCGCGACCAGCTTGCATTGAATCGAGCGCCGAAATCCGCCACGCGTGAGCGGCACACCCGCCGGCGCGACTTCGATGCCCGCATCGATGAGTCGCCGCGATGGATCGGCACCGAATGAACCCGCTCAACGCCGCACTCGATCGAATCGGCGTCCATTCTTCCGAGCGGGCGATCTTCTCATGGGCGGGCCTCTGCCTCGGGCTACTCGGCGGAGCCGGCATCGCCCTCGCCAACACCGCGGAGACCTTGTTCCTCAAGCGCGTCGGCGTCGAATTTCTACCGATGGCGCTGCTCGGCAGCTCTCTGCTGCTCGTCGGAACGACGGCCGGACTGGGCGCATTCCTCGCCCGCCGCGACCGTCCGACGTGGCTTCCTCGAATCCTCTTTCTGCTCGCGCTCGCGGTCGCCCCGTTCGGAATCCTCGCGGGAACCGGCTCCAGCATCGCGATGACAGCATTGCTCCTGGTCTCGCGGCAACTTTTCGCTCTTGGAATGTTGGTGTTCTGGGTCTCCCTCGGCGACCTGCTGACCGGCCGCCAGGCAAAGCGACTATTCGGGCCGCTGAACGCCGGAATGACGGTCGGCGCCATCGCGGGCAGCTTCGCCTCCGCCCCCCTCGCAAAGTGGATCGGCGTCGAGGGGATGCCCCTCGCCTGCGCCCTGCTCCTGGTCGGCGCCGGATTCGCGAGTCGCCGCCTGCGCGCCGCACGTCCGCCGCGCAGCGAGCGCGCCATCGAACGCTCCGGGCTGGTCACAGCCCAGCGCCACCCTTCCAGGGCCGAAGGCGGCTCGATCCGAGAACTCTGGCGTGACAGCCGGCTCTTCCGCCTCCTCTTCGTGTCGCTTCTCTGCAGCGGCCTGCTCGGCCCGATCCTCTATTTCGAATTCTCCTACGTGGCCGATGCAGCGACCAGCGGCCCGAACGGAGAGGAACTGCTGATCGGCCTGTACGCGCAATTGCGTGGCTGGATGAACGTCGTGACCCTCATCATCCAGCTGTGGTTTGCTGCGCGCATCTACCGATTTCTCGGGCTGCCCCTTTCCGTCGCGATCTGGCCCTTCACCTACCTCGTCGGATTCACATGGATGGGCGTTCAATTCGGTGTTCGCGCAGGGGCCTTCGCTCTCGCGAGCGGTCGAGTCGCCGAGGACAGCGTCGCCGAATCCGCGCTGCGAATCCTCTTCAACCTCTTCCCCGAGGCGATCCGCACTCGGGCTTCGGGATTGTTACACGGCCCGATCTCAAAGCTCGGAAGCGCCACCGGAAATCTGGCGGCTCTCGCCGCCATCTCGCTCGGCAGCGCCCGCGCAGTCGGCTTCGTCGCCATTCCCGTGGCCGCGATCTGGCTGCTGGCCGCACTCGCGCTCTGGCGAAGCTACCCTTCCATTCTGCTAGCCGCCTCGGCCAATCAGGGCCTCGGCCCGGCCGACGAGGATCGCGCGCAATTGCTCGATGCGCGCACCCTGCGCTCGATGGCGGGCTACCTCGTCGACTCCGACCCCGCGACGTGTCGCGCAGCCATCGACGTGATCGCCGACGCAGACCCGAGCATGGCCGTCCAGCTTTTGGCCGAAGCCGTTCAACACGCACCGGTAACGACTCGTTCGCTGCTCGTCGCCGCGCTACACCAATGCGTGGAACCACTCGAACCCGGGCAGCTATCGAGCCCCGCTGCGGCGACCGCGCTGGAGCACATTCTGGAAGATCGCGGCGCCCTCCACACAGAGCAGCGCGCCGACCTCGTGCAGGTCTATGCCCGCCTCACCGGGGGCGACTCCGCCACGCCCGCATCGAACGCACTCCTCGACCGGACATTGGGAGATCGCGAGCCCGCCGTGCGCCTCGCGGCCATCGCCGAGCTTCATCGCCGGAGCCATGCCCCCCCCGGCGCGCCGGATCTGAACCGAGCCCTGAAGGGCGCACTCGCCAGCCGCGATTTCCTGATGCGTCGATCGGCCCGCAAGGAGTTGCGCGCGATGCTGCTCTCGACGAAGCCCGACCCGCAGTGGCATGAGCGCCTGCGCCTGCTCAACGCTGGGCTCGAGTCCCGCGCAGACCGCGTCGAAACAACCCTGGCCCTACTCGAAATCGCGCGACATCACGGCGCCGCCATCGGCGAAGGCGCGCTCCCCGCGATCGAGCGAATCGACGACCGCGACCCGCGCGTGCGCGGCCCCGTGCTCGCGCTTGCCGGCCACGCTGGGCGTGCCGAGCTGGCCCCCACATTGATCGAGGCATTGGCCTCCCACCATGGTGACGAAGCCCTTCGGGCCCGCGAAGGCCTCGTCGCCCTTGGTGCCGATGCCGTCGGCCCGCTGCTCGCCGAGCACAGCTTCGGTGCGGCGAGCCAGCGCGAAGTCATCGTGGAGACGCTCCGAGACCTCGACGTCGACCCCGCGGAACTGCAGTCGCTCTACCTGCGTCAGATCCAGTTCGCCCGCGTGGCCGCCGTTCACCGCAGCTCACTCACCCCCTCGCTCGACTCCGAGTTCGGCAGGCTTCTGAGCCGCAGGCTGGAAGAACGCTTCCACCAGGGCATCAGTACGGCGCTGACACTGCTTGCCGCCGAACACGACGACCCGCGTATCAGCGACTGCGAGCGGCAGATCCGCAGGAATCGCGACGCCCGCAGCCGAGACATCCAGTTGGAAGTCCTCGACGCGGTGCTTCAGGGCGACGCGCGCGCCGAACTCATCCCCCTGCTGGAAAGCACGGACGTGGCGGCGACCGGGCTCGCCGCGGCGAGAGCCCTGGGATGCGAAGTCCCCGCGGCCTCCGCCGCACTCGCCGAGATGCGGGAGGATTCGGACGATCTGACGCGTCGGCTGGCCCAGGAGATTCAGAGCGACGCCAACAACGGCGACTCAGCAGCTGTGGAGCCCGAGCCCACGATCGGTGATGCTCTCCGCATGCTGACTCCGATGGAGATTGCCGTCCGCCTGCAGGGCGTTCCCGCGTTCGACCACCTGACGACTCAGCAGCTGATGCACCTGGCGACCGTCCTCAGTGAAGATCGCTTCGTCGCTTCCGATCGGATCTACACAGAGGGTGACGAAGGCAGCTCGCTCTACTTCGTTCTGGAGGGAGAAGTCGAAGCCATCAAGGGTGAACTTGCATTGGGTTGCTTCACGCCTGGCGAGTTCTTCGGCGA
>CAXMSF010000086.1:0-7015 GCA_964196055.1 uncultured Gammaproteobacteria bacterium | reverse complement strand
GCGCTGGCGCCGCACCTGGCCTGTGCTTATCGCCTGCATCGCCGTATGGGCGGTGAGCGGCACGAACGCACGTCGCTGGCCGGAGCCGTGGACCGTCTGTCCATCGGCATCGCGCTGCTGGATCGCGAGCTGCGCCCGGTCGTCACGAATCGCACCGCGGACCGCATCTTTGCCCTCGGCGATGGCTTTCAGCTCGAATCCGGTGGACTCCGGGCGGCGAACGCGCGTGACGACCTCGTCATGCGCGCGATCCTCGCCGAGTTTGCCGAAGGCAAGCGAAACGCGGCGGATGGAGAGAGAGTGATGGCGGTTTCGCGTCCATCGGGAAAGCGAGCGTATCCGCTGCTCATCGGTATGCTCGATGACCCCTCTGCGGACGACGTCGAAGAGGATGCGGTCTATTCCTTGATCTTCGGAAATCCCGAAACCGGACAGAGCATCTCTACCACGGCGCTTCGGTCCGCCTACGATCTCACGCCTGCCGAATCCGAGCTGGTCGGCCTGCTCGCCGGGGGATACTGCCTCCTCGAGGCTGCGAAGAAGCGCGGCGTGAGCGTCAACACGGCACGCACCCAGCTCAAACACGTGTTCGCGAAGACCGACACCAACCGCCAGGGCGAGCTGATCCGGCTGGTCCTCACCGGTGCCGCTTCCTTCCCGATCAGCGGAGATTTATCGGGAGCGTTGGACCGGGCTCCGCGGTCGTAGCGGGAAGCAATTCGAGTTTCTCGCTATTCACTCGGGCGCTCTTCCACGACCTTTCCGAGTGCGCTCAGCAGCGACTGGCCGGCGTCCGCGCCCTTGGTGACTACGCGCTGGGTCGCATCTTCGAGGAAGCGCTGTTCTTCGGGCGTGAGTTGCTTGGCGCTGACGACGATGACGGGCAGCTTCCGCCACTCTGCGTGGCTACGCAGCTCGGTGAGAAACTCGAAGCCGTCCATCACCGGCATCATCAGATCCAGCAGGATCAGGTCCGGCGTCGACTCCGCGACCCGTTCGAGACCCTCTGCGCCGTTTTCGGCCGAGCGAACCTTCCAGCCTTCGCGTGCGAGCAGCCGCAGCAACACGTCGCGTGAGTCCGCGTCGTCCTCGATGACGAGAGCGCGGTTGGAGTCGCCGCCGCGGTAGTGCTCCAGAAGACCCACGAGGCGCTCCCGATCGACCGGTTTGGTGATGAAGTCGGAAGCGCCGAGCGAGAATGCCATCGCCTCGTCGCGAAGGATGGTGCACATCACGACCGGGATCTGTGCGGTCGTAGGGTCGGCTTTCAAGCTGCTGAGCACCGACCAGCCGTCGAGTCCGGGCATCATCACGTCGAGCGTCACCGCGACGGGTTGCAGCTCGCGGGCGAGGCGCAGGCCCTCGTCGCCGCCCGAGGCGGTGGCGACCTGGAAGCCCTCCTTCGCGAGCATGCGCGAGAGCAGATCGCGTGAGGTCTGGTCGTCGTCGACGACGAGGATCAGTGGGCCGTCGTCGGGGCCGGCCCTCGTGGTCTCTTGCGTCGACGTTGATCCGGTTTCGGTCTCGGGCGCTTCGGCGGGCAGCTCGATCGTGAAGGTGCTGCCCTCGCCCGGCTCGCTCTTTACCGAGACGTTGCCTCCCATCAACTCGCTGAAGCGCCTGGTGATCGTCAGCCCGAGCCCGGTGCCGCCGAACTTCCGGGTCGTCGAGGTGTCGGCCTGGCTGAAGGCCTCGAAGATCCTTCCGAGTTCCGCTTCGCTCATCCCGATTCCGGTGTCGGAGACGGAGAAGGTCAGGCGGTCGCCGCCGGGCTGAGCGATGCGCTCGACCGCGAGTCGCAGCGTGCCGTTCTTGGTGAACTTGCTGGCGTTGCTGAGCAGGTTGAAGAGGCCCTGTCGCAGCTTGACGAGGTCCGAGTACATCTCCCCGACATCGTCTGCGCATTCGACAACGAGCTCGTTCGAATTCTTGCGGGCGAGCGGAGCGATCGTGGCTGAAACGTCGCCGATCACCTCCGAGACGTCGAAGCGTTCAAGGAAGAGGTCCATCTTCCCGGCTTCGATCTTCGACAGGTCGAGGATGTCGTTGATGAGGGCGAGCAGGTGCCTGCCCGCTGCCTGGATCTTCTGGAGGTCCGGGATGAAGTCCTGCTGCTCGAGGTCTTCGGCTTCTTCCTCGAGCATCTCGCTGTAGCCGATGATTGCGTTCATCGGTGTCCGTAGCTCGTGACTCATCTTCGCCAGGAAGTCGCTCTTGGCGCGGTTGGCATCCTCGGCTGCATCGCGTGCCCTCAGCACCGCCTGCTCGGCCTGCTGGCGCTTCTTGCTCATTTCGTTGAGCGCGACCGCGAGGACGTCCTTGTCCGAGCGTTCGGGAAAGGTCCGGCTGAAATCTCCCTGCGCGATAGCTACGCACATTTGAGTAATCTCGCGATACGATTCAGCCAGGCGTTGGAAGCTCTCGTAGAGCCGGCCGGTTTCGTCGCGGACCTTCGGGTCGAGTTCCATTTCCATGCTGGCATCGCCGAGCGCCATTCGGTCGGCCGCACGCACAGCACGCCGAATGCGGGCCGAGCTGGTCCGCGTGACCCATAGTGACAGCACCGCGACTGCGAGCAGTCCGATTCCGACGATCGATGCGATCGGGAGCATCTTTTCGCGGATCGGCGCGATGACTGCTGCTTCCGAACGACTGAGGATCACCATCCAGTCGCCGGTCGCGATCGGTGCCGACGAATAGTAATGGCGCTTGCGTGAAAGCGGGTCGACTGCGAGTTCGAAGCCCGGCTGGGCGCGTTCCTGATAGAGCGGGCCGAACAGATCGGAGTATGCGGTTTCGTCGATTCGGCGCGTTCGCAGCAGCGGCTCGGCATTCGCGTCTTCGACTGCTTCTTTCGCCGGGTCCACCGTCTCGGATTCGTTGGTTGCCGCGACGAACTTCCCCGCGCGGCTCACGAGAAAGACGTCGACCGCGTCGCGTGCCTTGATCTCCAGGAGGAATGACTCGATGTCGGAGAGTGCCCGGTCGACGCCCGCAATTCCGACGAACTTCCCGTCGACGACGATCGGGTAGGTCTGCTCGACGATCATCTTGCCTTCGTAGACGTAGGGCTCGGTAACCATCGCGAGGGCGCGCCCCTCGCGCAGGAACTGCTCCTTGCAGCCCTGGTAGTAGAGGCTCGATTCCATGTCGATGAGAGGCGTGAGGCGCAGCACTTCGTTTTCTTCGAGATCGCGAAACCAGTACGGGATGAAGCGCCCGTTCTCGTCCATCGCTTTCGCGAGTTCCGGCCAGCGCTTCGTCGCGCTCGCGTCCTGGGCATCGGCGTCCGGCTCGTAGCCGAAGTACGAGCCCGTCAGTTCCGGAAAGTTCGCGAGCACCTGGCGTGCATACTCGACCGACGAGCTGCGGTCCGCGAACATGCCGTTCGACTGCGCGAATGCCATGACCTGGGCGACGAGCACTGCGCGGGTGTTGCCGCGGTCGATCTCGGTCGCGACCAGGTCGGCGAGCAGCTGCATCTCGTGCTCGTTCTCGATCCGGAGTTCGCTCACCATCGTATCTGCGAGCCAGAGGATGATCCCGAGCAGGATCGCGGCCGTGGGAAAGACCCCGAAGAGGAGCATCCTGCCGCCGAGGCTGTGTCGGAAGCGGGTGGTGGTGGGCACGGTTTCCTCATCGCGTCGAGGATAATGCCGCTAGCGGGTCGTGTGCGCGATCTTCAGGCCAAATTTATGGGGTTTCGGAAGAAAACTTGACGCATCCGTCACCGTGCTATTCAATTCGTGACGGTTGCGTCAATCTTGGGAGGAGTCCCCGTGTCTACGCCCATGAGCGATATCGAAGTCGGGCTCAGCGACGAAGAGCGCGAAATTCGCGATGTCACCCGCAAATTCGTGGAGGAAGTGGTTCGGCCGGCCGGCATCGAACTCGACCGCTTGCACGATCCCGCCGACGTCATCGCGCAGGGTTCCGTGCTGTGGCGGGTCTTCGAAAGATATCGGGAACTCGGACTGAACGGACTCGAATCCGGTGAGGCGAACGTAGACCCCGCGTCGAGCGCGCGCATTCGTTACCTCGTGAACGAGGAGATCGGCTGGGGCGATTCGGGAATCGCCGTCAGCCTCGGTGTTGCGGGCTTCCCCGGCATGTTCGCGAAAATCGCGGGCCGCCCGGAGCTCATCGAGCGTTTCGCTTCGCCCGACAACCCGGAGATCGGTTGCTGGGCCATCACCGAGCCGGATCACGGCAGCGATACGCTCACCTTCGATCAGCCGCACTTCGACGATCCGAGGATCCGGGCGAATTGCATCGCGACGAAGGAAGGCGATGAGTGGGTGATCCGCGGGCAGAAGGCCGCCTGGGTTTCGAACGGCAGCATTGCCACGGTGGCGGCGCTGTTCTGCACCATCGACCCGAGCCAGGGTTTCAAGGGCGGCGGCGTCGCTCTCGTTCCGCTCGACCTACCCGGGGTGTCGCGCGGAGCGCCGCTCGACAAGCTCGGGCAACGGGCCCTCAATCAGGGCGAGATCTTCTTCGACGATGTGCGAATTCCCAGCGAATACATGGTGGTCGGATCCGACGCCTACAGCACGATCGTCGAGCTGATTCTTGCGACTGCGAACGCCTACATGGGCACGACCTTCGTCGGCGTCGCGCGCGCGGCCTACGAGCATGCGCTCGAATATGCGCGGGAGCGCGTGCAGGGCGGTGTTCCGATCTTCCAGCACCAGAACGTGAAGTCGAAGCTGTTCCGGATGTTCACCCAGGTCGAGGCGGCGCGTTCTCTTGCGCGTCGCGTCATGCTCTACAACTCCACCCAACCGCCGTTGGTCCAGTACTCGATCGCCTCCAAGATCTTCTGTACGCAGACCGCGTTCGAGGTCGCGAGCCAGGCGCTCCAGATCTTCGGCGGGAATGGGTTGAGCCGCGAATACCCGATCGAGAAATTGCTGCGCGATGCTCGCGCCTCGATGATCGAGGATGGCTGTAACGACGTGCTCGGCCTGGTTGGGGCCGATAAGCTGTAGCGCCGACTCTGCCGGGAGGTCGCTTCACCGTCTCGCTCCCCGTGATGTAGGCCGCTGGAGGAGAGGATTCGGTCATGTGGCAACGCGACGAATCGGTCCTGGTGGACATGGTCCGTATCCGCGCCGAGCGGGACCCCGACTTCGACGTGCTCACCTTCGAGCATCTGAGCCTCGACGGCGGAACGACACCGGACGAGGTGCGGACGTACCAGGATCTCGCGGTCAACGGCAACCGGCTCGCGGCCGCCCTGGTCGCGCGCGGGATGGGGCGCGGTGATCGCTTCGCGCTGATGATGCGCAACCACCCGGAGTTCGTGGAGGCGATGATCGCTGCGTCGATCACCGGCTGCGTGTTCGTGCCGATCGATCCGCGCACGCGCGGTGAGAAACTCGCCTTCATGTTGCGCAATGCGGACTGTCGTGGCGTCGTCTGCGGGGACTACGCGCTCGGCGAAGTCGTTGCGGCGAAGGCACACGGTGCGAAGGTCGATTGGTCGCTCGTGCTCGAGTCGAGCGACGAGGACAGCGCGCTCTCGATCGCCGACGCCGACGGTGCGGAATCGCTTGCCGACGTGCTGTCGAAGCCCGCCTCGACGCTGAACATTCGTCTCGAGAGCCCGGGCGATCCACTTCAGATCATCTACACCTCCGGGACCACGGGCGATCCGAAGGGCGTCGTGTTTCCGAACCAGCGCTTCGGCGCCTACGGGGCGGTCGGAATCATCGCGGGCTACCAGCCCGACGACCGCCCCTACACGGGCCTTTCGCTCACCCACGGCAACGCCCAGGCGGTGACGCTCGGCCCCTCGATCGCGATGGGTCTACGCGCAGTGTTCAGTCGCCGCTTCACGAAATCGAAGCTCTGGGAGGTGTGTCGGGCCCACGGCTGCACCGCCTTTTCGCTCCTCGGTGGCATGGCGACCGCGATCTACTCGGAGCCGGAGAAAGCGGACGACGCCGACAATCCGGTTCGCCGTGTGATGAGCGCGGGTATGCCGGCGGCGATCTGGCTGCCGTTCGCCGAGCGCTTCGGGGTGGAGATCCTCGAGTGGTACGCGGCGATCGAAGGCGGGCTCGCGATCAACCCGCCCGGCGTGGGTCCGGTGGGGTCATTCGGAAAGCCCGGCCCGAATCTCGAGATGAAGGTTCTCGACGAGAACGACCGCGAGCGCCCGCCCTTCGTTCCGGGTGAAATCTGCTCGCGCCCACTCGACGGCAGTAGCGCGAGCGTCGAGTACCACGGAAACGCCGAAGCCTCCGAGAGGAAGACCCGGGGCGGCTGGCTCCGCAGCGGCGATCTCGGGCACACCGACGAAGATGGCTGGCTCTATTTCGACCATCGCATCGGCGGCGGAATCCGTCACAACGGTGACTTCGTCAACGTTGGCTTCGTCGAGAAGGCGATCGCCGAACAGCCCTCGGTCACCGACGTCTTCGTGTACGGCATCGACGCCGCTTCGGGTGCGCCGGGCGAGAAGGACGTCGTGGCCGCGATCGTGCCGACGGATGCGACGACCTTTCGAGCGGACGACGTCTTCGTCGCCTGCCGGCGTGCGCTCGAAGCGAATTTCGTCCCTTCCTATATTCAGGTGGTGGGCGAGATTCCCAAGACCGCTTCCGAGAAGCCGCAGGAGCGCTTCCTGCTCGCGGATTTCGCAGCCGACGCGGCCAATATCTTCAGCGAAGGCTGCTGAGTCTCGCCGCCGATGTCGTCCGATGGGGTCGCAGTGGGAGTCGTCGAGGTTGGGAAACGCGAGCAGAACGCTTCGCGAAACCGGGCCGCGATTCTGCGGGCCGCGCGCGAGGCCTTTTGCGAGATCGGCTTCGGCGCCACGACCGTGCGCGACATCATCCGCCGGACCGATCTCGCGACCGGGACATTTTATAATTACTTCCCCGACAAGGAAGCACTGCTTCACGAGTTGATCGAGGGTTTTCAGATCGAGTTGCGGCGCAGGGTTCACGAAGCGCGCGAGGCAGCCGAGACACTCGAAGATCTGCTGCGCTCGGCGTTTCGTGCGTGT
>CAXMSF010000085.1:0-3801 GCA_964196055.1 uncultured Gammaproteobacteria bacterium | reverse complement strand
ATTCGGATGGAGCCGGTGCCCGGGAAGAACTCATCCGCGGCCTCGTTGGGCAGCGGGGAATTCAACAGGAAGGTTTCGCTGCCGATCCAGCCGGTGCCGCCCTTCGCCTTGGCGAGGTGATGTGCGATGAAGGGGTCGTCGATGAAGCCGGGCATCTGCGCTGCGCCGATCGTATTCGTCGTTTCGCAGATCCGGTTCGGAACCGTCATCGGCCCGACCTGGAGCGGCGAAAACAGACGCTCGAACTGCGTCACGGCAGCTTTCGACTCAACCATCGCTCTCTCGTTCGTGGCATGGCAGCCGGCCCGCAAGCGTGGGGACGCTTCAGGCTTTGATCGGCGGCACCCACGATTCGTCCATGTAGTCGGCGACGCGATCACGGTGATAGTCCGCGTCGCCGAGGATTGCCGCGTTGCAACGCGACCGGCGCATGTGCAGGTGTACGTCGTATTCCCAGGAGAAGCCCACGCCGCCGTGGATCTGGAGTGCGGATTCGGCCGCTGAGACCGCGGCATCGCTCAGCCAGGCCTTGGCTGCGGAGACGAGCGGGGCGGCGTTGTCGCGCTTCTCGTCGAGGGCCAGGCAGGCGCCGTAGAGCAGGCTGCGCCCGATCTCGACATCGACGAGATTGTCGGCGAGGCGATGGCTCACCGCCTGGAAGGTGCCGATCGGGCGCCCGAACTGAACGCGCTCGATCGCGTAGCGGCGCGTGAGTTCGAGCGAGGCCTCGGCGCTGCCGAGCAGGTCGGCCGCGAGCAACACCGTCCAGATGTCGTAGGCCTCGCGCAGTGCACGCTCGTCGCCGAGCAGCGCGTCGCCTTCGACGGGCGCGTTCTCGAAGATCACCTCCGAGCACGACTGCGCGTCCATGCGTTCCATCTTGCGAATTTCGACACCCTGGGCGTCGCCGCGGACGCGGACCCAACCGAGCCCGTCCGGAGTCTGCGCGCCGACGATCAGCAGCGCGGCCGCGTCGGCGTCGGGGACGAGCAGTTTGCTGCCCGTGAGCTGCCAGCCGTCCGCGCCCGCCCGCACTTCGGCGGCGATCGCATCGGGCCCGTAGCGGCCGCCGGGCTCTTCGACCGCGACGGTGGCGCGCACGCTCCCCTCGATCAGCTGGGGAACGAGCTCGTTTCGAATCGCGTCGTTCCCGCTTCGATCGACCACGAGGGCTGCGATCAGCGAACTCTGGAAGGGGCCGGGCAGCACACCGCGTCCGGCTTCCTGGGACAACACGGCTGCGGTCAGCACATCCCCGCCGATACCACCGACATCCTCGCCCGCCGCGACGCCGAGCCAGCCCATTTCGAGGATCTCCTGCCAGACCGCCTCGCCAATCACCGCGGGACGCTTGTCGAGGGCCTCGCGCGCATGATCCGTGGGCCAGCGCTCACGAATGAAGTCGCACGCCATTTCTTGCAGAGCTTCCTGCTCTTCGCTGAGGTTGAAGTCCAATGTCTCGAGCTCCTCGTCGCGCCCGCCAGAACCGCCTTCCGTGGTGGCGGTGCGCGGGTCGATTGTTTCGATCAGCCCTCGTCGGGTCTCGGCAATTCGAGGACCTTCTCGGCAATCACGTTGCGCATGACTTCACTCGTTCCACCGCCGATCGAGTGTGCGAGTGCGTCGAAGTAGGCGGCGTGCCAACGGCCACGATCGACGGTGTGCGGAGATCGCTTCCCGATCGGTGCCAGCGGACCCTCGACCCGAAGCGCGGTTCGGGTCATCTGGTTCCGGGTTTCCGAGGCGAAGAGCTTGCCCACCGACGATCCCGCACCCGGTGGCTTGCCCGCGATCTGGTTGCTCAGTGTTCGGAAGCCGAGGTGCCGCAGGCCCTCGATCTCGATCCAGTGCTGCGCGAGCACTCGGCGGGTCGACGGGTCTTCGACGGCTTTGTGGTCGCCGCGGTCGAGGTTGCTCGCCATTCGCCACAGTCGGCCGAGGGTCTCCTCGAGGGCAACCACGCCCGACAGACCGCTGCGCTCGTGATCGAGCGAGCTGCGCGCGATCTGCCAGCCGCCGTTGAGTTCGCCAACGAGAAGGTCGCGGGGCACGCGGACGTTGTCGAAGAAGACCTCGCTGAAGTGGATGCCGCCGGCCGCATTGCGCAGCGGGCGTACGGTGATGCCCGGGCTCTTCATGTCCGCGAGCAGGTAGCTGATGCCCTCGCGCTTCGGCGCGTCCGGGTCGGTGCGCACGAGCATGAAGATCCAGTCCGAGATCGGTGCGAGACTGGTCCAGACCTTCTGACCGTTGACCACGAACTCGTCGCCGTCGATCTCGGCTCGGCATCGCAGTGAAGCGAGGTCGCTGCCGGCCTCGGGCTCGCTGAAGCCCTGACACCAGAGGTCGTCAGCACGCAGGATTCGCGGCAGGAAGCGCTTCTTCTGTTCCTCGGTGCCGTGCTGCACGAGGGTTGGGCCGATGATCGACAGCCCGATCGTGTTGATCAGCGGCGGCGTGCGCACGCGCGCCATTTCATCGCCGCAGATCACCTGCTGGGTGAACGAAGCATCCTGCCCGCCGTACTCCTTCGGCCAGGCCATGCCCACATAGCCGGCGTCGTGCAGCGTGCGCGGCCAAGCGCGCGCGCCCGCGAGCGGGTCCTTCTTGCTCTCGTCGCCGCTCTCGGCGCGCTTCATCACCGCGCTGGCACTTTCACCGCCACCGCCGCCGATGTTTTCACTGAGCCACTGTCGCAGTTTGGCTCGATACGCTTCGTCTTCTTCAGAGAAACTGAGGTCCATGGCGTCGCATCACTTCCTGAATTCGGGGAGAATTTCCTTGGCGATCGTTTCGCGTTGCTGGCTGGGTAGGAAGATCATGTCCATCCCCAGCGCTTCGTAGCGCTTGAGTTCTTCGATCACCATCTCGACGGTTCCGCAGTAGAGGCTGCTGATGAAGCGCTCGTAGAGCGGGTGATCCTTCGGGGGGTTGTAGATGTTCTTGCCGTCTTCGTCGACGAGGTAGCCGTAGCCGAGGATGTGCTCGTCGTAGAAGCTGTCCATCAACATCTGACGCAGGCCCTCGGCCTCCGCCATGGTGTTGCCGATGCAGACGTCCTTGAACGAGGCGATTCGCAGCTCGGACGGCGCGAAGCCCGCTTCTTCGCCGGCCTGGCGGTACTCCTTCACGATGGTCTCGGTGTGGTCGTACGGCGAATTCGCGAGCCAATAGCCGAGTCCCGCCGCACCGGCGCGTCGCGCACCCTGCAGCGAAGTGCCGCCGCAGAACCACAGGTCGATCGGGCGCTGAATCGAGCGTGGCTGGAGGCGCTCGTTCTCGTATTGGTAGTGCTTGCCCTGGTACGAGAAGCTCTCCTGCGTGGTCGCGAGCCGCAGCACTTCCATGGCTTCGCGCAGCCGCGCGCCGCGCGTCGTCTTCTTGGTGCCGAAGCCGTCGAATTCGTAAGGGCGATAACCCATGCCGAGGCCGAGCGAGACGCGACCGTTCGACAGGACGTCGAGGGTCGACGCGATCTCCGCGGCCTCGATCGGGTCGTAGAGGGGAAGCAACATTGCGTTCGTGGAGAGCCGCATCTTCGATGTCTTCGACGCCACGGCGGCCATCGCCTGGAGCGGAATCGGCATGAATTCGTCATACATGAAATGGTGCTCGCCGCTGCCGTAGCCGTCGAATCCGAGGGCTTCCGCTTCGACGGCGTCGTTGACGAACTTGTCGTAACCATCGCCGAGCGCGCTCGGGATCGGGCGCATCTTCGAGATGCCGATGCTCGTGGTCCAGAATTCCATTCGGTGCGTCCTTTCTCCGGCCGGGCCGCTAGGCCTGGAGCAGCATCTCGAT
>CAXMSF010000084.1:0-18831 GCA_964196055.1 uncultured Gammaproteobacteria bacterium | reverse complement strand
TTCGGCTTTGGTCGAGCACCAGGTGACGATGCCGAAGGCGCCCTGCGCGCCCTGGAAGATGCGCATGACATCGGCAGGTCCGGGGCCCATCGGATTCTTCTGCGCGTCGCCGGCCTGCCACTGCTGGACCAGACTGCCGGGGCCCGCCGCGCTGCCGGTGCGGAATAGCTCGCCGGTCCCGAGGACGATCTCCGTGCACAGCAAAGGATCGGAGATGTCCCACTGGAAGCGCGGGTAGATCGTCGGCTCGCGGTCGAGGTAGGCGGCCAGCGCCGATTTGCCCGGTCGCGGGCAGAGCGGGAGCATCGGCCGCAGCCCCTCCGCGCGCGCGTTGTTCGCGAGAGCATCGAAGGCGACCCCGGCCTCGAACAGCAGGACCCGATTGCGCCGGTCGCAGCGCACGACTTCGTCGAAGGCCGACATGTCGACGATCGCGCTTCGGGTTGCGCACAGTGTGTCGCCGCGGTGGTGCGTGCCGGTCGAGCTGACCGGCTGAAGGCGCAGTCCGGTCCGGCGGGCATGGCCAACCAGATCGAGCAGCTGTCCGATCGTCTGCGGCCGGAACGCGGCAACCGGCATCTCGCCGCGCGCACCGCTGTCGTCCCGGGTATATCCGCGAAGCAGGGACTCCTCGACCTGGCAGAAAGCCTCTAGTTTCGGCGGAATTTCGATTTGCGCCGTTCCCATCTGCGGGCCCTCCCTGGCTCGTGATTGCCATGTTGGTCACACCCTAGATCGAGGAGTATGGCTTCGAAATGTCCATTAATGAGCATTAGATGGTCAAATTTTGACCATCTAAAGTACTCTGGTGACATGATGGATTTGGACGAGCTGCGGGCCTTCGTCGCGGCGGTCGAGACGGGCTCGATCGTGGCCGCTGCGCGGTCGCTCAACTTCGCGCGAGCAACGCTGCGCAGGCGGCTCGACGAGCTCGAGGCGCGGGCGGGCGTGCCCCTGCTGAACCGCACGGCCCAGGGCGTGACACCGACCGAGGCGGGGACGGTTTTGGCCGTCCGCGGTCGCCGCATCCTGCAGGAAGCCAACGCGCTGTTGAGCTCCGTGCGCGAGGTCGGAGCGGAGCCGACTGGCGAGCTGCGCATGGTCCTTCCGGCGGGAATGCCGCCCCAGATCCTGACGCCCCTGTTCGCGACGTTGCGCCAGAAGCACCCGCGCCTTTCCCTCAGAGTGCGCTTCTCGGACGACCCGCTGGCTGGGCTGCTCGACGATGTCGACGTGGCCGTGCACTTCGGCAGCCGCAGTCCGGCAGGGCCGTGGGTGTCCTACGAGATCCTGCGGCTGCGTGAGTGGCTCATCGCGAGCAGCGAATACCTTCGGCGAAACGGAGTTCCGGAGACACCGGAAGCGTTGGCGGACCACGACCTGCTCGCCTGGGCCCCGCCCGACGGCGACCCGACCCTCTGGCCGACGCGCCAGGGTCTGGCCCTACGCGTGGAACCGGCAATGATCAGCACGGACATCCACATGCTGCGCCAGTGTGCCGCCGCCGGAATGGGCATCGCCTTCCTGCCGGACGCCGGACTTCCGGAGCCGGACGGTGCCGCAGATCGCCTCGTCCCAGTGCTGCGCGACGACATCGGACGAGAACGACCGCTGCGTTTCGTCGTTCCTGCGGCGCTGTCGGAGATCCCGCGGATTCGGGCCGTGCTGACCGAGATCCGGGCATTTCTGGGCAGGCAGGAAGTCGCCGTTCACCGGCAGAGCTAGTCGGTCCTTCCGATGCGACCGGTCCCGGTGAGCGCATATTCATGCGCTGCTGGCGCCGATCAGCAGTGGTTCGTGATCCGCTGGGCCTTGTGGCGGAGGGTGCTGGTGTCGAAGCCATGCAGCTTGGAGAAGTCGACCGCGTCGAGGAGTTCGAAGGCCGCCTTGAGCGACTCCAGCAGGTCCTCTGCCAGGCTGCGCGTCAGGTTGCTCTTCACCACGATGCGGAACATGGACTGCTGGGCGTCCTCGTCGTGGAACAGCGGAGAGTACTCCTCGCTGATCGGGTCGTTGAAGCCCATGCGGTAGCCGCTCACGTACCAGTGGTTCTGGGAAAGTACGTGCTGCATGTCGATGTCGTCGTAGGTGAAGCCGCACTCCGGGTTCAGCATGGCGGTGACCACGGGAAGGCAGTGGGTGTCCCCATCGTCGAGGAAGATGAAGCGCGGCTTGCCCTTGTATCGCATGGCCTTCATTCCGTCCCGCAGGTGCTTGGCGTTCGCCATGAGGTTGTCGCAGACCTGTCGGTAGCCATCGATCCCGTAGCGCATGAGCTTGTAGTACTGGACGTAGATGCCACTCGCAGGGCGAGAGAAATTCAGGGTGTAGGAGTCCGCCTTGCCTCCCAGGTAGGTCACCGAGATCGCCACGTGCTCGCTCAGGCCCTTTCGCTGGCGCCACACGACCCAGCCCGTCCCGCAGACGGACTCACCGTACTTGTGTCCGCTGGAGGAGATGGAGAGGACGTTCTCGAGCCTGAAGTCCCAGGCGGGCAGGTCGTCCTGGAAGGGAGCGATGAAGCCGCCGGAGGCGGCGTCCACGTGAATTCCCACCTGGAAGCCTCTCTGTTCGTTCACCTCTCCCACGACCTTGTCCACGTCCCAGACAGGGTCGTATTGGCCGCCGTAATGGTTGCCCATGATGCACACGACGCCGATGGTGTTCTCGTCGATCGCGGCCCGCACGTCCTCGGGATTCAGCTTGAAGGAAGCTACGGAGGGTTGGATCAGCCTGGGTTCGATATCCATGTACTTGAACAGCTTCTCCCAGGCCGCCTGGTAGCAGCTGGAGATCACCAGGTTGGGTCGCACGCCCAGGACCTGCTCCGCGGTCATGTCGTGGCGTTTGGCGTACCACTCCCTCCAGCGGAACTTCAGGGCCAGGCCGGAGAGCAGGCACGCTTCGGTGGAGCCCACTGTGCCGGCGCCGGCGTAGACTCCGTACTCGTCGAAGTCGTCCGGCTTCGGGCAGTGCCACAGGTGGGCGAGCATGTTCACCACGCTGTCGTGCATCTTGTAGGAATGGGGATAGACGGTCTGGTCCGCGAGGTTGACCCTCATTCCCATCAGAGCGAT
Source organism: uncultured Gammaproteobacteria bacterium (assembly GCA_964196055.1). Lineage (GTDB taxonomy): Bacteria > Myxococcota_A > UBA9160 > UBA9160 > SMWR01 > JAFDEI01. The sequence goes on along the minus strand of CAXMSF010000084.1, from coordinate 15,754 downwards.
CGCCTCCTCTTGCTCCTCGAAGCTGACGTTGACGTAGGAGGAGGTGTTCAGCTTCTGGTTGAAGTCGAGGCTGTGCGTGTTCTCCACGAGGGCCCTGACGGCCTCCGCCTCCAGGCCCTGGGCGGGCACCTCACGGGTGGCGGTCCAATCCTGCTGCGCGAGGGAGGAGGAGTAGGGGTCCCGATGCCCCTCCCTACGCACGCGCTCCAGTTCGGCTCGCAGGGTCTCGACTTCGTTCCTGAGATGGGTGATCTCGTCCGACATCGGTACAGTCTCCCTCTGCTCCCCCTGCGTCCGTCCGAGTGGCCCGGCCTATCACAAGCGGAAATTTCCCGGCGAGACTACGACCGCCCGGCGGGGGCGGCAAGACCCGATGATAGAACCCGCGTCGGAAGCGCACGCCTGACCGCTTCCTGGCACCACGATTACGAACAGTTCCGCAAGCGCACTTACCACGGAAGCGGTACGCATATCTCTTCGCGGACGGAGATCATCGAAAGCGGTCTCCTCGGTGTTCGTCCAGCGGTCACTCTGCAGCGGAACGGCGGTTCGAGAAGACCTGGTCGTCTCATTCTATGTTCAGTCTTTTCAACTTCTTGTAGAGCCCCTCCCGAGTGATTCCGAGGCTGCGCGCGGTGGCGGTACGGCGGCCGTGGTGGGCCTTCAGCGCGCGGCGCAGCATCAGCGCTTCGAGGCGTTGCATGCTTTCGCGCAGGGACTCACCGGCTTCGATCGTCGCGGCTTCGCTCGGGAGCGGGGCGGAATGTTTCAACGAGAAGTCCTTCGGCTCGAGTCGGTCGCCGGGTTCCGCGAGTGCGAGCGCGCGTTGGATTTCATTCTCGAGTTCGCGCACGTTGCCGGGCCAGCCGTATGAGGCCAGCTGCTGGGCGGCTTCTTCCGAGAGGACGACCCGCGCCTTGTGTTCGCGTCGGCCGTGCAGCGCGAGGAAGAACTCGGCCAGCGGCGCGACATCGCCCGGCCGTTCCCGCAGCGGCGGCATGTGGATCGGAAAGACGGCCAGTCGGTAGTAGAGGTCCTCGCGGAAGCGGCCGCGTCGCACTTCGGTCAGCAGATCGCGATTGCTCGCCGCGATCATCCGCACGTCGACCCGGCGCGATTGCGTGCTGCCGACTGCGCGTACCTCACGCTCCTGGAGCACCCGCAAGAGCTTCGCCTGGAACGGGCCCGAGGTTTCGCTGATTTCGTCGAGGAAGAGCGTCCCCCGATCGGCTGTCTCGATCAGGCCGGCCTTCTCGCGGTCTGCGCCGGTGAAGGCGCCCTTGGTGTGCCCGTAGAGTTCGCTTTCGAGCAGGGATTCGGGAAAGGCGGCGCAGTTGAACGCGACGAAGGCGTGTTCGCGACGCGCGCTGCCGTCATGGACCGCGCGCGCGATCAGCTCTTTGCCGGTACCCGTCTCACCGGTCACGAGCACGGTCGCTCGCGAACGCCCCGCGTGCTCGATGAGTGCGAACACACGGCGCATTTCCGGGCTTTCGCCGACGATGGTGGGGAAGGGCGATGCATCCGCGTCGGTTCGGCGTTTCGAGGCGGTGCGTCCGGAGCGTGCAAGTACGGCCTGTTCGATGCAGTCGCGGAGCTGACGGCTCGCAGAGCCGTCGTCCACCCGCAGCTCGCTCGGAAGTACGGCGATGGCACCCGCTTCGAGCCAGTCGCCGGCTTCAGTGCCCGCCTCCTTGGGGACCCGCACGATTACGGGGCAGTCCGGCCATTCGCATATCAGGCGTTCGAGGTCGCGCCGACCACTCGGCTCGTCGTCGACGTCGAGCACGACGGCGTCTAGCGCGTCGAAGGAGTGAACGAGCGCGAGTTCGATGTTTCGCTCCCAGGTGACGTCGAGCGAGGGAGCATCGGCGATCAGGTCGCCCGCGAATTGGCGCGCGCGACCGATCCACAACAGGGCGCGAATCGACATGAGGGTCTCCTTGCTGGTTCGAGTTCAGCAAGTTGACGAGAGCAAGGAGCGTGCCGCCCTGAAGCGTGCGCGCGGCTCTTCGAAGGAAAAATTCCGAATGAAAACGGCCGGCTTGCCGGCGGTGGCCACTTCCGGTCGATTCCAAGAGCGTTGACGACCCGGGACGCGCCGGCGGCGCTGGGCTAGTAGTGGAAGCCCATGCGCATGTAGACCAGCGTCTCCTCCTCGCTGTTCGCGACCGAGAGGCTGATCGTGTTCGCCCGGGAGAGCGGAGCGAACCACACACCGCCGCCGCCTCCCACGTGCCACTTGTTCGAACTCTCGCCGTCGACGAAGACGCGTCCGACGTCCGCAAAGCCGATCAGGCCGACGTCGCCCGGGACGAGCAGTTTGGTGCGAAACAGGAAGACTCGCAGCTCGTTGTTGTTGAAGAACGAGTAATCGCCCGCGAAGCGCTGGTCGCGGAAGCCGCGCACGGAAGCGTGGCCCGAGAAGAAGTCACCGCCGCCGATGAAGGCGGCCTGGAAGTACGGCACCTTCCCGAAGGTCGCCCGCCCACCCGCCCGTAGCGCGAGCGTGAAGCGCTCGAGCCAGCTCCAGCGACCCCAGTCCTCGCGCCCGGTCAGATAGACCGATGCGGTCCCTTGGAGGGAGCCCCAGGTGCTGACGACGTCGAGCGCCGGTGGGCTGACGTCGGTACGGACGTCGACCAGAAAGCCGGAAACCGGGTAGCCCGCCGCGGGGTTCTCGTGAAAACGGAGGTTGAAGCCGGAGGCATCCTGTTCGCGCAGGCGACGCGTGTCGTACTGGCCCGAGACGAAGAAACTCATCAAGCCGAAGTCGCCACTGCCGTAGGGGTCGTCGAAGTTGATGAAGCGATTGCCGTCCTTCGTCAACGAGTTTCCGATGTACAGGCCGGTGCCGAGCTTGAGGCGGTCTTCGTCGAAGGCGAGCTGGAAGTTCGGCGCCGCATAATAGAGGCGATTGCGCACGCGGTAGAATGAATCGCTCTCGTCGTCTCCGGTTTCGTTGCCGAAGCCGTACCAGCGCAACATCTCCATTCCCGAGTACAAGATGTCGAAATTGAGGAGGAGATTCGTCGTGCGCTCGAGTCGGAAGCTGCTGCTGAATTTGATGCGCGGTTCGTTTGCTTCAGTGGCCCAGCCGCCACTGAGCGCGAATCTGCTGCTCCACGGGTGCTTGCGGAAGCCGTAGCGCTTGTAGATCGCTCCGGCGCCGACGAAGACGCCGACGTCCCGCTCGTAGCCGAACACGGGAACCGGAACGATCTCGCTGCCCCAATCGCGCGGGGGCATGTCGTCCACGTCGACGAAGCCGGAGACGGGCTCCGGCGGCTCGTAGGGCGAGTGGTGGACGCTCGTCAGCGTTCCCCGTGTGACCTCGATGCTGTCGTGCTCGTCGTAGACTTGTGTTCCGCCGGCCTGGCTGTCGTCCAGCGTCTTCTCGCCCATTCCCGCGATCACTCGCAGGCGGACGCAACCAGATAGACGCATGCAGCCGGGGGAACCGGTCACGCGAACGCGGTCGTCGCCGTCGCGGAGATAGATGCGAAGCTCGCGGGTCTCACCGGGCTCGAAGCGTCGCGAGAAGACGGTCGCTGTCCCATCGGTACCGGTTGCTGAAATCTCGACCAGGGTGTTGCCGTCATCATCCCGGGTAACTTCGACGGCTTCGGTCGCGTTCGACGCCTGTACGTCGACCTGGCGTGCGAGATGCTCGTAGTACTCGCGTGCCGCCTCGTGGAGGCGGTCCCGTCGCCCACGCAGGTCGCTGCGCAGCCGCTCGTGATCGAGTGCCGCATATTCGATCGGCAGCTCCCCGAGTGCGAGGTCGATTACCCGGTTGGTGATGCGCGACTGGATGTCCCGCGCGATCGCGTCCCACTGTTCCCACGACAGCGCGGGCAGGATCCAGCGATCCTGCTCCCAGCCGTGGAGGGTCAAGCCCTTGATCGACGAATACTTGGGGCCGTAGTTCTGCAGGATCGGGAAGTAGACGGAGGCCGCGCGCGGGCCGGCGCCCTCGTAGCGGACGAAGGCCATGTCGCGGTCTTCGGGGATCGGCTTCCAACGCGGATCGCCCGGAAGTTTCGCCCAGCGCCATTGCTTGCGGTGTCGGTCGAAATCGCCGATCAGGATGTCGAACAGCCGCGCGCGCAGGAAGGCCTCGGCGTCTACTGCTTCACCGCCCTGTTCGAGTCGGGCGTAGAGGTCCTTGTAGTCGATGATCTCGGTTGCGCCGTAGAAGCCGGGATGCGTCGACGTCGCGGGCGTTGGAAACTCGTAGAAGGCGCCCACCATGCCGCCGAACTCTTCACGGTATTCGCCCAACCGCGGGTCGTCCGGCATCACCACCAGGCGCTCTTGAATCGCGAGCAGGCCGGCCGCTTCTGCGAGGACGCTGACGACGGGCGGAGCGCCGGGATTCTGCGCGGCCATCTGGTCCTGCACCATCGTCCGGATGACGGTGTCGTGGAGCTCTTCGTCGAGCATGGTCGACGGGTCTTTATCGGTGCCTCGGAAGGTGTAGGCGCGCCCGTCGGGGCCCTTCAATCCGAGGACGGCGGTCTGCAGGCCGCCGAAGCGACCGGTCGGGGAGAGCCCGCCCCCTGTTTCGGCGAGATCGAGCATAGGCAGCTCGATCTCCGCTTCCCAGAGGTCGCGGTAGCCGCCGCCGAGAGTGAAGCGGTGCAATCGCGCCGCCTTGTAGCGCTCGCTCGCCGCGACGCGGACGCGTTTCTCATCAGCGGCACGTCCGACCTCGGCGATGCCCGACGCGGCGACCAGCGCGACCGAAACGGCCCACAGCAATGAAACTTTCGCCAACCTGCTCATCGATTCCATATCTCCATCGAGGCGGTCGAGTCGCATCTCAGCCACACGGCCCGTAGATAGCACGCGAAGGGGCGATCGCGCGATTCGTCGCGGGCGTGTTCGAACGGCGGCCGCGGTGGTCGATCGCGACGCGCCGTGCCATTCTCGAAGCCGCCATCCGCTGTCTAGTGGAGCAGAGGAGCGTGGTATGGGAGAACGGGTACGCATCGAACAGTCGGCCTCCGGCGAGCCGGTCTGCCGATATACGTCGCATCGGCGAACCCTGACCGAGACCGATATCGTGAACTTCGTGAACCTGGTCGGCCTCCACGAGCCGCCCTTCATCGACATGGATTGGGTCGCGAAGATGCCTGGAGCGCACAACCGCCGATTTGCTCCCGCGCCGCTACTCATCTCCTTGGGGATGGGGCTCGTCGCGACGTCCATCATGGAGGTGGTCGCTGCGATCTCGGATCGCGAGGGCCTCGGCGCCTTTCATGGAATGGTCGGCGTCGAGGCGGCCGTCAAGCAGCCGGCGTTTCCCGGCGACACGCTTCAGGTCGAACTCGAAGCCGGCGTCGATCGCAAGACGAAGCGGGGCCAGGTGATCGTCGCGCTCCGGCACCATCTGAAGAACCAGCGGGATGAACTCGTGGTCGACTTCACGGAGAAGGTCCTCTTCGATCCCCCTCGGTAGCGCGCTCCGAACGGCTGGGGCACGGCTCGTGGCGGACGAGTCGATCGCGAACGCTGAAGCGTGACGGGCCCCACGAGGGGTGGTTGTTTCCGACCGCAGGATACGCGGTAGCCTTGCGAGGCGTTCTCTCGAACCGTGTCGGACCCCGGAGGTCACATGGGCAAAGGCGTTGAAGCGAGTCCGATTTCTTCCAAGGGACAGGCCGGCGCCGACCCCTATTCCATTCCCCTCGACAAGATCGACGTTTCGGATTCCGAGATCTTCGAGAGCGACACGCTCTGGGGGTATTTCGAACGCCTACGGGCGGAGGATCCCGTCCACTACTGCGCCGAGAGCGAGTTCGGCCCCTATTGGTCGGTCACCCGCTTCGACGACATCGTCTATGTCGAGAAGAACCCTGAAATCTTCTCGTCGACGCGCAGCATCGTGGTGGGGGATCCCGATCCCGACTTCCCGCTCGAAGCTGGTTTCATCACGATGGACGGGCCCAGGCACCTGGCCCACCGTAGCGTCGTCCAGCCCGTCGCAGCGCCGCGCAATCTGAAGTTGCTCGAGCCGCTGATCCGCGAGCGGGTCCGCGAGATCCTGGATGGTCTGCCCGTGGGTGAAAGCTTCGATTGGGTCGATCGGGTGTCGATCGAGCTGACGACCGGCATGCTCGCAACGCTCTTCGATTTTCCCTACGAGCAGCGCCGCAAGCTCACATTCTGGTCGGATATGGCTACCGCCAGTCCGGATATGGTGGGTGCGGTTGGTATCACCGAGGAGGAACGCCGGGCCGCACTCAAAGAATGTCTCGAGGTGTTTACCGAACTCTGGAAGGAGCGGGAGAACAAGCCGCAGGGCGAGCGTCTCGACCTGGTGACGGCATTGGCCAATGCGGAAGACACCCGAGATCTGTCTTCCCTGGAATATCTCGGGACGCTGGTTCTATTGATCGTGGGTGGCAACGACACCACGCGAAACTCGATTTCTGGTGGCATCGTCGCGTTGAACGAGAACCCGAAGGAATATCAGAAGCTGCGGGACGACCCCGGCCTCATCCCGAACATGGTGAGCGAGATCATCCGCTGGCAGACGCCGCTGGCCCACATGCGACGAACGGCGACGCAGGATACGGAACTCGCCGGAAAGCAGATCAAGCAGGGTGACAAGGTCGTCATGTGGTACGTGTCGGGCAACCGGGACGAGTCCGTCATCGAGCGGGCGAACGAGTTCCTCATCGATCGCAAGAATGCACGCCAGCATCTGTCTTTCGGTTGGGGAGTCCATTTCTGCATGGGCAGCCGCCTTGCGGAAATGCAGCTCCGCATCCTCTGGGAAGAGGTGCTGGCACGCTTCCGTGAGGTGGAGGTGGTCGGCGAGCCGCTGCGGGTCCGCTCCAACTTCGTGAAAGGCTTCACGCAGCTTCCGGTACGGGTCCACCGCTGGTCGTAGGCTTGCCCACCGGAGAGGCCTGGTGAATTCAGTCCAGCCCCACGGAGCTCCGCTCAGCGCGTCGTCGTCGCAACCGGAAACGGCGCCGGAGTCAGTCTGAATTCCGCCTCGTCGGCGTGACGTTGGGCCGCGAGTTCATCGGCGATCTCCTTGCGCAGGAGGTCGGCGTTGACCCGGTGAAAACGGGCTGCTTCGGCGGCTGCCGTGCTGGCTCGAGTCGGGCGGAACTCGCAATGCAGCTCGACCTCAGGTTCGACCGCCGAGGCGGGGAGGGTGATGGCCGTCAGCAGCAAGCAGGTGACGCTGATCTGGTGGATCGTCTTCGTGAACGGGCTCATGGGATCTCCTCTTCTACGGGCGCAGCTGCAAGCTTAGGGTGGTAAATACGCATGTCATCTCAGTGAAAATGCAGACTATCTGTGCAAAAATGCAGGTGTGAAGTGGGACGATCTGCGAATCATCGGTGCCGTAGGCGAGCAGGGGTCGTTTTCGGGAGCCGCGCGTGTGCTCGACTTGGACGCCTCCTCGGTATCGCGGCGGATGCGCGAGCTGGAGGAGCGATCCGGCGTACGTCTATTCGAGCGGATGTCGAACTCGCTCGCCCTCACGCCGGCCGGCGAAGATCTCAGTGAGACGGCGCGGCGGATGGCCGAGGAGGCCGACGCAGCCGATCGGCGCCTGACCGGCCGCGACACGGAGCTACGGGGCGTCGTTCGCTTCGCCACCCTCGACAGCACGGCGCGGAATCTGATGCCCGCACTCCAGCGATTCTCGACGCAGTACCCCGAGATCGAACTCGAGGTGGTGGTCGACAACAACCCGGCCAATCTCTCACGGCGTGAGGCCGACGTCGTGCTCCGGGTCACCCGTCATCCGCCCCAGGCACTCGTGGGTCGACGAATCGCCCGGCACGTCTTTCCGGTCTACGGTGCACCGGCGTTGATCGAGCGCATCGGCGCAGACGCGCCGCTCGACCGCTACCCCTGGGTCGGCTGGGAGAATGGTCTCACTCAGGAATGGATGGACCGCCATCAACCGCGCGCGCGGATCGTGTTGCGCGCGAACACCGCGATGGGCGTCGAAGAGGCGGTTCGCGCCGGAATCGGAATCGGCCACGTCGCTTGTTTCGGAGCCGACTCGCGTCCGGGGCTGCGCCGTCTGCTGCCCCCCGATCCCGAGTTGGACATCGACCAGTGGCTACTCGTTCACCCCGACATGCGCCGCAGCGCGCGAATCCGAGCCTTCGTGCAGCACCTGACTCACGAATTCGAGGCGCAGCGCGACTTGATCGAGGGACGGCGCGGCCCGGTCTCGATCGACTCCTAGGCACTGCGGATCGGCTTAGACTCGAGCAAGCCGAGGAGCGTGCTGCGGTGAAGCGCGCACGGAACATCGTCGGCGAAATGCCGACCGAAAACGGCCAGCTTGCCGGCGGTGGCCGCTCCCAGTCGATTTCCAGCCTTCACGAAGGCGCTCCAATCAGAGCTTGCCCGCGCGCGCCTGCTCGAAGGCAGCGGCTTTGTCGAGGCCGACCTGTGTCAGTAGATCTGCGCGCTCACGGATGAGTGCGGCGTTCTTCGGGTCGGCGTCGATCTGCTGCGAAATCGCGTCGATCGTGTCGTACCAGATGCCCGCATCCGCGAGAATCCTCGCGCGCTCGCTGCCGGCTGCTTCTAGCTTCGCAGCGAGGTCGATCGGAGCATCGATGCGCGTGATGCCGCCGCCCGCGAACTGGTCGCGCTCGTGTGCATCCACATCACCCGGGATCGCAATGAACCAGTGGTAGTCGACGTCGTTCTGGAGCGTCAGCCCGTGCTCGGCGAGGCGGACCCGCTGGATGCCGGCGGTCTTCGGCGTCGGGAGGGTCGCCCTCAGAATCGGCTCGTCGGATTGGCTGCTGCTGACTCGCAGGCCGACCTCGTTGTCGCGGAGTTCCGGCAGGTACCAGTAGAGCACCGGATCGCCCGTAAGAGTGAGTCCCACGCTCTCGGGTGCGATTACGTCGATCGTCGGCGCCTGTGCGTCGGTGCCGCGCGTGGCTCCTCCGACGCGGGTGCGTGGTGCGCCGCGATCCTCCGGCGGAACGTAGACCATCGGAGGCGCCGCCTTCGCGACCTTCTTGGCGTCGTCGCCGTCTTTCTTGTGCGAGTCGGCCCACGATCCGCCGGCCAGCGTGAGAAGACACAACGTGATGAACATCTGCGTGATCGGATGGCGTTTCATTTCTCTCCTCCTGGGCGCGTCACGGACTCGTCTTTGGACGAACCGAGAACCCGATAGATTCGCGTGCTTTCGCTCTTTCCCGAGAGCGCGTATTCCCCGAGAAATTCGCACTCGAAGCTGTCGTCGAGTCGATCGAAGGTCTCGCCGCCGACCAGCACGCGGCTGACCCTCGCTTCGGGGTCCGCTGCGAAGGATTCCTTGTCGAAGGTCTCGAGTCGCGCCGCGGTATTGATCGAGTCGCCGACGGTAGTGTATTTGAGGCTGCGGCTGCCGCCGATCGCGCCCATGGTGGCCGGTCCGGTGTAGAGGCCGATCCGCATCCGGCCCTGGTCGAGTCCCGAGGCGCGCCATTGCTCGTTCAGGCGCGTCATCTCTTCGCCCATCGCGAGCGCGCAACGAACGGCGTTCTGCGCGTCGCGTGCGATTTCGTCTTCGTTCTCCGCGGGCACCGGGAAACCGAAGTTCGCCTTGATGCCGTCGCCCGCGTAGTCGTCCACCACGCCGCCGAAGCGCTCCACGGTCTCCGCCATCGCGTTCAAGTAGCTGTTGATCCAGGTAGTGAGTTGTTCCGGCCCCATTCTCTCCGAGGCCCCGGTGAAGCCCTTGAGGTCCGAGAACAGCGTCGTGAGCGTGACGCTGCGCGCGCGCGGCAGTCCGCCGCTCTCGCTATCCATGAAGGCTTCGCGCTGACGCCAGATCTCGTCGGCGACGGCCGGCCGCAGGAAGCGCGAGAACAGGTCGGTGACCTGACGCCGCTGCGCACGCTCGGTGACGCCGACGTAGATGCTCGACAGACCGGTTGCGCCCGCGCCGGCGAGTGCCGGCGCAATCACCGCGATCCAGGTGCCGTGCACGAACAGCTGGAAGGCGAAGACGACCAGCCCCGCGAGGCCGGCTACGACCACGATCCCCTGGATGCGCGCGCCGCGATTCCACAGGCCGAGCGCGGTGCCGAGGCATGCCCACAACAGAAGCCACAGCATCTCGCTGCGCTCGCTCGCGACCGCGAGCGGCTTCGATTCGCCGTACGCGTAGCGGATCAGCTGGCTCACTTCGTGTCCGTGCACCTCGATTCCGGGCATCGGCGCGCTGCCACGGCTGAGCGGTGTATGCAGGTGATCCTTCACACTGACCGCGGTGGAGCCGAGGATCACCACGCGATCGCGAAACGCCTCGTCGGGCACTTCGCCGCGCGCAACCTGGCCGAGCGTGAAGATCGGGTAGGCGTTCGCGCCATCCAGGTATTCGATCAGATACTGGTAGCCCGCAGCATCTTCATCGACATAGCCGCCGTCGTTCGATTCGAAGGGCGGAATCGTGGTCTCGCCGAGGCGCACGAAATCCGGTTCGTCCGGGTCGGCGGTGAGCGAGAGGCCGTCGGCTGCGAGGTAATGCAACGCGAGCTGCAGCGAGAACGACACATACGCCCCGTCGTCGTCCCAGAGGAAGAGCATCGCGCGGCGCACCGAACCGTCCGAGTCGATTGGGAGGTCGGAGAAGCCGAATTGATTGGTGCCGTCGAGGAACACCGGAGGCGGGGTGCCACCGCCATCCGGGTCGGCGACCTTCATCACCATTACGACGTGTTGCGATTCGGTGACGATCTTGCCGAGCGCCTGGTAGTGGCGCGGTAGTGGTGCGTCGGGGTCGTTTGCGCCACACCGCTGCGGGACCGGCGCGTCGCGGTAGATGTCGATGCCGATCACTCGCGAGTTCGCGGCAAGCAGGCGCTCGAGGACACTTGCGAGCGTGTCATCGCACAGTGGATGTCCGTAGCTGCGAATGTCGTCCTCGACGATCTCGATCAACGCGATTCGCGGCGTGCTCGCAGCGGGCAGGCGGCGACGCAGGAACTCATCGTAGGTGGCGATTTCGAGCGACTCCAGCGCGCCCGTGATTCGGAACGCCGTTACCAGACCGAACACCGTGACTGCAATGGACAGGGCAGCCACGGGACGGGATCGATAGTATCGCTGGAACCGGGCGTTCACCGGCCGATCCCCCCATCGCGTCACGGCGCGCAGATCAGCGAGGTCTGCTGCACTACGGCCGTGAGGTCGGCGACAGAATAGGCGATCTCCCCAGAGCTGCTGTGAAGCACTTCACCCTGGAAGAAGGCTTTCAAAGGCGGCGGGTGGGTCTCAGCCGGCTTTCAGCTCTTTGTCGATGACGGTCTTGAACGAATCGAAGGGGCGGGCACCGCTCAGGAAGAGGCCGTTGATGAAGAAGCCGGGGGTGCCGGTCACGCCCAGCGCAGCGGCTTCCTTGGCGTCGGCGTCGACCTTCTTCTTGACGTCTGCGGAGGCTGAATCCTTCTTGAATTTCTCGATGTCCAGCTCGAGTTCAGCCGCATACTCGAGGAACTTTGCTTCGGTCAATTCGCGCTGGTTGGCGAAGATCTTGTCATGCATCTCCCAGAATTTACCCTGGCGATGCGCCGCCTCGGCGGCTGCGTGCGCTGCCGGGGCCTTGGTGTGCATCCGCAGCGGCAGGTGCTTGAAGACGATCCGTACGTCCTTCCCGTAAGCCTCTTCGATCTGATTCAGCGTCGGTGTGACGCGCGAGCAGAATGGGCACTGGAAGTCGCTGAACTCGACCACGGTCACCTTGGCGGACTCCGGACCGCCCTTGCCGGGTGACCCGGCGGTGTTGATCTTGTAATGCTTGTTCGGGTCCGGACGCCCCCCGCGTGAGGGCTCAGCGGCGGCACGCGCGGCCGGAGTCGCCGCCGGGATCGCGGCCACGGCTTTGCCGACTTCGGAGATCTGACCCGCTGCGTTATCGATCGATTGCTGGATCAGCACAGCTGCGGCGACGACCGACGCACCGAGGATCAACGCCGCAACGACCAGCATTACATTGCCATTCTGGTTACTTCGATGGTCCACGCGATTTTCCACGATCAGATTCCTCCAAGTCTTCGAGTCTAGCGTTTCGGCTGACTGCGGGAAGGAACTTGACCCTTCCCGCGGAATTCATGCTTCGTTGTGCACATTCGTTCGGCTGCTGTACGGCGTCATCCTGCCACTCCCGCGAGCTTCGCGCGAATCACGCCGCCGGTCATCACGAGATCCAGGCTCCTGAGTCCACCGCCGCTGATTCGAAAATCGAGTCTGAGTGAGGTTGCTTCCGTCTGGGATGTCGCCTGGGCGAGCGAGCATCCGAGCAGTCGCCACCACGGCTCCTCCTCGCTCGCGTCCACCAGTCCCCCCGGCACCGATTCGAGGTCGGGGAGCGTATTCGCGACGAGCCGGCCGTGCGCCGGATCGGCGGCGAGCAGGATGCGGCCCACGTCGAAGGTGAGCAGGTACGCCGAGGTGAGAGGCGTTTCGTCGCCTGCCGCCTGCGCGATCCGCTCGGCTTTCAACAGCTGGGCACCGGCACTGGCGGCATTACTGAGGACTTCCATGCTTCGCCTGTGTTCCCTTCTGTGGGAGGTCGCTCAGCGCTTCCACCAGAAGCCGTCGAAGCTGCCGCAACCCAGCTTGCCGAAATCTTCGCCGGCCTTGGTGCCGGCCGGGACGTCCGTCAGCTGGTCGCCGTCGAATCGGCGGTCGATCGCGCCGTCGAAGTCGGTGTCTTCGTCCTGGCGGGAAACACCTCCGGGCCCGGTCGACTGCACCACGTCGGGCTTGCGGTCCTTGTTGGTGTCGACCTCGACACGGGTGATGTTTCCGCCGCTGTAGACTTCTCGTGTGTCGGCCACGCCATTGTCCGTGGTGTCGATCAGCAGTTCGACCATCTCGCCGTTCTTGACGATCGCTCTTGCGTTGAGCTTCTTGCCGTCTTCGCTCAGGAAACACTGCCCGGTGACGCTTCCGTCCGCAGCCAGGAAGAGCTTCTGCGCGGGGCTGCGACCGTCTTCACCGACGAGTTCCTGGACCTCGATGGCGCCGTTCGAGGCGAGATGGCTCAGCACGTCCGGTCGACCGTTGCCGCTCGTGTCGAGGCCCTGGCGGACTGCGACTTCTTTCTCGAAGTAGTTCCAGACGTCCGTCTTGCAGTTTCCGGTCGTATCCTTGTACTCGGCGCGTACACGACCCTGCTTGTCGAACCATTGCTTCAGGTCGTTGCAGCCGTCGCCCTTCGAATCCTGTTCGAGGCTCGTGATCTTGCCGTTCGTGAACTTGGCGAAGAAGTCCGGCTTGCCATTGCCGCTGCGGTCCTCCTTCTTTGCGATCACATCACCCGATTTGTTCGTCGTCACCCAGGTGTCGATCGTGCCGTCATTGTTGGTGTCGGCTTCCTGGATCTGCGTGCCCTTGCCGCCGGCGGCACGCTTCAGGTCGACCTTTCCGTCGAAGTTGGAGTCCTCTTCCTGGCGTGCGACATTGCCCCCCTCATAGTAGACCCAGAGGTCGGGCCGACGGTCGGCGTTGCGGTCCTTTTCCGTCCTGGTCTTCTGTCCATTCGCGAAGTAGGTGATCGTCTCGTTGTTGCCGTCGTAGTCCGCGTCCTCATCGATCCGCTCCGGGCGTTCCTGGTCGTCGAAGAAGGTCACGACATCGGACTTGCCGTCGGCGTTGCGGTCCTCGTCCTGCCGCGCTCGCTTGCCTGCCCGGTAGAGGATCGTCACGTTCGTTCTGCCGTCGCCGGTGGTGTCGGCCTCGGAGCGCACCGCTTGTCCCTTCTCGAGCACGGTCACGAGTTCGAGCCGGCCGTCGAAATCCTGGTCGGCCTCTTCGCGAACGACCACACCGTTTTCGTAGACCTTTACCTGGTCGGGCTTGCCGTCGTGGTTGGTGTCGAGTTCCTCCCGCGCGGCACGTTCCTCCGCGTCGAAGCGGACGACGACATCCGGCTTGCCGTCGCCGTCGGTGTCGCGCGTCTGGCTCGCCTGGCGCCCGTTCTCGAAGAGAATGGTCGAGTCGTACTTGCCGTCGCCGCGGGTGTCCTGTTCCTGGCGAACCGACACACCGTCGCGGAAGATCGTCACGACGTCGTGTTTGCCGTCGCCGGTGGTGTCACGCTCCTCGCGGCTCTTCTCGCCGTTCTCGTAATCCACGACGACATCGAATCGCCCGTCGCCCGTGGAGTCGCGTTCTTCGCGCACGGGCGCGCCCGCAGCGTCGTAGCTTCCGCGCAGGTCGATCTTGCCGTCGCCGCTGCTGTCTTCCGCGAACTTCGCCGGCTTGCCGCCTTCGAAGATCACGCTGCGATCGGGCTTCTCGTCGCCGTTGCGATCTTCTTCGATCTTCTGCGTGACGCCCTGTGTGTCGTTCGTGCGCCACGAGTCGATCTTGCCGTCGCCGTTCGCGTCGCGTTCGACGCTGGTTTCCTTGCCGGACTTCGAGTCGAGCGTGATCCAGGTGTCGACGGAGCCGTCGAAATTCGAATCCTGTTCCTGTCGGACGACAGCCTCGCCACCTGCGTGGTAGTTCCACAGGTCGGTTCGGCCGTCGTCGTTCTCGTCGAGTTCGACCTTTGTGAGCTTGCCGCCCTCGAAGAGTTCGAGGCGGCGTCCCTTCTGCTGCTTGCCGCCGGCGACTTCACGGCGGGTGATCTTGCCGCCGTCGTACTTCGTGACGACCTCGAACTTGCCGTCCTTGTCCTCGTCGAGTTGCTCTACCTGCATTTCGCCGTCACCGTCGAAGGTGTAACGCGCGTCGACATCGCCGTCGCTGTCGCGGTCTTCCTCCTGCACCGCCTTCTTGCCCGCGCGGTACTCGATGAAGGTGTCCTTCTTGCCGTCGCCGGTGGTGTCGGCTTCACGGCGCAGCTTGGTGTCGCCGTCGTACGTGGTCACGACATCGGGCTTGCCGTCGTCGCCCTGGTCCTCTTCCTCGCGGACGCGCTTTCCCTTCTCGAAGTGTCGGACGATGTTTGGTCGTCCCGCCGCCTTCGTGTCGAGTTCCTCGCGGGTCTTCTCGCCCTTCTTGTTCAAGTGGATCACGAGCTCGGCCTTGCCGTCGGCATCCTTGTCCTGTGACTGACGACGCTCGATGCCCTTCTGGTAGATCGCCACGGTGTCGAAGTGGCCGTCGCCCGTGGTGTCGGCCTCCTTCTTGGTGATCTTCCCCTTCTCGAAGTAGGTGATGACGTCCGTCTTCTCGTTCGCCGTGGTGTCTTCCTCGAGGCGAACCTTCTTGCCGTTCTCGTAGAAGATGGCGGTGTCGAGTTTGTCGTCGTCGGTCGTGTCCTGCTGCTCGCGGATCGTGTTGCCGGCCGCATCGAATTCGGCACGGACGTCGACCTTCTCGTCGAAATTCTTGTCCGCTTCGACGACCGAGGCCCGGCCGTCTTCGTAGCGGGTCCAGACGTCCGTCGCTCCGTCGAAGTTGCTGTCTTCTTCGCGGCGAGCGGGCTGCTTGCCCTCGTAGTAGAGGGTCGAGTCCGCCTTGCCGTCGGCGTTCTTGTCATCGAGCTGGGTGTGGGGTGCGCCGTTCTTGTGTGAAATCCAGCGATCGACCTTGCCGTCGCCGCTCGTATCCTGTTCCTGGCGTGCCGGTTTGGCGTCTTCGGCGAAGAAGACCCACACGTCGATCCGACCGTTGTGATCGCTGTCGCGTTCGGCCCGTTCCGGCTTCCCGTCGACGTAGAACACGAATTCGTCGTGTTTGCAGTCCTTGTTCGTATCGCTGAGTTTCTGCGCGAGGTCCTCGTTCTCGTCATAGCGCAGCTCGACCGCCG
>CAXMSF010000083.1:0-8971 GCA_964196055.1 uncultured Gammaproteobacteria bacterium | reverse complement strand
AGCCCCATCTTTCCGAGCTGCTCCGAACCGACCACGAGGACGAGGTCGTAGAGGCCGGCCTTGATCGCGGTCCAGCCCTCGCGGAACGCGGTTGCGCCGGTCGCGCACGCGTTCGCGGAATTCGTGACCGGAATGCCGGTCTGGCCGATCTCCTGGAGGATTCCCTGACCGACCATCGCGCCGGCCTGCATCAGGTTGCCGGAGTAGAGGGCCTCCATGTCGTGGATCGTCAGGCTCGCGTCGGCGAGCGCGAGCTGCGCCGCCTCGGCGCCGAGCTGGCGGACGTTCTTTTCCGGGTAACGCCCGAATTTGATCATGTCGATGCCGAGGACGTAGACGTCGCTCATTGCTGTTGCTCCCGTAGGCTCCGCCCGCTCAAGCAGCCGGCTGGAAGTAGTAGGTCAGGTACTCGTTGCCGTCGGCGTCCTTCGTCGGCGCGATCTGATAGACCACCTCAACCGGCATCCCCATGCGAATCTTCTCGGGGTCGGGGTCGATGTTGATCAGGTTGCCCTTCACCGTTCCTCCGCCGTCGAGATCGACGATCGCCGACACGTAGGGAACCGCAACGCCCGGGAACGAACGGTGGACGATCGAGTAGACGTAGAGCGAGCCGTTGTTGCCGAGCGGCTTCGGCTGCATCAGGCCGCTCTCACCGCAGTGCCCGCAGGTGTTCCGTTCGGTGAGGAAGATCTTCCCGCAGCCGCTGCACTGTTGTGCTTCGAGGTAGGGGTCCCCGTCCGCGGGGATCTTCAAGTAGGGCACGACCGGTAGCGGCGCCTTCGCCGCAGCATCATCCGCCATGGTCCATCGATTCCTTATTGCTGTCGCGTTGAGAGAATTGACATCTGTGTCAACCGAGCGATCAAGATGCCAGCGACTCCATGTGGCTGTCAACAATCACGGCTGTTATCAGAGGCCCGCGCGAGGCGGGGGGGCCCCGAGCCGATCCGCGTTTCTGCTCGAGCCCGCGAATATTGGCTTCGGGGAGTTGTCGGGCGTGCCACGGGCGAGGCGTCCCCGGGACTTTCGGCTAGCGGGCTTTTTCGCGGGCGGCTTTCAGCTCGGACTTGAAGAACTCGTTGTCCGGCTCGAAGGTGAGTGCGGTCTGCAGCTGCCGCGCGGCCGCCGCCCAGTCGCCGCGATTCGCGTCCAGAGTGGCGAGATTGAAGTACTGGCGACCCTGGGGCGTTCTGCCCTGGCGTGTTTCGGTGTCCTGTCGGCTGCCCGCTGTCAGGGCTTTGGCGAGGCGGATGCGCGAGCTGCCGCCCGATTCGAGCTGGTCGTCGTAGGCGCCCCTGCGTCGCGCATCCCGCAGCACCTGATACGCCTCGGTGACTCGCTTTGCGATGTCGCCCACGGCCGATCGGATGTCGGCGTCGAGATGTCGGTTTGCGTCCGGGTGGAAGACCCGGGACGTCGAGTGGAAGGCGAGCTTGATGTCTCGTGGACTCGCACTCGGATTGAGGTGGAGCAGCTGGTAATAGTCGAGCTCGTCGATGATACGGGCGAGCGCTTTTATTTCGGTCGGGGCCATCTCGGGCACGGGCTAGCGAGGCTCCTCTGCGTCGCCGTCGACCGCCGACAGGTCGGTACCGGGCGTCTCGAACAACTCGTACTTCGTGATCAGCGGCTCGGTGTCGGCGAGCTCGGCGTCGCGTCCGAGTTCGAGGATCGGTCCGCCGAGCTCGTCCTCCTCGTCTCCCCCGAGCAGGTCCAGATCGTCATCGTCGTCGTCGACATCGATCAGGTCGAGTTCGTCGTCTTCGCCCTCGGTGCCGAGCGCAATCGGATCGACGGTGTTCGCGGCGAAGTCGCCCGAAAAGACTTCGATCTCTTCGGAATCGTCGGAGCCCACCTGAGCGGCCTTCTTGCTCAGATCGAAAACCGACGACTCGGATATCAACGGAGGTGTCTCGCCGCTTTCTTCCGTTGCTTCGTCGGTGGGGGCGGTTGTCGCTTGCACCGCTTCCACGACTGCGGGCGCTTCGTCGAGCGGCAGGATCTCGAATTCTTCGATCAGGTCGCTGTCGTCCTCGAGCAGCTGGGCCTTCGACTCGCGGGTCTCTTCGAAGATCACCGGCGTATCCGCAGGGATGCTCTTCAGCGGAATTGCGCCGATCACCTGGTCGTCTTCGTCCACGATCGTGGTCGGCTCGACTCGATCGGTGCGGCCCTCGTCGATGATTTCGTCGAGCTCGTTATCAGACAGGCCCGACGAGAGTGTGATGCGGGTGGAAGCGGCCCGCCCGGTCGCCCGATCGGTCGCGGTGACGCTCACGATCCCGTCGGTGTTGATCTCGAAGGTGACGTCGATTTCGACTTCGCCGCGGGCTCCCTTGTCGAAGTCCGCGAACGAGAACTGCCCGAGCAACTCGTTGTCCTGAGCCTCCTGGGACTCGCCCTGGAAGACCTTGATCTCGACGGACTCCTGCCCGTCCTTGGAGGTCGTGAAGGTGCGGGTCTGCTCGATCGGGACCGGGGTGTTGCGTTCGATCACCTTCTCGGCGAGCCCCCCCACGATGCCGATCCGCAACGACAGCGGCGTGACGTCGAGCAGGTAGGCTTCCTGATCCGGGCTCATGAGGGAAGCGGCGTGGATCGCGGCTCCCATTGCGACGACCCGGTCGGGGTCGATTCCCTCGCGGGGCTCCTGTTGGAAGTATTCCCGGACCGTGTCGCGGATCAGCGGCAGTCGCGTCGGACCGCCCACGAGCATTACGCCGTCGAGGTCGCGCGCAACGACGCCGGCCTGCTGGAGCGCTTCATCGCAGACCTTGAACGTGGATTGGACCAGATCGTTTACGAGCGCCGAGTATTCGATTGACGTGAGGGTCCTTTCGATCGAGTGGCTCTCGCCGTTCTCGCTCGTAATCACGTCCGGGATTCGGATCTCGATTTCCGACTCGATTGATAGTCCCTTCTTCGCGCCCTCGGCGGCTACTTTGAGCTTCTCGAGGGCGAAGGGGTCGTTGCGCAGGTTGATGCCCGTGCTTGCGGCAAACTCGTCGGCCAGCAGGTCGATGAGGCGGTCGTCGAAGTCCTCGCCGCCGAGGAAGGTGTCGCCCGAGGTGGAAAGCACCTCGAAGACGTCGTCGCCGATCTCGAGCACCGAGATGTCGAAGGTGCCGCCGCCGAGGTCCCAGACCGCGACGCGCTGCGACAGTCCGCGGCCGAAGCCGTACGACAGCGCCGCGGCGGTCGGCTCGTTCAAGATTCGCAACACCTCGAGCCCTGCGATGCGCCCGGCATCCTTGGTGGCCTGACGCTGGTTGTCGTTGAAGTACGCGGGGACCGCAATCACGGCCTTGGTGACGGGTTGGCCGATTCGGGCCTCCGCGATGGACTTCATTTCGGACAGGATCATGGCCGCGATCTCGGGCAGCGAGAAGAGTTCCTCGTCTACCTGGATTCGCAGCCCGTGGTTCTCCGCCTCGACGATCTGGTACGAACAGATGGCCTGAGCCTTCTTCACTTCTTCCGAGAAGAAGTAACGGCCGATCAGACGCTTCGAGGAGTGCACCGTCCGGTCGGGGCTATGGATGATGTTCGCCTTGGCGGCGTTCCCGACGTTGATCCCGCCGTCCTCGCGGAAAGCCACGACGCTCGCGGTCGTGGCCTCGCCGTATGCGTTGGGGAGGACTTCCACTTCGCCGTTTCGCATCACGGCGACGCACGAGTTGCTGGTTCCCAGGTCGATTCCGATCGCGATCTCGGACATGCCGGTGTCACCCCGATGCGGCCATCGTTTCCCATGGGGGGCGGACCCCTCCCACGGTGCCTGGGGCGGCTCGCACTCCCCACGGCTTCCTCCTTCATTCATCGGCGAATCGCGGCCCATCCTGAGCCCCGCAGGCGGCGAGGGGGCGTTCCGGCGCGACGGCTCGGGCCGCCGGGGCCGAAGCGGGGGCTGATCTGTGGCGGAGTGCACCCACCGCCTTGGCCCGGCCGCTCACGAGTGCTATTTACCCTGCAATCTCCAGGGTTTGCCATGTCCGGACACTCCAAGTGGTCCACCATCAAACGCAAGAAGGGCGCCGCGGACGCGAAGCGCGGCAAGATCTTCACGAAGCTGATTCGTGAGATCGCGACGGCTGCACGCATCGGCGGCGGCGAGGTCGACGCCAACCCGCGGTTGCGGCTCGCGGTCGAGAAGGCCCGCCAAGGCAATATGCCGAAGGACAACATCACCCGGGCCATCAAGAAGGGCACGGGAGGCGACGCCTCCGAGACCTACGAAGAGGGGGTCTACGAGGGCTACGGGCCCGGCGGTACGGCGGTCTATGTCGAGGTCTTGACCGATAACAAGAACCGCACCGTCGGCGAGGTGCGCCACGTGCTGACCAAGCACGGCGGCAATCTCGGTTCGAGCGGTTGTGTGGGCTACCTGTTCGAGAAGAAGGGCGTGATCACTTTCGAGTTGGCGGGCATCGACTCCGACGCATTGATGGAGGCCGCACTCGACGCGGACGCCGAGGATGTCGTCGAGTCGGACGACACGCTCGATGTGGCGACGACCGTGCCGAATTTCGAGTCCGTCAAGCGCGCGCTCGAGGAGGCGGGATTCGTGTCGGTCGCAGCCGAGATCTCGATGGAGCCCACGACCCAGGTGAAGATCGAGGGCGACGAGGCGGAGCGGATGCTCCGGCTCTCCGATGCACTCGACGATCTGGACGATGTACAGAATGTATACGCGAACTTCGACATCTCCGACGAGGAGATGGCGCGGCTAGCAAGTTAGCGGCCGGCACGGCCTTCCTTCCCACGTGCTGCGGCGTTGACGCGATGAAAGGTTCCTCCGAGGGGAAGCGCATGCGGATCCTTGGGATCGACCCCGGCTCTTCGGCGACCGGTTACGGCGTCATCGAGCGTCGGGAGGGCAAGCTCGTCCATATCGCGCACGGCGTCTTGCGACCGCTCGCAGGCGCCCCTTTGGCGTCGCGGCTCGATCAGCTCTATACGACCCTCTCGGACGTGATCGCGACGCACGCGCCGGATTGCAGCGTGGTCGAAGAGGTGTTCGTCGCCGCGAGCCCGCGTTCGGCGCTCGTGCTCGGCCAGGCTCGCGGTGCGCTTCTCGCCGCGGTGGCGCGCGCGGGACTGCCGGTCAACGAATACACCCCGGCTCGGATCAAACGGGCGGTGACCGGCAACGGGCGGGCGACGAAACAGCAGGTGAAGTCGATGGTGAAGCGGTTGTTGTCGCTCGACCGTGTGCCCGCGAGCGACGCCGCCGACGCGCTTGCCGCGGCGATTGCGTATGCGAACGCGGGGCGACTCGAAGCACTCGGCGTGGGTATCGGCGCCGGGCGCCGCGGGCAGCGGACGAAGGCCGTCACGTTCAACGCCAGGCGCGCGCGGTGATCGCGCGCCTCGAGGGGGTGCTGCTGGAACTCTCGCCGACGCGCGTGGTGGTCGATGTGCGCGGCGTCGGTTACGAGGTGCTGATTCCGCTGTCGACGTTTACGCAGCTGCCCGACATCGGAAAGACCGTCGTGCTCCACATCTACACTCACGCGCCCGAGGGGGCACTCCAACTCTTCGGCTTCGCGTCGCGAGGCGAGCGGGTCGCGTTCGATCTGCTGTTGCGCGCGAACCGGGTCGGTCCGCGGCTCGCGCAGACGATCCTCTCGGGGATCTCCCCGCCGGATCTGCTCGCGGCGATTCACCGGAGTGACGTCGCAGTGCTGCGGTCGGCGCCCGGTGTCGGCAGCAAGCTCGCCGAACGCATCCTGGTCGATCTCCGCGACCGCACCGCCGAACTCGCGGCGGTGGTTGGTGGCGGGGGGGGCGGGGCTTCCGCGCCTGTGGCCGACGTCGCGGAAGCGCTCCGGGAGCAGACGCTGTCGGCGCTCGTCAATCTCGGCTATCCGAAGTCCCAGGCCGAGCGTGCGCTCGCCGGTGCGGTGGATGCCGCGGGCGACACGCCAACGCTGGAGGATCTGGTGCGTGGCTCGCTCAAGATGCTGGTGAAGTCGTGAACGAGGAATACGACGCGCGCGGCGACATCGAGGTCGCGGTGAAGCCGGGCGAAGCGAGCCTCGAGGAGAGGCTGCGTCCGCGTTCCCTCGACGAGATGATCGGCCAGGATCGTCTGAGGGAGAACCTCGGCGTCTTCATCCGTGCGGCGCGGGAGCGCAAGGAGTCCCTCGACCACGTGCTGTTCCACGGCCCGCCCGGTCTCGGCAAGACTTCCCTCGCGCACGTCGTCGCGACGGAGATGGGCGCTCAGTTGCGCGTGACGAGCGGCCCGGCGGTCGAGCGCCCGGGTGATCTGGCGGCGCTGCTGTCGAACCTCGAGCCCGGCGACGTGCTCTTCATCGACGAGATCCACCGTCTCTCGCCTGCGGTCGAGGAGATCCTCTACCCCGCGATGGAAGATTTCCAACTCGACATCGTGATCGGTCAGGGTCCGGGCGCCTCGTCGATCCGGCTCGATCTGCCGCGCTTCACGCTGATCGGTGCGACGACGCGCGCGGGCATGCTCACTTCGCCCCTGCGCGATCGCTTCGGCTGGGTGACCCGGCTCGAGTATTACCCACCCGCAGATCTCGAGCGCATCCTCGAACGTACCGCACGCGTAATGGGGGCCCGGATTGCGCCCGAGGCGCAATCCGAGATCTCGTGTCGCTCGCGGGGTACGCCCCGGGTCGCCAACCGGCTGTTGCGACGCGTGCGCGATTTTGCCGAGGTGCGCGGTGGTCCCGGCGGCGAAATCTCGCACGAGGTCGCGTGCTTCTCGCTGGAACGGCTCGAGGTCGACGAGGCCGGCTTCGATCGGCTCGACCGGAAGCTGCTCCACACGCTCATCGAAAAATTCGACGGCGGCCCTGTCGGACTCGAGACGCTCGCGGCTGCAGTCGGCGAGGACAAGGGCACCCTGGAAGACGTCGTCGAGCCGTATCTGATCTACCAGGGCTTCCTCGACCGCACCCCGCGTGGCCGCGTCGCCACCCGCATCGCCCACGAACACCTCTCCAGCCGACGTTAGACGCCGGCACTCACCAACCGTTCTTCACGGAGGGGATCCCCTCCGACGTGCTGGTTGGAGCGACCGATTCCAGAGAAGTCGGAGAATCCCGTTCTGCGCGCATCGCCCGAGTGGTCTGCAGCTCCGCTGCGACTCAACGGGCGGCTGCTTCCGACCGATAGAAGCTGGGGTAGACGGCGAATTCGCGCTCTCTGGTCTGGGAAGGACGTCGCGGTGGTGAAGCGGGTGATTCGAGTTCTGACGCTCGGCATCGGGCTGGTGCTGGTCGGGGTGGGTGCCTTGGCGCTCGGAAGTGCGTATCTGGCGGACTACACCGCGGTCATACAGATCCGCTCGCTGGTGGAAAGCGTCCTGCTGGCCGCCGGCCCCGGTCGCTTCGAATTCCTGCCGGTGGATGTCGTCTATCGGATGGATCCGTTCTTGTCACACGCACTCGTGCTCTACGGCTTCGCGCCGCTCGGTCTGGTGCTCGCAATTGCGATGCTGCTTCCCGGGAAAGGGAAGGCGGTTCCCGGTGAGGGCGAGAATCCGACGTCAGAATCGCAGACGACGGCCTACGTCGAACCGAAGGACCAGAAGAAGGCCGCCAAGGCCGCCGCGTCGATGGCGAAGTCGGGCAGGCCGCTCGAGGCTGCCGAGCACTGCTTCGGTAACGGATTGTTCGACGAGGCCGCACGCTATTTCATCGACGCCGAAGACTTCGAGCATGCCGCCGAGATCCGGCACGACCAGAATCGCTTCGTCGAATCGGCTGAACTCTATCTCCAGGCGGGCTTGTACGAGAGCGCTGGGGCGATCTTCTCCCAACAGGAGGAGTGGCGTCGCTCGGCAGAGGCGTACGAAGAGGCCGGTGACTTGAGCGTCGCGGCGGAGATGTACGAGAAGGCCAAGGACTTCCGGAACGCGGCGCGCGCCTATTCGACTTCGGGCTTTTCGCGGCACGCGGCCAAGGCCTTCGTCAAGTGTGAGCAGTGGGAGAAGGCGGCCGAATCGCTGGAGGAAGTCATTCGTGACGAGTCGGTCGGCGTCGGTGGTGATGTGCGCAAGGAAGCAGATCTTCGCAAGCTCGTGACCATGGCCGGCGGTCTGTTCGAGCGCGCCCAGCTCTACGAGCGTGCCCAGGCGGTCTACCAGCGAGGTGGCTGTTTCACAGAGGCTGCGGAGATCGCATTGCGCCACGGCAATGACGAAGAATCCGCCGAACTGTTCTTGAAGGCGAAGAACGTACCGCGTGCGGCCGAGCAGCTGCGCAAGGTCGGTCGCAGCGAAGAGGCCGCTCGTTACCTCGCCGAATACCATCGTGATCGCAACGAGGAGGAGCTCGCTGCTGAGCACTTCATCGAGGCGGGCGATCTGCTCGCGGCCGCGGATCTCTACAGGCTGCTCGAGCAGTACCTGAAGGCGGCCGAAGTGTACGAACGCTTCGGCGACAGCGCTCAGGCAGCCGAGATGTACACCGTCGCGGGCGAGCGGACACTCGCGGCCGAGAGCTACGAACGCGCTGGTCTCTACGCCGAGGCCGCGGAGAACTTTGCGCTATCGGGCGATGTCGAGCGCGAGTCCGGGATGCTCCTCAAGGCGGGCGAATTCCTTCGCGCCGGCGAGATCGAAATCGCCGGCGGTCGCATCGACGAAGCCATCGCGGCGCTCCAGGAGGTCGCTCCCGAGCACGCGGATTTCGCCGCAGCCTCCGCTCTGCTCGGCGAGATCTTCCGCGAGCGGGGAATGCTGCCGCTCGCGCTGAAGACGCTCACCCAGGCGACCGAAGGCCAGGAGATCTCGCGTAGCAACGTCAAGGCCTTCTACGCTCTCGCGCGCAGCTATGAAGCGAACGAGGAAGCGCGGCAGGCGACCGACGTCTACGAGAAGATTCTCACATTCGACTTCAACTATGAGGATGTCACGACCCGTCTCGAAGAGACGCGCAAACAGGCGGAGACCCAGATGGCCGCTACCGGCGAGCCGCAGCTCGGCACGTCG
>CAXMSF010000082.1:0-4730 GCA_964196055.1 uncultured Gammaproteobacteria bacterium | reverse complement strand
CTACCAGCTCACTCCATTCAAGAACGCCTGCCTCGAGCACTGCCGTGCCCCGGCGCACTTCATCTCCGAAAACTGGCGCCCGGGCATCACGGGTGCGTTCCGCATGGGCCTCGTGCACGGCGCCTACTGTCTCGGCTGCTGCTGGATCCTGATGGGCCTGCTCTTCCTCGGCGGCGTCATGAACCTGCTCTGGATCGCCGCCATCACGCTCTTCGTCCTGCTCGAAAAGATCGTTCCCGCCGGTCGCCTCGCAGGCCACCTCGCCGGCCTCGCCATGATCGCCACCGCCCTCTTCACCCTCACCCAGTGAGAGCGAATCCCACGCGAGGCAAAGCAATGGAAATGTTCGATCGACCTTCGAGCATTGAAACACACCGCCGCATCAGCCATCGATCCGCCAGCACCAGCAAGAGCGGATCGGGGCAGGGGGCCTCTCGCAACCGTTCAAAAGGGCGCGTGAGGCCCCCTGCCCCGATCCGCGCCGCCAGCACGAAAGACGAATCGCCTAAGGCTGCTCGCGCAACAAATTCAACGCCGACCCAGCCTTGAACCAGGCAATCTGCTCTTCGTTCAGCGTTTGCTTCACCTCGAACGAATCTTCGCTTCCGTCCTCGTGTTGCAGCACGACGCCCAGATTCGCTCCCGGCACGAACTCCGCTATGCCGAGCACGCTCACGCGATCCCGCTGCCGCACCTTGTCGTAGTCGGACGGGTCGGCGAAGGTCAACGGCAGCACCCCCTGCTTCTTCAGATTCGACTCGTGGATTCGCGCAAAGCTGCGCACCAGTACCGCGGCGCAGCCAAGCAGGCGCGGCGACATCGCGGCGTGTTCACGGCTCGAACCCTCACCGTAGTTCTCGTCGCCGACGACGAACCAACGCAGCCCTTCGGCCTTGTAGTGCCGCGCCGTGTCGGAGAACTTGCGCTGTCCAGCGCCCGACAGCAGATCGAGGCCGAGGCCCGTCTCGTCGGTGAAAGCATTCACCGCGCCGGTGAACATGTTGTCGCTGATGTTGTCGAGATGCCCGCGGAATTTCAGCCAGGGCCCCGCCGGTGAAATATGGTCCGTCGTGCACTTCCCCTTCGCCTTCAGCAGCAGCGGGATCCTCTCGTAGTCGTTGCCGCCCCAGGCCTGGAAGGGCTCGAGCAGCTGCAGCCGTTCGCTGCTCGGCGACACCTCGACCTTCGCACTGCCGCCATCGGCCGGCGGGTCGATGTAGCCCAGACGACTCGCAACGAAACCGTCCTTCGGGACCTCCGGGGCGGGCGCGGGAGGATCGAGCTTGAAACGGGTGCCGTCCGCAGTCTCGATCTCGTCACGCATCGGGTCGAAGGCGAGTGTTCCCGCGAGTGCATAGGCGACGACGATTTCGGGGCTGCCGATGAACGACAGCGTCTCCGGATTGCCGTCGTTACGGCGACGAAAGTTGCGGTTGTACGAGCTGATGATCGAGTTCGACTCGCCGTTCTCGATATCGTCTCGTTTCCACTGCCCGATACACGGACCGCAGGCGTTTGCGAGTACCGTCGCGCCGATCTCGTCGAAGTTCTGCATCTGACCGTCGCGCTGGATCGTCAGATGGACCTGCTCCGAACCGGGTGTGACGTAGAGCGTCGACTTCGCCTTCGCGCCGTGCGCGGCCGCCTGGCGCGCAACGTCGGCCGCCCGCTCGAGGTCTTCGTAGGAGGAGTTCGTGCAGCTTCCGATCAATCCCGCGGTCAGATTCACGGGGTAGTCGTGCTCGGCCGCGGCCGCCGCCATCCGCGCAACGGGCCTGGCCAGGTCGGGCGTATGCGGGCCGACCAGATGGGGTTCGAGCGTCGACAGATCGATCTCGACGATCACGTCGAAGAACTTTCCCGGATCCTGCTCGACTTCCGGATCCGCACACAGCAGCTCGGCATGGGCGTTCGCGACATCGGCGATCTCTTGGCGACCCGTCGATGCGAGATAGGTCGCCATGCGCTCGTCGTATGGGAAGATCGACGTCGTGGCACCCAGTTCGGCGCCCATGTTCGTGATGGTTCCCTTGCCCGTGCAACTGATCGACCGCGTACCGGGACCGAAGTACTCGATCACGCGGTTGGTCCCGCCCTGCACTGTGAGTGTTTCGCAGACCTTGAGAATCACGTCCTTCGGTGCCGTCCAGCCCGAGAGCTCGCCGGTTAGGTACACACCGACTTTGTTCGGATAGAGGACTTCCCAAGGGAAGCCCGCCATCACGTCGACCGCGTCAGCGCCGCCGACGCCGCACGCGAACATGCCGAGGCCGCCCGCGTTCGGAGTATGGGAATCCGTGCCGATCATCATTCCGCCCGGGAACGCGTAGTTCTCGAGCACGACCTGATGGATGATGCCCGCGCCCGGGCCCCAGAAACCGATGCCGTAGCGCGAGGATGCGGTGCGGAGGAAGTCGTAGACCTCTCGATTCGTCTCGGAAGCGGTCTGCATGTCGGCCGCAGCGCCCCGGTGGGCCTGAATCAGGTGGTCGCAATGGACGGTGGTCGGCGCCGCCGTCTCGTCGCGGCCGGCGAGCATGAATTGGAGCAACGCCATCTGCGCCGTGGCGTCCTGCATCGCAACGCGGTCGGGGCGGGTGGCGACGTAGCTCTTGCCGGGCACCAGGTCCTCGTTCTCGGCGTCGTCGAGATGCCCGAGGAAGACCTTTTCGGCGAAGGTGAGCGGGCGATCGAGCCGTCGACGGATGATCGCCACGTTGCGCTCGAGCCTTTCATAGACAGCGCGTACGAAGTCGGGAGTGGTTTCGATGCTAGACATGATTCCTCCGAGGGGTGGCGACGTTAGCGCACACTGGGGCCCTCTCGCGTCTGCCCGCTCGCGCGCGCGCGGACCCGTTGGAACGGCCGGAAGGGAGGGGCGATTAGCCGGTGGGCAGCGTCGCGAGTTCTGCCAGCAGGTGCGCCGAGGCGTGCGCAGCCTTGCGAAAATCTCCGAGATGGAGGCTTTCGTTCTCGCCATGCGCGTTGCAGGGCGGGTCCTCGAGGCCGAGCAGCAGTGCCGGAACACCTCCGAGTACCTCACTGAAGGGGCCGACGAACGGAATCGAGCCTCCGCAGCCGACCGCGACCGAGTCGCGGCCGAAACCCCGCGCGAGCGCCCGGCGCGCCGCATCGAAGGCCGGCCCGACCGGCGTCGTCTTCCAGCCCGGCACCGCGACCGGCACCGCGGTCTGGACCCTCACCCCTTCCGGCGGGTCGCGTTGCAGGAATTCGACGAGCAGATCGCTCACGCGCTGCGCGTCCTGACCGGGCGCGATCCGGACTCCGACGCGCGCGCTCGCCGTGGCGATCAACTGGTTCGCCGCGATCGCGAGCGGCATCGCCTCGAGGGCGATCAACGCAAGTGACGGCCGATACCAGAGCCGCTCATAGATCGAGCCATCGTCCGCTCCGCGCAACCGGACGCCCGCAAGCACGCCGGCATCCGCTCGAAACCGTTCGCTGTCGAACGGCAGCTCGGCGAGACGCGCACGCTCCTCCGAGTCGAGCGCGGGAACGTCGTCGTCGATTCCCGGCACCGCGATCTCGCCCGCAGCGTCGGAGAGTCGCGCGAGCAGGGTCGCGAGCGCGGTCGCCGCATCGGGAATCGGCCCACCCCACATCCCACTGTGGACCGGGTGATCGAGGGCGTGCACGTGCACATCCACTGCGACCATTCCTCGCAGCGCGGTCGTGAGAGAAGGCAGCCCGGTCGCGAGATTCTGCGTGTCCGACAGAAGCAGCACGTCCGCGTCGAGACGCTCGCGGTGGAGCCTCAGGAATTCGGCCAGATGCGCAGAGCCGGTCTCCTCTTCGCCCTCGACGATCACCTTCACGTGAATCGGCAGCGCACCCTCTGCGTCGAGCCAGGCGCGCAACGCCGCCGCGTGAAGCAGGATGCCGGCCTTGTCATCCACCACTCCGCGACCATAGAGGCGACCGTCGTCGCACAGCGTCGGTTCGAACGCGGGCGTGCGCCAGTGATCGAGGCGCCCGGGCGGCTGAACGTCGTGGTGGGCGTAGATCAACGCGGTCGGCGCCGCCGGATCGCCTGCGCGTTTCTCCGCGAGCACATACGGATGGGCGCCTTCGATCGTCACCACCTCGACCTCGTCGAGGCCGTTGTCGACGAGGATCTCGGCGGTCCGCTCGGCCGATCGCACCACCTCGCTCGGATCGAAGCCCGCCGCGGAAACACCCGGGATTCGCGACAGATCGCAGAGCTGCTCGACCGTCTCGTCGAAGCGGCGATCGAGCGATTCAATGACGGAATTCGGCGCACCCACGCCGGTCGACGGTAGCACCCCGCGAGTCAACGGTCGGCGTGCACGAAGTCCGGGATTCGAGCGGACCGGGACGCCGAGGAGCTGATGGCGGGTCGCGGAAGTGCCGCGTATCCTCGATTGTCGCCGCCACCCGATCCGTCGCAAGACCGCGAAGACCGCAGCGAATGATCGACTTGCATACAGGCGGAGCTGCATCGTGAATCAACTCTCGTTGCAGCGCTTCATGGTTTCCGGCCTGTTCGTCTTCTTTGCGCTGCTCTACGTGGTCGACAGCGACTCGTACGACCGAGTGCTGGACGAAGACGGACCCGTCGAGTGGCTGACCTTTCTCTGCCTCATGACGGCAGCGACCCTGGCCTGGCGAATTGCTCGCAGGCTCCGAGGCAGCGGAGACGTGCGGCGTTGGTTCTTCATCGCGTTCTGTCTGGGAAGCCTGCTCGCGGG
>CAXMSF010000081.1:0-2200 GCA_964196055.1 uncultured Gammaproteobacteria bacterium | reverse complement strand
AGCATGCCGATGGCCGTAGGCCGCGGCTGGCGAATGCCGCCTTCGCTTCGAACCTGGTCGACGAGTTGCTGGCACTGCTCTCGGCCGCGGCCTCGCCGACAACGCTGGCACTGCTGGGCAAGTAGCGGACCCTAAGTACGGCGTTATCGGATCTGGGAAATTCGTAGCTTGTTTCGCCTTGTCCTCTGATGAGGATCGAACCGAGAGGCCCGTCGAAGCCGTAGGCCTGAAGGACTCCGACGAGTTCGCCGCTCCGGCGGCAGCCAGAAATTGCGGTTCGTCTGCGCCGAGGCGGTTAATCACCTCCCGCCAATGGCGCGTCTGCTGAGCGAAGCTCGTCGGACAGTCGCCGAAGAACGAGTCAAACTCGCGGTCGATGTCGGGCTAGGCGGAAAGGACCGAGACGTTCAGCGCGGCGCCGCTCACGAAGATGCCGCTTGATGTCCCGCGAGCGATCCGCTGCCGCACTCGCTGAAGTCGAGTACGTGGTTCGCCACGTACTCGATCTGCTCGCCCGTCAGTTCGGGATACATCGGGATCGACACCAGTTCGCTGCAGGCGGCATTGGTGACATCCATGGAATGCCGGCGGTGCGTGTGCGCTTCGAGCGCCGGCTGCCGGTGCGCGGGAATCGGATAGTGGATCCCGGTTCCGATGCCGTGATCGCCGAGATGTCGGATCAGAGCGTCGCGGCTCGCCACCCGAATCGGGTAGACGTGATGGACCGGAGCGCAATCCGGGCGCGCCTCGAGCGTCCGGACGCTCGTGTTCGCGAAGAGTTCGTCGTAGCGCCGGGCGTGAGCGCGACGCCGTTCGAGGCACGATTCGAAATCGCGTAGCCGAATCCGCAAGACGGCCGCCTGGAGTTCGTCCATGCGCAGGTTCCGCCCGACGATCGCATGCTCGAACTTCGAAACGTGACCGTGATGGCGAAGCAGCCGAACGCGCTCAGCCACCGCGGCATCCCGGGCCGTCACGAAGCCCCCCTCACCGATGGCTGCGAGATTCTTGGTGACGTAGAAGCTGAAGCTGGCCGCGTCCCCCATGCTTCCGCAACGGCGCCCCCGATAGCCGGCCCCGTGGGCCTGGGCGGCGTCTTCGATCACCCGCAAATCATGCTCCCGTGCCAGTTCGAGAATCGGATCCATGTCGGCCGGATGACCGTAGAGGTGGACGGGAACGATCGCCCGGGTCGCCGGGGTGATTGCCTTTCGGACCTCGGCTGGGTCGATCGTGAGCGTGTCGGGCTCGACGTCTACCATCACGGGGATCGCCCCGGTGTGGATGATCGCTTCGATCGTCGCGAAGAAGGTATGGGAGGGCGCAATCACTTCATCACCCGCACCGACACCGCAGGCGCTGAGGGCCGCGAACAGCGCGTCCGTTCCGTTCGACACGGCAACGCCGTCGAACGCCCCGCAATAGTCGGCGAACTCGCGCTCGAAGGCCTCGGTGTTGGGCCCGAGCAACAGCTGCATTCCGTCCAGAATCACGTCGAACGCGCGCATGACCTCGTCGCGAATCGGCTGAAACGACGCCTTCAGATCGACCAGGGGCACGACCATGTCACTGGACTTCACGACGCCGTATTCGCCATCCGCCACACGCTCCTGGGGAAGGGGCGCACCGAAGATCGGAGGTTCAGGTGCTTCGGCCATGAGCTGCGAATTCCGCCTCAGAAGATCGCAATCTGGTGAAGGATGATACACGTCCACACACCTTCAATGGCAACTCTTCGGTTTGACTCCAGGGAGTTCGCCGCTTCTCGAATGCTTCGACCGGCGGATCTCCGACACACGGAGCCGGCGGGAGCGGGCTACCCTGAGCGATCAAACCCTCGGGTGCACGAATCCGCACGGCTCTCACGCTGAGGTTGCCCTTGTCTTTCATCGACACTCGAACGCTCCCCGAAGGCCATCGAATCGAATCCGATTTGTGCATCATCGGAAGCGGGGCCGCGGTGCTCTCGATCACCGAAGTCAGACTGGCGGCGCTGATCGCGCTGGCGGGCGAGGACCGCAATTGAGCGACTCGGGTGACCTCCGACGCGGGATCTCCCTGCGATCGGCGACGGCTCTCGTCATTGCCAACGTCATCGGTGCCGGGATCTTCACGACGACGGGCTACCAGGCTTCCGCCCTCGGCGACCCCGCAGGCATCTTCGCCCTGTGGATCGTGGGCGGGCTGCTCGCGTGGTGCG
>CAXMSF010000080.1:0-20936 GCA_964196055.1 uncultured Gammaproteobacteria bacterium | reverse complement strand
CAGAAACGCAAGCGGGCCCAGGAAGAGGCCCGCGTGGGGCGCCCGGATCCAAAGGCGATCGAGAAGGGCATGACGGAGGCCGTGGCCCTGGTGGTGCCTCCCGGAGAACAGGCCTGCATCCGTTCGGACGAGCATCGCGCCTACCCACGCGCGCTCAATCGGCTGAAGGACCGCACCTTCGATCACGAGGTGACGCCTTCGAAGGCGGCCCGGACGCCCCGCAACCCGCTCTTTCCCGTGAATCGGCAGGACCTGATGCTGCGCCACACGGGCGCGAACCATCGGCGCGAGACGATCGCCTTCTCGAAGACCCGTGCGGGGGTGATCGAGCGGGCCGCGCTGCAGTGGGTGTTCATGAACTTCATGAAGTCGTTTTCGGAGAAGAAGCGCGACGCCACGCCGGCGCAGCGGCTGGGGCTCACGGATCACAAGTGGACGGTGCAGGACTTCTTGCAGGCGCGGCGATTTGCGAGTCGGGTTGCGCTGCCGACGATCTGGCAGGCGTACTACGAGCGGCGGATCAAGACGCGGCGGTTGCCGCAGTCGAAGCTCCATCAGCTCCGATACGCGTTCTAGCGGGTGCTTGAGCGGGGTCGAGCCGGAGAGGGTACGGATTCGTTACCAACATTCTCTGGGGCACAACCCTCGTTCCACAACAGGACATGGAAGCGGCGATTGGTACGCAATATCCGCCAGCCGACACCCAGCGCGACGCGCAGGGAATTGTGGTTGTCGATGGGAATGGTGCAGTAATTGGCGATCTTCTCGTCGCCCGAAAAGCCGCAGGTCTGTCGCAGGCACAGCTGCGCCAACCCCAGGTTGTGAGTTTCGGGGAGTGTCCAGATCCCAGTGACGACGCGCCACGGAAAGAACAATCGGAGCAGCACGTACCCGACCATCCGATCGCCGATGAAGATGCCGAACGGCATGTACGATCGACGTCGGAGTGCCCGCGTCGCCGTATCACGGTCGCGCGGGTGAGGCGGCATGTAACGTGCATCCAACGAAGCGAGCAGGCCTACGAGTGATTCTTCGTCGTCGGTCGTCAGGAAACGAAGGCGCGCACGCGAACCGTCGCTGCACTCCAGCACCCGGTCCAGCCGCGACCCCCGCTCGCGCACTCCGCGCATGAAGATCGACGCGTGCAGCTCGTTGAACTGATCGTAGATCCGGAAGACCCAGTGATCGTTCTCGTTCAGCTGATAGACCCACTCCTCCGCAGCGTCGACGAGACGAGCATAGGAGCTGGGTCTTTTCGCCGTCGCGGGTACTTCCGAAGGATCGCGGGACACACCATTGAATCGGCCGTCCACCTACGTCTGTCAAGCGAGATTCCGGCGGGCTGCGGCACCGCAGAGGCCTTTTGGTATCTTGCCGCGCCTCCCCACAACCGAGACGAGCGATGACGTTCCGTTGCGAGCGAGCATGACCGACCAACCTCTCGACCAGCGCCGCCGGGCCGCCCAGCTTCTGCGAGAGCTGGTTTACGAAATCACCACCGCCGCCGCCAGCGACGGCGATTTCGCTGCAATCGCGGCGGCGCTCGAACCGCTGCGTGATCGCCTGGCGAGTAGCCCGCGCATCGCGCTCGCAGTCGACGGACTCCACACCAAGGACCATGCCGCGGTCCGCTCGGGCCGCGAACCCGCCTACGACCGCGACCCTCTGATCGGCCAATCGAACCCGCTCGCACCACCGCTCGTACGCTGCGGAGCGCCGGACTCGAACGAATGGGAAGTCACCTTCGGAAACGCGTATGGAGGCCACCCGGGCCTGGTGCACGGCGGCTACGTCGCCGCGGTGCTCGACCATGTGCTCGGTGTCGCCGCATCGAGCAGCGGCTTCGCGTCCATGACGGGTACGCTCACCACCCGCTTCTGTCGACCGACCCCGCTGAATGTGCGACTGAGCTGTGTCGGTAGAATCGAGCGTGTCGTTGGACGGAAGGTTTTCTGCAACGCGGCGCTCGACGCCGCCGGAACGGTCGTCGCAGAAGCCCAGGGCGTCTACCTGCGAGTCGACCCCGACCGTTACTGATCCTGCGCCGACGACGATCGAGGTGCATCCGACCAGCGGACATTCTGGTAGAAATACCCCTCACTTTCGATTCTCGAGCCCTCTTAGTCGAGGCTATTTCGCAAACTTTCGCCACCAGACGATCGCGCGCCGCCACCTTCCCGCCATGAAGAATCTCTGCGCATGGTGCGGCAAGGCGATCCGGATCGAAGACGACCGACCGCGCGCCGAAGCCGAATGCAATTTCGGCATGTGCACGGCCTGCCTCGCGGCGAATCTGGCCGATTCGATCACGCTGGGGCGACGGGAGGCCGCGCGAGCCCGACGCATGCACCGCTGCGGCAGGAGCCTGGTGCACATAGGACGCATTCTCGGAGTACCGCAGCCCGCCGTCGTCGCCGCACTCGACGCCGCCTAGGAGCTTCCGCATCATCACGTGGCACGCTTCGAGCTTCGCGTTCCTTGCGGCGCGCCACCGCGGCCGCGTCTAGACACCACGCTCGATCTGCCGCAGCA
Source organism: uncultured Gammaproteobacteria bacterium (assembly GCA_964196055.1). Taxonomy (GTDB): domain Bacteria; phylum Myxococcota_A; class UBA9160; order UBA9160; family SMWR01; genus JAFDEI01. Next base: position 18,404 of record CAXMSF010000080.1, on the reverse strand, counting down.
ACGCGCGGAAGGCCTCGCTCACGCGAATCGATCCGAGTACCGACTCGACCGCCTCTCCTACCGGCTCGTATTCGCGAACCGGCGGTGCGGGCGCGAGTTCCACGATTTCTCTGGGGTCGCGCCGCTTGAGTCCGAGCGAGCCGTCGCCGGTCACGTCCACGACCCAACGCCCCTCGTCGAGAGCGCGATAAGCCGCTTTGCCAAAGCCCTCGTCAACCGTCTCCCAGTCGACGTCGATGAGGCGCGGGTCGATCGACATGCCCTCACCCGGCGGCGTGCGGTCGTCGAATAGCCGACGGATCCAGAGCCGTCCGTCGCGAACCACGTAGTCGACGTAGATTTCGCGGCTGGGATCGAAAGGCGACTCGAACGATTTCAGTTCTCCCTCCGCGGTCCGAATCACGACCGACAACTTTCCGTCGGCCACCACGAGTTCCGTCACTGCGGTTCGTCGCACGGCTTCGTCATAGCGGCCGCGAAGCCGCTCGTAATCGGCGGACAGCTCCATCAGGCGCTCGCGATAGACCTCCGCGGCCAGGCTCGCCTCGAGCAGCCGATGCGCAGCGAAGGCCGCGAGCGCAACCAGCACCAGCAAGCAAAGTGAAAGAGCGCGGGTCATCGACATGGGTCTCCCGGACCAGGGAGGGGGCCGACCAAGGATAGACGATTTCTGCTTCGCGGCCGAGGACGACGCGCCCCAGCGGTTGACGCCGATTAGCGGGTACCCTATTCACGCGTCATGGATCCGCTGCAGACTTCCCTGCTCAAGTCGTTCGTCGACATCACCGTCGCCCACGCCATTTGGCGCGACGGAAGAGCCGGAGAGCTGTAGCCAGATTCGATCGAGTCCAGACCACAACCCTCTCCAGCCGAACCGACGGAGAGGGTTTTCGCATTCTGGGGCACTGACGAGAAGCGATTCCGACTCCGCGGGGCGGCATAGCGGAGCCCAGCATGTCGGAACGAATCATCCCCCTGCCCTCCACATCCCGTGCACACGAACGACCACCGCCCGGTCGGTCGCGGCGCAACCGGCCGGCCCTGATGACTCCGCGCTTCGCCCTGGTGCTCGCTTGCCAGGCCTGCTTCGGCTTCGCGTTCTCGGCGTTCTTCCTGTTGCCGACCTTCCTAGCCACCGAACTCGCTGCCGGAGCGGCGGAGATCGGCACGCTCACGACCGTCACGAGCTTCGTGACGGCGTTCCTGATGGTCGGGATGGGAATCGTGGTGGATCGCTGCGCCCGAAAACCCTTGATCGTCGTCGGCGGCCTGTTCATGGCCGTCGCGTCGATCGCGTTCGCGGCCGCGGAGACCCTGGGCCCGTTCGTCTACGCGCTGCGAATCGTACAAGCCATCGCCTTCTCGATGGTGTTCGTCGCGGGATCGGCGATGACGGTCGATCTAGCCCCCGATGAACGTCTGGCTGAAGCCCTCGGATATTTCGGACTCACCGGCCTCGCCACCAACGCAATCGCTCCCGCCACGGTCGAGGAACTTGCTGCGGGCCCGGGTTGGCCGTCAGCCTTCGCGGTCGCGGCGGCAGCCGCATTCGTGTGCGCGCTGCTCGGACTCGGACTCCGCGAGAATCCGGCACGGCACTTTCGCGGAACGCCGACCCCGATCGCGGCACTTGCCTTTCGCGCCGACCAATGCCGCGGCGGCGTGGTCATGGCGTGCATCGGCGCGGCGTTCTCTGCGCTCTTCGTCTACCACCAGCTCTACGCGCTCGAACTCGGCATCCTTCAGGTGCGCGTATTCTTCGTCAACTACGCCCTCGCAGCGGTCGTGGCGCGATCGGCCTTCGGAACCGTCGGCGACCGCTGGGGTCGCAGACGCGTCTCCATTGCGTCGCTCGCGCTCTACACCCTCGCCGCGTTCTCGATGATGGAACTTTCGACACTCGGGCTCGCGATCATCGGCGCCGGCTTCGGCCTGGCGCACGGGATCTTCTACCCGACTTTCAGCGCGCTGGTGGTCGAAGCACTCGATGCACGCGCTCGCGGCAAGGCACTCGCTCTGCTCCAAGCCTGGTTCAACATCGGCATCGCGCTTGCTGCCTCGGCGCTCGGAGCGCTCGCGGAAACGTCCGGCTACCGCGATGTCTTTGCGGTTGCGGGCCTATGCTGCGCAGCTGCGCTGTCGATTGTGCTCTTACAGGGCCGCGAGAAAAGCTCGCACCCGAGACGACCAAGCCCGGATGTCGTCGAAGCTCTCCGCAACGTGAAGCTCCGCGTTCGCCATTCGCTCCGCGAGAGCCTGCGAGGTCGATAGCGGGTGACTCGGATCCTGCTTCCAGGCCAGGATCAGCGTCGGGACACGGAGCGCGGCGATCCGATCGAGTTCGGGCAGGTCCGAGAGCGCTGCACCGCGCAGTGTGAGTTGCACGGACCGAGCGTCCGCACGACGCATGTTCTGCGTCACGGAGCGTTGGATCGCGGCGAGGCCCTGGTTCGAAACCGCTCGTGCGGCGAAATCGCCGAGCCAAGAAATCGGCCCCAGTCCGATGGTGCCGACCAGCTGCGCCAAGCCGCGATAGAACCGTGCCTGGCGTGCGCGCGAGTTCCACGCAGTCGGCGGCGCCATCAACACGAGTCCCCTCACGCGCATCGGCGCCGCGACCGCCGCGTGCAGAGCGGTTGCAGCGCCCATCGACACGCCGCCGATCGCCGCTCGCTCGACCCCAAGGTTGTCGGCCAGGCCCCAGAGATCTGCCGCGAGTTCTTCCCAGCGATAATCCTCCGGGTCGGGGGTCGAATCGGATCGCCCGTGGCCCCGCGCATCCCAACGAACGACCCGGTGTGCATCCTCGAGCCCCGCCCAGGGCAGCATCCCGGCCGCGTCTTCCTGCGCCATGCTCCCCATCAGCCCGTGCCCCCAGAAGAACGCATCGCTCGATTCGCTCCCCTGAATGTCGACGCTCAGCTCGACACCCCGCACCAACACGGCCGATCCTCCTCGTCCCCGGGGAACGTCGAACCACCCCAAGGCATCTCGTTGCATTTCCCGGGCCACCTTTCCGGACGGCTGAACAGCTCCTGCAGTTCTCGAACGAGCCGCCGATACGCCGTGAGATGCGCTAACACGGCGACTACGCCCCTCCCTCGCCGCTCGAACGCCGGGATATTCGCCCTGGGGTGGCGAGCGCTGCCCCGCTCTGGACGAGAACCGGGGCGGGCTTCCACACTCTGCGTCGCCGAACCGAGGCGGGCCGCGGGCCGCTCTCCCACTCGACTCGCCATCGGCCGCGACCGCGCGCGACCGACTCGACGTCATTCACGGTAGATTCGTCGGACTCATCGTGGCGACATGCTACCGGGTCCGGAACGACCGGTCGGCGCCTCAACCCCGGGGAACTATGACTCTTGCCTTTCCCGAGTTTCATCCGCGAGCTCCCTGGTGGGGCCCGGACCTCCAGACCCTACGGAACGCAGTTTGCGAGCGTCGCGACACCGAACTCACCGCCGGCGACCGGCGTGTACTTCTACCGCTCGACGACGGCACCGGCGATGTCCTCGCGGGGCGGCTCCAGCTTCCTCCGAGCCCGCAGCATGCCCCACTAGTGGTGTTGATCCACGGACTCTCGGGCTGCGAGGCGAGCCCCTACATGCGGCTCAGCGCACACTTCTGGTTGGCGCGGGGCCATCCGGTACTCCGCCTCAATCTGCGAGGCGCGGGGCCGTCGAGAGAACACTGTCGCTACCAATATCATGCCGGCCGCAGCCTGGACCTGCACGACGCACTGGCCACGCTCGACCACGAACTCGTCGCAGCGGGCCTGGTGCTGATCGGCTTCTCGCTCGGCGGCAACATGCTGCTCAAGTTCCTGGCCGAATACGCCGGCGAATTCCCGGTGCGCGCTGCGGCTTCCGTCTCGGCACCGATCGACCTCGCGGCCGCTTCACGGCGCTTTCTCGCCCCGCGCAATCAGCTGTACCACCGCCACCTGCTGAACGCGATGAAGGCGGAGTGTTTCGGCGGCGCCATCGCGGTCTCCGAGCGCGAGCGCGAACGACTCACGACGGCTCGCAGTATCTACGAATTCGACGACTGCATCGTCGCGCCGCGCAACGGCTACCGCGACGCCGAGCACTACTATCTCGAAAATCATGCACGGCGTTTCCTCGCGGATATCGACGTTCCGACGCTCTTGATCCAAGCGCTCGACGACCCCTGGATTCCGCAGACTGCGTACACCGACTATCCCTGGCAGCGGAACGCTCGGCTCGTGCCACTGCTGCCCCGCGGCGGCGGGCACGTCGGCTTCCACGATCGAGACGCCGACTCGCCCTGGTACAACCGCTGCATCGGACACTTCGTCGATCACCAGCTCGGGCGATGACACTGCGTAGCTCTACGAACCGACCGGATGCTCCCGGAAGTAGGCGATCGTGCGTTTGATCGCATCGGCCTCGGAGTAGATCGGCACATAGCCGAAATCCCGCCGGGCCTTGTCGCCGACGAAGGTGTGGTCGTGGCAGATGAATCGGACGCTCGATCGCGTCAGCGTCGGGGTGAAGCGTCGAATCGGGCGGAGCGCCGCGGCCGCGGCTTCGACCGCGGCGCCAAGCGCGAGCATGACGGGATACGGGACGCTGCGTGTCTTGGGCGGCAGCGAATAGCCCAGCGCCGTGACGATCGGATCCATGAAGTCGAAGAAATTGACGGCTGGCGAATCGTCGGTGATGAAATAGCTCTGCCCGGCGACGGCCGCAGCGGGCTCGAGCAGCTGCCGGAGCGCGAGTACGTGTGCGTGCGCGACGTTGCCGACGTAGACGTGCTGGAACACCGCACTCCCGTCGCCGACCCGGAACGGCAAACCACCGTCGCGCACCACGCGCAGCACGTTCGCAACATGGTAGGGATCGGCTTCGCCGAACATGCCGCAGGGCCGCAGCACGCAGACGGACAACTCGGGACCGTTCGCCCGCAGCATCGCCTGCTCGGCGAGCGCCTTGCTGCGCGAGTACTCGTTCGCGAAGACATCAGGATACGGTGTGGTCTCATCCGCCTGCACGACGGGCCGCTTGCCGCAGACGACATCCATCGAGCTGGTGTAGACGAGCCCACGAACACCGGCTTCCCGGCACGCTCGCACCACGTTCTCGCTACCGCCGACGTTCACCTCGGCAAGCCGCTCGGGCGTCGTGTGTCCCCAATCGACGAGTGAGGCCGCGTGCATGACCACGTCGACACCGCGGCAGGCCGCGAGCAACGCTTCGGGGTTACAGACATCGCCCACGATCGAGACCAGGCCCGGAGTTCCAGTGACGTCGACCGGTTCGAGGTCGAAGATCCGGACTTCGTCGAGCGGGGAGCGCGCGAGCTCGCGCAAGATTGCCCGGCCCAGGAAGCCGGCGCCGCCGGTGATCAGGATTCGCTGGACCTTCATGGCCCTCCTCTTTCAGCCGCAACGGTCGGGAGCTTTCGAACGAGCCGCGGCTGCACGATAATCCATTCTAGCCCCAAATTTCCGCTTCCTCGCGAAGGCCGCAAAGCGGCCTTCAGCAGCGATCCCGGAAGGCCGCTGAATCAGAACCGGGATTCGGCAACGATTCGGCCGGAAGACGGAGGCAAGGTGCCCAGCAATTCCACGAAGCTACGACGATCAACACGCAGCAACGCGGCGGCGACCCTGCTGGCAATCTGCGCGCTCGCATGCGGGCTCCCACCCGTCTCGTCGTCACCCGAGACGGCGGCTCTCAACACGAGCCTCCAGCCGATCGACGTCCGCTACGGCATCCACGCCCGAGACATCGAACTCGCTATCTTGCTGGCGATCGCCGCACCCCAGCGAACACCGGCTCTCGCGCCCGGCCAAAAGATCTCAGACGACCTGTTGACGAAGATCGTCGGCGGCGTACCCGGCGTTCGCCGTGCCGGTAATCCGTGGGCCTTCGCAAGCCGGAAGCCGGGCCTGATCTTCGCCGAGTACGAACAGGAACGAACCTGGATGCGAGTGGCCGTCAAATACGACGAGCAAATGGTGTTGCTGCGCATCGTCGAGAGTCGCGGCCTCGGCCAGACCGGGGATCGCATTCAGGCGCGCGCGCTCACGCACCTGGGCGAACTCGACGGACGCATTCGACAGACCGTCATCAAGGTCGCTCAGCGAAACCGCTACGGAACGCCCGTTCCAGCGAGACTCTTCTAGGAAGCGATGGCCGCGTAGCGGCCATCGCTTCCGCGTCGTCGAGTGCAACTCTTCGGCCGCTCCTAGGCCGACTTCTTCTTCCGGGTCGCTTTCTTCTTCGCGGGCGCCCGCTTCTTCGCGGCGACCTTCTTCTTGCGCGCGGGCTTCGGCTTCACCGAGCGCTCGAGCTTCGCGAGCGTCTTCGACAAGTCCTTCTTGCTCTGCCGCAGGAACTTGTTCAAATCGCCTGAGCCCTTGACCTGCAGCTTGTCGAGCTTCGAACGCGCCCCACGCAGCTTCTTCGCGGCCTCGCGGGCTGCCTGGCGTTCCGCCTTCCTCATCTCCTTGCCCATACGGTCGATCTGCTTGTCGATCCGCTTGGCAAGTGCCGTCAGCTCGCGATCAGCCGCCTTGAGGAGCTTTGCCGCATTCTGCTTGGCCGTCTTCTTTCGCGGTGTGCGTTTCGTCGTCTTCTTCCGGGTCGCCTTCTTCCTGGTCGTCTTCTTCCTGGTCGCCATAAGATCCTCCATCGAGACCCGGCTGCTGACTGCCGACGCCCGTGGCGAGCCGGCTCGGCCACTGACGCGGTGCTGTAGACGAGTCTAATGTAAGTCTTGGTGCGCGCGCTTCAAGTACCACCCCCAAAACCGAGCCGTAGGTCCTCACCCGGACCTGCAACGCCGAAGGGTTGCGCCGGCCCGGACACGCTACCGGCGACTGAAAGTTCAGACGCTGATGACTGCTGCCCCACTGAAGCGCCCGTGACGCAGATCGTCGAGCGCGCGGTCCGCCTCTGCGAGCGGATAAGTCTGAACCTGCGTCCGGATCGGCACCTGAGGCGCGATCTCGAAGAACTCGACGCCGTCTCGGCGAGTGAGATTCGCCACCGAGCGCAGTTGTCGCTCACCCCAGAGCACCGAATACGGAAACGACGGGATGTCGCTCATATGGATCCCCGCGCACACCACCACCCCACCCTTGCATACCGCCTGCAATGCGGCCGGGACGAGGGCCCCGACCGGCGCGAATACGATCGCTGCATCGAGCTCCTCCGGTGGTGCCGCTTCAGCGGAGCCCGACCAGACCGCTCCGAGTTCGCGCGCAAAGCGCTGGGCCACTTCGTCACCGGGACGCGTAAACGCGAAGACTTCACGGCCTTCGTAGCGAGCGATCTGCGCGAGGATGTGGGCCGATGCTCCGAATCCGTAGAAGCCGATCCGGCGCGCATCGCCCAGCATGCGAAGTGCCCGATAACCAATCAAGCCCGCGCATAGCAACGGTGCCGCTTGTGCGTCCGGAGTGTCGTCTGGAAGCGGGAAGCAATAACGGGCATCTGCGGCGCAGCGCTCGGCGAAGCCGCCGTCGCGCTGATAGCCAGTGTAGCGAGCGTTGTCGCAGAGATTCTCGCGCTCACTCTCGCAGTAACGGCAGCGCCCGCAGCTGCCGCCGAGCCACGGCACACCGACTCGCTCGCCGGCGGCGAACTCCTCGACGCGCTCCCCGCGTGCGATAACACGTCCGACGATCTGGTGCCCGGGTACGACCGGGAGCTTCGGCTGCTCGAGTTCGCCGTCGACGATATGCAAGTCGGTGCGACAGACACCGCACGCGAGCACTTCGAGCAGCACGTCGTGCGCTTCCAGCACAGGCTCAGGAAGATCCCGCAGCACGAGGGGCGAACCGGGAGCCTCGAGCACCATCGCCTTCACGGAACCTCCCATTCGGCCGGGCCAGTCGCGCGCGACTCCTGCACCAGGCGTCGCAGCTGAGCGAGCGTGCGAATGCCCCGGCGCGTCCCATACACCGCAACCATCGGGCCCGCCGCCACGATCAGCCCGACATAACCGCGACGCAAGAGGCGAGTGAGGGGAGCCACGACGCGGAATCCGACCCGGAGTTCGGGATCCTCCGACGCGATGCACTCGAACAATGCGACCGCAAAGTCACCGATTCCGCCTTGGACCGAAGCCACGCGCTCGATCGCTGCGGGCGTGAAACAGAAGGCGAGATCCGGATCGTCCGCCCTGCCGGCTTGCAACTCTGCGCCATCGTCGCGCTGGCTGAGGCGCCACGCCTCGCCCGGCCGATGGCTGAAGTACACCGCGCTCGTCGCATCCGCCGACAGCCGCCTCGCCGCTTCACGCCAAGCCGGATGCTCGCGATAGCAGGCCGCGAGTTTCTCGACGTGCGAATCGCGGGCAATCTGCGCGGACACAATTCCTCCCAATAGAGGGAGAGAGTAGTGGAGCAGGCCGCGGGCGTCTGCCGACTCCACCACACGAAACGTTGCCTGCCGCATCAGCTTGCTGTTCAATCAACCGATGACTGCAGAAAGACACGTTCGAGATCAAATGAGTCGGGAGGTCACCACCCTCCGCCACAACGACGCCCTCGTGATCGCGGATGATGTGATGCGGCTCGGCCGCATCCGCCATCTGCCGGTGCTCGACGACGATCAACATCTCGTCGGGATCGTGAGCCAGCGCGACCTCTTCCGCGGCGCGCTCGCCCGCGCACTCGGCTACGGCACGCACGCCCAGCAGAAACTGCTGGGCCAACTCCTCGTGAAAGAAGTGATGACGATCGAGCCCGTCACGATCGGCCCCGACGTACCGATCGCTGAGGCCGCAGCCTTGATGATCCGGCACAAGATCGGCTGCCTCGTCGTGATGGAGGGCGAAGAACTCGTGGGCGTAATCACGGAAGGAGACTTCGTCGCCGCCGTGGCAGAAGCGGACGGCAGCTGATTCGCTTCATGAAGACCAGGAGGAAGCCATGCCCCGCGTCGTAAAACTCGGTATCAAGCGCCCCGTTACCCGCCCGCTGCTGCCCGACCCGGAGCCGCGCGAGGTCAAGTACACCTTCATCTCCGTCGACGACCACCTCATCGAACCGCCCCACACCTTCGAAGGGCGGATGCCACAGAAATTCAAGGATCAGGCTCCACGCGTGATCGAGACCGAAGAAGGCCACGAGGTCTGGACCTTCGAGGACACACCCTATTTCCAGGTCGGTTTCATGTGCGTAGCGGGCCGCCCCGCGGAGGATCACCGCTTCGAGCCCGCACGTTTCGACGAGGTGAGGCCCGGCTGCTGGGACATCCACCACCGTATCAAGGACATGGACATCGGCGGGATCTGGGCGTCGGTGAACTTCCCGTCGGGCGTCACCGGCTTCGGCGGCACCCTCTTCTCCGAGGCGAAGAATCCGGAGCTGGGCCTCGCCTGCACACGAGCCTGGAACGATTGGTTGTTCGAGGAGTGGTACGGCTCGTATCCGGACCGCATCGTGCCCCTCGGCATCACCTTTCTCGCCGACCCCGAGAAAGGCGCCGAAGAGATCCGCCGCAACGCGGCGCGTGGCTTCACCGCGGTGACGATGCCCGAACAACCGCATCGCCAGGGCTACCCGCCCGTGTTCGACGCCTACTGGGAGCCCATCATCCGCGCCTGCGCGGAGACCGAAACCGTACTGAACCTGCACGTCGGCTCTTCGGGCTTCGCGCAGATGCCGCCCGGCGCACCCCTGCTCGAGCTCGGTGCGACGCTGTTCCAGGCCATGGCGTTCGAATCCTGTGCGGAGTGGCTCTGGAGCGGCTGGCCCGCGAGATACCCCGAGCTCAAGATCGCGATGTCGGAAGGCGGGATCGCGTGGGTTGCAGGCCTGATCGACCGTGTCGACAACATCATGAGTCGCTCGGGGTACGGCCGCGGCTGGCCCGACACACAACACTCACCGAGCGACGTGCTGCGCCGCAACTTCTGGTTCTGCATGATCGACGACCCTTCGACGATCTGCACCAAGGATGCGATCGGCGTCGAGAACATCCTGTTCGAATCCGACTACCCGCACGGCGACGGCACCTGGCCGGATACCCAGCAGGTGATCGACGACATCCTCTCCGGGCTGCCCGTCGAGGAGATTCGCATGATCACCCACGAGAACGCTGCCAAGCTCTACCGGCACCCGCTGCCCGAGGTCCGGATCCCCTAGGAGCCTGACCCAAGACTGTCTCGGAAAGGTCCGAGCGTCGATGCGCACTGCTGGCAAGGCGCTGGATTGAGCCCTAGCAGAGCTAGGGCGATTGAGAGCAACGAAGTCCAGCAGTGACGCAGCGGCGTTCGGCCGGCGAGACAGTCTTGGGTCAGACTCCTAGCTGTGCAATGGCCGCCCGCGGCCATTGCTTTGCGATGCACGCCCCTCCCTTTCGTTCAGGAGTCGAGAAACGCGCTCGCAACGGCTTCGGGAGACAACAGGTAGACCTCCGCGCAGAACGAACACCTCACCTCCAACGGCTCACCGCGCTCGACCATCTCACGAACCTCATCGCGCCCGAGCAGAGTGGCCGCCTGCCGGACTTTTTCTTCGCTACAGCCGCAACGGAAACACGGTTCCACGCGTTCGATCTCGCCGTGCCCAAACTCGCCCACGAACTGCGACAGCAGATCCTCCGCCGATGCGCCTGCGCGCACGATTTCGGAGGGGTTCGCTGTTTCCGCCACCCGCCGCTCGAAATCCGAAAGCGTCGCGTCGTCCACGCCGGGGAGCCCCTGCACGAGATAGCCCGCAGCCGCTTCGACCTCGACACGACCTTCGCCGCGCGAGCCCGGTCCGAGGTAGATACCGAGCGCGACCGCCGAGGGCTTCTGCTCGCTCTCGAGCAGATACAGGCCGAGATCCTCCGCGATTTCCCCGGAGACGATCGGCACGATGCCACTGTAGGGCTGCGACCAGCTCGGGTGCATACGCTCGACCGCCAGCGTCCCCAAGCCGATGGCGCGCGCGAGCGAGAGCTTCGGCCCCTCCAACGGCAGATCGACCGCAGGATTCTGGACGTAACCGCGCACGGTTCCCTCGCTGTCGGCCGTCACGGTCACGCTTCCGAGCGGGCCGTCTCCACGCAACTGGATCTGCACGCGTTCGCCGCTCTGTGCCTCGGTGGCGAGCAACAACCCACCTCCGAGCGCACGGCCGAGAGCGACCGAAGCAACGGGTGATGTCGCGTGCCGACGAACGGCATCGCGGACGAGGTTCGTCGACGTCAGCACGCGCACGGAGACACGGCCATCGGCCGACGACGTGCGAATCAGCTCGTCTCTCAGGGGTTGCATCCAGCTCCCGGGTTCAGCGGGATTGTAATCCGTCGGGTCGGTTCCGCGCTCGAATCTCCCAGCAGCGAGTGCAATCGCGCTACCTTCGCGTCGCAAACCGATCGAGGAGCCGCGGAGGCCAGCGATGCCCGATCCCCGAATTCTGCGTTGGGAGACACTCAGCAAGACCCAGTTCGACACGATCGACCGCGAGCGCGCCGTCGTGATGCTCACCTGCTCGCCGCTCGAGGTCCACGGGCCGCACCTGCCGCTCGGCGCAGACGTATTCGAAGGCGAAGGACTCGCCGAGCGGGCGCTCCGATTCCTGCCCGAACGCCACCGCGATCGCAGCTTCCTGAAGCTCCCGTTCATCTACGCCGCCGCCGACCCCGTGCCACAACCGGGTTCGATCCGGTTCCGACCCTCGACGGTGATCTCGGTCGTCGAGGATCTCGGGGGCTCGCTCGCTCGCCAGGGCTTCCAGACCGTACTCGTCTCGAACTTCCACGGGAGCCCCCGGCACTTTCTCGCGATCGAGACCGGCTGCGACCGGGTCGCGAAAGCCACGGGAATTCGGATGCTGTGCCTCTTCTCCGCGATGCTGACGCGGCTCGGTGTCGAGGGCTCGGAGCTGGGGCATGTGCTCGGCCACATCGACGGAGTTCGAGAGGCGGATTTCGACGCCGACACTCACGCCGGCCTGGTCGAGACGAGCCAGCTGCTGGCGCTGCACCCGGAGTGGGTCGAGCCGGACTACAAGTCGCTCCCGAAACGCTCGACCGCCATTTGGGCGGGCGAAAAGGGGATCGCCCACACGAAGGCCCGCGGCTCCGGCCCGGTCGCCATCCCGGCGATGGTGGCGCAGTTCAAGAACACACTGCGCTTCTTCGCCGAGGAAAGCTATTCGGGCAGCCCGGCCGGGGCCTCGGCGGAACTCGGCGAGAGCTTCCTCGACGTGCTCGCCGAGGGCAGCGCCAAGGCGATCACGGAGCTGCTCGACGGCGAACTTCCGGAAGCGCAATGGCACTCGCCGATCTGGAAGCTCCGGCAGCTCTTCGTGAACCCGCTCGCGATACGCGCGCTCGACCGGTTGCTCGACACGCCAGAGACAGTGGGGTGAATCGATCGGCGATGCGGTGAGCCCCGGCGACGTACAGAGGTTAGACTGGCATCACCCGAAATCACCGCAGCACGGAGAGAGCCGATGTCCCGCAACCTCGCGAAGCTTGTCACCCTGACCGCAGCCACGATCTTCCTGCTCGCGGGCATCGCCTCGGCGGACGACATGGGAGGCGAATCGATCGCGGTTCCGCCCCCGGCGGAGCCGATTGCCAGCTACTCCGACGCCCCGACGTCGAGCGAAGACGAGGGCTGGCACTACTGCAGCTATTACATCCTCCCACTGACCCGACACATGCAGGACTCGGGCCTGCCGCTTGCGGGGCGGATCTTCCTCTACCCGCTCGCGGCCGCGTTCGACATCGCACAACTTCCATTCGGCGCACTGGCCGGTCTCGCTGGGGAATAGCGAAATTCGAAACATGCCCGAGACACCGGAAATCGATCCGGATTCTCGCGAGTCGAACGACGGCGGCTCGACTCGAAATCCGGTGGGGAAATCCCCCTCGAATCCCTTCGCGGCGTTGCGTGGTCGCGGGCTCTGGTACCTGATTGCCGCGCTCTGGCTGGCCTTCCTGATCGGCCAGGCGTGGTACCTGAACTCCCAGGTCGTCACGATCCCCTACAGCGAGTTCGTTTCGCTCCAGCAGTCCGGCCAGGTGGCAGACCTCCACATCGGGAGCCAAGTCATCACAGGACGCCTGCTCGCGCCCGAGGAAGGTGAGCCCGACGAATTCCGCACGGTGCGCGTCGACCCGGCGCTCGTCGCCGATCTCGAAGCCGGTGGCGGCGACGACGATTCGGGCGGCAGCCCCAGCGCGCTCGAGTATACGGGCACCATCGAAGATTCGTGGCTCACGCGAATGATGGCGTGGCTGCTGCCGTTGAGCCTGATCATCTTGTTCTGGGTCTTCATGCTGCGCCGGATGAACCCTGGCGGTGGGCTGGGCGGCGGATTGATGTCGGTCGGAAAGAGCCGGGCAAAGATCTTTTCCGAACAGGAGGTAAAGGTCAGCTTCGACGACGTCGCCGGCGTCGACGAAGCAAAAGAGGAGCTCCAGGAGATCGTCGGCTTCCTGCGGGACCCCAAACGATACGGTCGCCTCGGGGCGCGGCTCCCGAAAGGAATTCTACTGGTCGGCCCACCCGGTACCGGCAAGACACTGCTCGCACGCGCGGTGGCGGGCGAAGCCGCGGTGCCCTTCTTCTCGATCAGCGGCAGCGAATTCGTCGAGCTCTTCGTCGGGGTCGGCGCCGCACGAGTCCGCGACCTCTTCGAGCAGGCGCGCAGCCAGGCACCCTGCATCATATTCATCGACGAACTCGACGCCCTGGCGCGAGCGCGCGGAGTCGGCCCCCTCTCGGGTGGCCATGACGAGAAGGAGCAGACGCTGAATCAGCTCCTTGCCGAACTCGACGGCTTCGATCCCAGTGAAGGCGTCGTGCTGCTGGCCGCAACCAATCGTCCCGAGATCCTCGATGCTGCGCTGTTGCGCGCGGGCCGATTCGATCGCCAGATCCTCGTCGACCGCCCCGACAAGCAGGGCCGCATTGCGATCCTGGGCGTGCACCTGCGCAGGGTCCATCTCGCCGGCGACGTCGACCCCGAAGCGCTCGCCGCGCTCACGCCCGGTTTCACCGGGGCCGACCTCGCGAATCTCATCAACGAAGCCGCGATCCTCGCTACGCGGAACGACGCGTCCGAGGTCACGATGGATCATTTCAACCTCGCGATCGAACGGATCGTCGCCGGCCTCGAGAAGAAGAACCGTCTGCTCAACCCACACGAACGCAAGGTGACCGCCTATCACGAGATCGGACACGCGCTCGTCGCGCGCGCGATCCCGGGCAGCGACCCGGTTCACAAAGTCTCGATCATTCCGCGCGGAATCGGCGCGCTCGGCTACACGATCCAACGTCCGACCGAAGACCGCTTCCTGATGTCCAGCCGCGAGCTGACCCAGAAGATGGCCGTCTTGCTCGGAGGACGGGCCGCCGAGTCCATCGTATTCGGCGACATCTCCACCGGAGCGGCCGACGACCTCGCGAAGGCCACCGACATCGCACGCAGCATGGTGACCCGCTACGGAATGGACGACCAACTCGGCATGGTGTCGCTCGAGAGCGAGCGCTCCGCATTTCTCGACACCGCCGCCGATCTCGCTATGACGCGTCGGAACTTTTCGGAGGAAACCGCTCGCGAGATCGATTGCGCGGTGCGGAGGCTCGTCGGCGAGGCATTCGATCGAGCCGTCGCGATTCTCGAGCACCACCGGGATGCACTCGAGGACGCGGCCGAACGCCTGCTCGAAACCGAAACCCTGAGCGGCAGCGAGCTGCCGGACCTGACTCACCCATGAGCCGCGAGACGGAGCCGAGGAGCAACGAAGGTTGCGAACTCCACTCCGCCGCAACCAGTAGTACACGAAGCACTCGTCTCGCGACCTCACTCCAGCAGTTCGCAGCCAAACACGGTGTCGCCACCGTGGTCGTGGACGAGATCGACCCGAAGGCATCGGGCGCGGTATTTCAAGTCGAGATCGTGAATGTCTTCAGCGCCGGAAATGCGTTCATCGGTCATCGCAAGTCGATGGCGGCGAGGGGCGAACTGTTCGTGAACGGCGTATCGCGGGGCCAGGTCGACTTCACCCGAAACTCCGGCGGCGGATTCGGAGCCGGATTCAAGGGGTCGTGTTCCGTGCTCGCCCGCTGCAGCAAGACGCTCGGAAACGACTTCGCAGAATGGCTCAAGGAACAGCAGTAGCGCTCGCGCGGAATCGAGATTCCCTCGACTCCGCACACTTGCAGGCCTATGACTGCGGCTGCGACGCGTCTTGATCCGCCCTACTCGAGGTAGCCGAGCGCGCGCAAGCGTCGCTTGACCGGAGGCGGCATCGCGCGCTTCGATCGGTAGTCGGGATCGCCTTGCAGGGCGCGTTCGGCGCGGATCTCCTCGAGCGAGTCGAGCAGTTCGGCCGCTCTCGCCGGTGCCACGCCGGCGATGTTCCGCAGCTCGTGCGGATCCTCGGTGAGATCGTACAACTCGATGGAATCGTCAACATTCTCGCTGCTTGCAGGCGTGAGAATGAGCTTGTGGCTACCCGATCGAATCGCAAACTGCTGCGGTCGCCCGCTCTTTGGTTTCGGGTCGATCACCGACCAGGCCGGACGGCCGCTCGATTCGTCACCCAGCATCAGCGGAAGCAGCGACACCGCATGCTGCGGATCGGGAAACGGCGCCCCCATGATATCGAGAATGGTGGGCATGATGTCGATCAGCCGCACTTGTGATGGTACGCGCCGAACCGGATACTCGCGCGTCGGATCGAAGACGACGAGAGGCACCAGCAGCAGCTCGTCCCACAACGCGTGACCGTGGTTGCCTGGACGAGGTGGCGACCGGTCACCGAGGTCCTCACCGTGGTCGGACGTGACGACGATCAGGGTATTCTCATCGAGGCCCAGCCGGTCGAGCGTTTCGAGCAATCTCCCGATGTACTGATCGCTGACCGTCACGCCACCGTCATACAGCGCGCGGATGAAGTCGAGTTCCGTCTCACCCAGCTCGAGTCCGCCACCCGCCTTCCCCGCCAATGCAGCGAAGCCCACCTCGAAAGTCGGCTCGAGAATTCCGCGTTCCATTCCCTCCGTGTAGAGCTGACGGCGATAAGGGGTGTGTGGCTCGTAGGTGTGCAGCCATAGAAAGAACGGCACATCTGCGTTCGCCTCCAACCAGCTTTGGGCCGCATCGAACGTCTTCTCGATTCCCTTGGAAAGCTCGAGCGCCGGCGCGTCACCCGCCTCATGCTTGGGTGCGCGAGCGAGCCGAATATCGACTGCGATCTGGTCTTCGAAGACGTCGAATCCGCGACCCAGTCCGTACTGCTCGCCAACCCAGGCGCCGCCCGTAAAGGCCGCCGTCCTCCAGCCTGCGTCGCGAAGCGGCTCGACCAGCGAGCGACGAAGGCCGTCATCGTATTGCCGAGCCGTGGGATAGTGCCCTGAGAGGAGGCCCACCATCGCAGGCAGGGTCCATGACGAATGACTCACCACCGACTCGAAGAGCACTCCGTCTTCCGCCAGATGATCGAGCACGGGGGTCGTTCGGCGCTCGTGGCCGTAGGCCGAGACTCGATCGGCTCTGAGAGTATCCAGGACGATCAGGATCGCATTGCGTGGGCGAGGCGCTTCAGCACAACCCGCCGTGACCAAGACCAACACGAGCAAGATCAACCGACACGCGCATCTCGAAACGGCGAGGGAAGCCGGACGCTCGGCGAATCCATCCATGCTCCATCTCTCCAGTGCTTCTTCGGGCGCTTGCCGCCCCCGGGGAGACGGCGATTGGGCTCTAAATCAACACGATCGTCGTGTGAATTGCGCGAATATTGCCTATCCGGGCGCTCTTTTCGAACCTCGCTACGCTTTAACGACATCCAAACGGGTGATTGCACCGCGCGCAAGCCCGTTCGCTCGAAATGTTGAACGGTTCAGCCCTTCTGCCCAGGAGATTTCGAATGCGAACGATCCGTGAAACTTTCCGCTCTTTTTGCGCTCTCCTCGTCTCGAGCGTATCGCTCGCCGTGCTATTAGCCGCGCCGAATGCGTTCGCGCAGAACCCCTATCTGACGTTCGATACGTTGCAGGTACGGCCGCTCGCCGTTTCACCCGACAACACGCGCTTATTCGCGGTGAACACCCCCGATAATCAACTCGAGATCTTCGATATCGCAGTCGACGGGACACTCGCGCACGCCGGCTCGGTGCAGGTGGGCATGGAGCCAGCCGCGGTGGCGGCGCGCAATAATGCTGAAGTCTGGGTGGTGAACTTTCTCTCGGACAGCGTGAGCGTGGTCGATGTCAGTGGTGCCGTCGCGCGGGTGGTTCGCACCCTGCATGTCGGCGACGAACCGAGCGACATCGTCTTCGCGGGTCCTGGCGGCGATCGCGCCTTCATTACCACCGCGCATCGCGGTCAGAACACCCCCTACCCCGATGGCGAGTACGACACGGAAGGCATCGGTCGAGCCGACATCTGGGTCTTCAACGCCACAGACCTCGGCGGCTCACTCGGCGGCGATGAGGAGACGATCATCACCGTCTTCGGCGACAAGCCGCGCGGACTCGCGGTCTCGAACGACGGATCCACCGTCTACGCCGCCATTTTCCACTCCGGAAACCAGACGATGACCCTCAACAGCGGCTTCGTCTGCCCCACCGGCAGCACCGCGCTGAACAACGACACTCCCGAACCGTCGTGTGTCCTCGACGGCCGAACATCGCCGGGCGGGATGCCGCCCCCGCACCAGAACCAGGCCCCGCAGTCCATCGACCGGCCCGAGACCGGCCTGATCGTGAAGTACAAGCGCGACGGGATCAACAATACCTGGCAGGACGAACTCGGACGCGATTGGAGCAACTGGGTCCGTTTCAGCCTTCCGGACCGCGACGTATTTTCCATCAACGCCAACGCGGACCCGCCCGTCGCCGTCGACGGTTCCAGCACCTGTGTCAACGGCTCGGGCTGCTGGGCGAACGTCGGCACGACGATCTTCAACATGGCGGTGAACCCGATCTCCGGAAAGATCTACGTCTCGAATACCGACTCGCAGAACCACGTGCGCTTCGAAGGTCCCGGCACCTACGCCACGGGCAAGAAACCGGTAGGCGAGCCGACGACCGTGCAGGGCAATCTGGCTCAATCGCGGATCACGGTGCTGGACGGTGCCAACGTCGACCCCCGCCATCTCAACAAGCACATCGACTACTCGATTCTTCCCGCGCCGGCGGGCGTCAAGGAGAAGAGCCTCGCGACGCCGCTCAACATGGTGGTGACGCCGGACGGGAGCACGCTCTACGTCACGGCCTTCGGGTCGAGCAAGATCGGCGTTTTCGACACGGCGGAACTCGAGGGCGATACGTTCGTGCCCGACTCCGCCGACCACATTTTGGTCCCCGGCGGCGGTCCGAGCGGCCTCGTCCTTCCGGGCAACGGGCACCTCTACGTCCTGAACCGCTTCGACAACTCGATTTCCGTCGTCGATGAAACGACGGAGCTCGTCGAC
>CAXMSF010000079.1:0-5546 GCA_964196055.1 uncultured Gammaproteobacteria bacterium | reverse complement strand
TGTCGGCAGGCGCTTTCCTGGGTGTCTGCAAGACCCGCCGCAGTCGGGCGGGGGGAGGGGGCTCCGCTCGAACACAGTCGCTTCGACCCCTCCCCCCGCCCGACTGCGGCTCCCCCGTGCCAACGACAGGCCCCGATCGGTCGTCCATGTGAGCAGCGAACTCGAACGCTGTGAACGCATTTCAGCGCACTCAACACCCCGCGGCCGGAGTCGGGGAGGGGTCGAAGCGACTGTGTTCGAGCGGAGATCCCTCCCCGACTCCGGCCGCGGGCGCGGGCGCGGGCGCGCGAGCACCGATCGCGCAAGAGATGCCTTCTCTGGGGAGTGTGCCGACACGGCGAAGCGAATCGGACAAGCAGCCGGCCGCAAAGCGGCCAACGCGCAGCGAGGCGCGGGCCTGTCCGATCGAAGCAAACGCCGGGCGAAAGCTTTGGCCGCAAAGCGGCCAACGCGCAGCTAGGCTCAGGCGATGAAGCGAATCCTCATGTTGCTTCTGCTGGTCGCCCTGGGGTACCTGCTGTGGCTGGATCTGCGGCCGCCGGGGCGTACGCTCTACTTCGGCGGTCCGATCGTCACGCTGGGCGGCGATGGCGACGGCGTGTCTGCCGTGCTGGTTGCGGGTGATCGCATCCTCGCAGTCGGCAGCGAAGCGGAGCTGAGCGAGCAGGCCGGCCCGAATGTGCGCCGGGTCGATCTCGCCGGTCGCGCGTTGCTACCGGGCTTCATCGACGCCCACGGTCACTTTCCGGGGGAGGGCGTGTTCGCGGTCATGGTCGACCTGAACAGCCCCCCGATCGGGACGATCGGCACGCTAGACGAGCTGGTCGCGCGCCTCCGTGAACGGGCGTCCGAGAAGAGTGCCGACGAGTGGGTCGTCGGGATGGGATACGACGACACGCTGCTCGCCGAGGGTCGACATCCCACACGTGAGGATCTGGACCGTGCTTCGAGCGAGCATCCGATCCTGATCACGCACATCTCGGCTCATCTCGCGGTGTTGAACAGTCGCGGCCTCGAGCTGGCCGGGATCGACAGCCAGACCCCCGATCCGGAGGGTGGCGTGATCCGCCGGATCGGGGGGAGCGCCGAGCCGGACGGCGTGCTCGAGGAGAGCGCGCTCGAACTGCTCGCTGATGCGGCGCCGACGCCGGGCCTGATGGACGGCATCCGTATCGTTCGCGAAGCGTCGCGACGTTATGTCGCGGCCGGCGTCACGACGGCGCAGAGCGGCTACACCGCGAAGCCGCTGATGCAGCTGTTGCCGCTGATGGTCCGCACCGGCCTCGCGCAGGTACGCCTGGTGCTGTGGCCCGGAATGGAGGTCGTCGACCAGAGGCTCGACGACGGCGAGAACTGGGAGTCCTACGACGAGCAGTGGGTGCGCGGTGGGGCGGTGAAGCTCATCGCGGACGGCTCGATCCAGGGCTACACCGGCTACTTGAGTGAACCCTACTTCGTGCCCCCGGGCGACGATCCGGACTATGCGGTTTATCCCCGCATCCTGCGCGACGAGCTGATCGAGCGCGTCAAGCGCTACCACGCGGCGGGATACCAGATCGCCGTCCACGGCAACGGCGACGCCTCCATCGACGACATCCTGGACGCGTTCGAAATCGCGCAGCGCGAACACCCGCGCGAGGACACGCGCCACATCGTGATCCACGCCCAGATGGCGCGAGACGACCAGCTCGCGCGCATGCAGGCGCTCGGCGTGATTCCGAGTTTCTTCAGTCTGCACACCTACTACTGGGGCGATCGCCACCGCGAGATCTTCATGGGACCCGAGCGCGCCGCGCGCATGAGCCCGGCCGGCAGCGCCAGCCGCATGGGGCTGCGTTTCACGATCCACGCCGACAGTCCGGTGGTTCCGATGGAGCCGCTGCGGTTGGTCTGGGCCGCGGTGAACCGCGTCTCGTCGAGTGGGCAGTCCATGGGCGAAGCGCAGCGGGTGAGCGCGCTGCAGGCACTGCGTGCGGTGACGATCGACGCCGCGTACCAGCACTTCGAGGAAGCCGACAAGGGCAGCATCGAAGCGGGCAAGCTCGCGGATCTCGTGATCCTGTCGGAGTCACCGCTCGACCGGCCCGAACACATCGACGAAATTCGCGTGCTCGAGACCATCATCGGCGGGCGCACGGTGTTTCGCGCCGAGGAGTGAGGCGGCCCCGGATTGATTCTCGTTCTGCCGAGAAGAAAGGGCTGCTCTGGAAAACACTCTATTTGTCAAAGTGTTAGGTGTAGTTCGAGAGGTATTGCGTGAAGTCATCGAGAACCGGCATGAGCTGCTCTCGTTCGGCCGACGGCAGGCGCAAGACCGCCTCGCTGACGCCGAGTGAGGCGTAGTAGTCGAGCTTGCCGGGGTCGGGCAGAATGCCGATCGGCACGATCTGGAGCTCGGATGCATCGCGCCCCGCCGCCTCCATCACGCCGCGCAACTCGCCGAGGGCGGCCGGCAGGCCGGCTCCCCCGATCGGCATCCAGCCGTCAGCGTATTCCGCGATGTGGGCGAAGAGTGTCGGGCCTGCGCCGCCGCCGATCAGGATCGGCGGGCGCGGCTGTTGGGTCGGTTTCGGCCATTGCCAGCTGGCTTCGAAGCGGACGAATTCGCCATGAAATTCCGCCACTTCCTGAGACCACAGCCGCTGCATCGCGAGCATGGTCTCGCGCACGTGTTCTCGTCGGCGCTTCACGTCGATGCCGTGGTTCTCCATTTCTTCGTGGTTCCAGCCGAAGCCGATGCCGAGAGTGAGCCGGCCCTGGGAGAGCGCGTCGAGGGTGGCGATCTGCTTCGCGAAGGTGATCGGATCGTGCTGCGCGGGTAGGCCGATGCCGGTTCCGAGGCGGATCGTCGACGTCACCGCTGCGGCGCCCGCGAGCGCGATGTAGGGATCCGGGCTGCGCGAGTAGCTCTCGGCGAGCTCGTCGCCGCCGGCCGGCGGCGGGGTACGCCGGCTCGTCGGAATGTGGGTGTGCTCCGGGATGTAGAGCGAGTGGAAACCGCGCGCTTCGGCTTCCTGCGCGAGTTCGACCGGGCTCATCGCGCGGTCGCTGGCGTGGATCGTGACTCCGATCTTCATCCTTCGGCTTTCCCTCGGCCGAGGGCCGGCTCCGCGGTCCGGCCCATCCACGAGAGTCGAATCGCGACGCGGCGGCCGACACTCTACCATGGGCACGGAACGCGGAGCGGGGAGGGGATCGTTGAAGCGCACAATGACGTTCGCGGCGGGAGCCCTGTTGCTGCTCGTGGGCGCGGCCTGGGCGCAGCCCGGCCTGCCGCTCGCCGGATCATCCGGCACGGATGCTCAGACCGCCGCGGAGGCACCGCCGCCGGAGCCGCCCGAGCAGGAAGCACTCGAGGTCGCCGACGTGATGCGCCGGGCGGCGGAGATCGAGCGGGAGCTCCGGCAGCTCGAGGCCACGGCGGCGCCCCTTCCCGAGATCGAGGCGATCGTCGAATCGTTACCGGAAGCGAAGGAGCAGCTCGAGGAGCGCTGGACGGGTGCGAGCGAGCGGATCGAGGCTGCCAGCCACACCCGCGCGCTGCGTGACATCGAGGCGAATTGGCGTCGTGAGTTGCAACAATTCGAACTCTGGAATACCGCGCTCACGGAACGTGTGCGCGGCTTCGAGAACACGATCAAACGCTTCAGTGAAATCGAGGAGTTGTGGCAGAAGACGCGCTCGGATTTCACGGGCGACCGTGCGCCTCCGGCCGTCCGGGAGCGGATCGACGCGGCCCTGTCCTCGCTGGAGGCTCCGCGCCGCAGCGTCATCCAGCGCCGAGACGATCGCCTCGCGATACAGGCCGAAATCGCTGCGGATCTCGACAAGATCGAGGCCATCCTCGAACTCGTTGGCGATGCCGACCAACGGCTGCGCTCCAGCCTCTTCGGTGCGGACGCGCCGCCGATCTGGGTCGCGATTTTTCAGGAGCGGGATCGCGATCTCGTGATCGAGCGCGAAAAGGAGGCCCTCCTCGAAAACATGGCGAGGGTGCGGTCGTATGTGGGTACTCGGCGCGACCGCGTGCTGATCCACGCGCTGATCGTCGTCATTGCGTTCGTCGTGTTGCGATATCTGAAACAGGTCGCGTCGCGATGGCCCGAGGACGACGAGAGTATTCGCGCCTCGGCCGCGGTGCTCGCACGTCCGTTCGCGGGTGCGGTATTGGTCGCATATTCGCTGTCGTGGATGATCTACCCGGCTGCACCGTTCCTCTTCCTCGACTTGCTCGGCCTGCTCGGCCTGGTTCCGTTGGTTCGCCTGCTCCCGCTGGTCCTTCACCGCTCGGAGCATGGCTTCATCTACGCGCTGGTCGCGATCTATATCGTCGACATCGGGCGCGAGATGATCACGCCGCTGGTCACGCTCGAGCGGCTGGTGTTCATGCTCGAGATGTTCGCCACGGCGGTCATCCTCGCTCGCGCCTTGCGGCCGGTTCGGATCGAGCATCTGCCCGTGCGTGCGGGGCTGCTGCCGTTCACCGGAATCGCGATTCGTCTCGCGATCTTGCTGCTCGTCGTAGCGGTGGGCGCCGATGCGTTGGGCCGCACCGCCTTCGCTCTGGTGCTTGGCGAGGGCGTGCTGTTGGGCGTTTTCGCTGCGCTCGTTCTATACGGCGTGTATCGCGTAATCGATGGCGTGGTGGAGGTCTTGTTGCGCTCGCCGATTGCTTCGCGGCTGAACATGATTCGCGGGCATCGGGCGCAAATCACGCGTCGGACGCTTCGGATCGTCCGCGCCCTCCTCGTACTGCTCTGGATGTGCCTCGTGGCCGACGGCTTCGGTGTCTTGACTCGGATCGTCGAGTCCGTGATGAGCGCGCTGTCGGCGGAGGTCGCCGTGGGCGACCTGATCTTTTCGCCGGGCAATTTCGTGACGTTCATCCTGGTATTCACGGTCGCACTCAATTTCTCGCGGCTGCTTCGGTTTACGCTCGAGCAGGACGTGCTGCCGCACATGAACCTGCCGCGCGGCGTGCCCTATGCGATCACCGCGACGCTCCACTACGGCATTCTGTTCGTGGCGTTGGTCGCGGCGCTGGCGGCCGCGGGGATCGACCTCGGGAAGTTCAGTCTGCTCGCGGGCGCACTCGGCGTGGGGGTCGGTTTCGGCTTGCAGAACGTCGTCAACAACTTCGTCTCGGGCCTGATCCTGCTGTTCGAACGACCCATTCAGACCAATGACGTGATCGAGGTCGGGACACTGCTCGGGACGGTCCGGCGTATCGGGATCCGCTCCAGCACGCTGCGCACGCTGGAAGGCGCGGAGGTGATCGTCCCGAACGCAAACCTGGTCTCGGACACAGTGGTGAATTGGACGCTCTCTGATCGCCAGCGTCGCATCGAGATCGGCGTCGGTGTGAAGTACGGCACCGACCCGGAACGCGTCATCGAGCTGTTGCTCCAGGTAGCGCGGGACGACGACCGGATCCTCGAACATCCGGCGACTGACGCGTTGTTCATGGGCTTCGGGGAGAGTTCGCTCGACTTTTCGCTACGCGCGTGGACCGGGCGGTACAGCGAGTGGATCCAGATTCGCAGCGA
>CAXMSF010000078.1:0-33670 GCA_964196055.1 uncultured Gammaproteobacteria bacterium | reverse complement strand
GCGCTACCTGGGTGCCCGGTACCCGACCGCCTCCGGCGGACTGCCCGATGAAGACCTCTTCGAGCGGATCGACCACGAGCTTCAGGAAATCCTGCGGAATCACCGGCCCGAGCCCCTATCCGAAGCGCTCCAGAACGAGATGCGCTCGATTCGCGAGAAGTTCCGGCAATCGTACGTCGCTTCCGACTAGCGTTTCGAAGCGTGCGAAAGGGCAAGGGTATGGCTTCGTCGGCAAGCCGCAGCAGCACCTCGACCAAGGCGGCGGCCTACTCGTTTCGCAAGCGGCTCGTCTTCGTCTTGGCTGCGGCGATCCTGGTTGGAGTGTGCATCGAATGCGGGGCTCATGCCCTGCATTACGCCCTGCGTGGTGAGCTCATCCCTCGGGCCGGACAGCGGCAGAAGATCGCGGAGCTGGCCTCCGCTCCGCTCGACATCGACCTGGCACAGCCGGCGTCGGAGATTCAAGATCGCTTCGGAGGGCAGATCCTTCATCCATACATCGGTTCGCTTCAGCCGCACTCCCGTTTTCTGAAATCCGAATTCTGGGGAAGGCAAACTCCGGATGTTCTCCGTGTCGGCATCTTCGGCGGCTCATTCGCGGGTGGCGTCCACGATGAGAACTTGCTTCTCAAGCTGCGGATCGAGGGGCTCACAGGTCGCAGAGTCCAGCTGCTGCCTTTTGCCATTGCAGGCGGAAAGCAGCCCCAACAACTCATGTCGTTGGCCTACCTGCTCGCCCTGGGCGAACGAATCGATGTCATCTTGAACATCGACGGGTACAACGAGGTCGCGATGGCGCCCATCTACAACATCCCGAAGGGCGTGTTTCCCGCCTATCCTCGCGACTGGTACTACCGGGCCGCCACGATCGGAAGAGCCGAACTCTCGTGGCGAGAGTCGAAGCTGCTGGGGATCGAGGAGCAGCGAACAGGCTGGGCGCGTCGCTTCACAGGCCTGCCGGGCTACAGCAACGTGGGTCTGTTGTTCTGGAACGCTGTCGACAGCAGCTTGAGACGAGAATACGAGCAGATCCACACAGCGACGCGCGATGAGCCTCCGATGGACACGAGCCTCGCCGTCTCAGGGCCCAAGCGGAACTTCGAAGATCAGCAAGAACTCGACCGCTTCCTCGCGGAGGTCTGGCGGGACAGCTCGATCCAGATGCACGCCGTGGCACACGCCAATGACATCGTCTACGCACATTTCCTTCAGCCGAATCAGTACGTCCCCGACTCGAAGCCGATGTCGAGAGAGGAGCGCGCCATCGCCATCAGACCACGGGAACCGGGCGGGCTGGCGGTAAGGCGGAACTACCCAGCTCTTCTTGCGATGGCCGGGCAGCTCCGAGCGGCGGGCGTGTCATTCCACGACCTGACCGACATCTATTCCAAGCGTGAGGACGCCCTCTACCGAGATAGCTGCTGTCACGTCAATCGCGAGGGCTATCAGATCGTGGCGAACGCTATAGTCGATGCGCTGGCCAGCGAAGGCGTCTGGGAACGGTTCAAGCGTTGAGCAGCAGTTGCCCCGATTCGATCCCTTTATGACCTCATCATCGAAACTCGATCATTCGAGAACACAGACCCTGCATCCCTTCGATCGGGATACCGCGGTCGTATCTCTCGAAAACGGAATCTTCGAGGCATCGATCGATCGCGGCTGGTGGATCGTTGCGGGGCCCAACGGCGGCTACCTCGCGGGGATCATCCTTAGGGCCCTGGTTGCCGCGGTGGGCGACGATGCTCGGATTCCGCGCTCCCTCACGATCCACTATCTCAGGCCTCCGGCCGAGGGGCCCTGCCGGATTCGCACCCAGGTCGAGCGCACGGGGAGGTCACTCTCCACCGTGACGGGCAGACTCGAGCAGGGCGGGAAGCTGATTGCCATTGCGATCGCCGCGATCTCGGCACCCCGAACCGGCCCCCATTTCGAGCATGCCGTCATGCCCGACGCACCCGCTCCCGAGGGTCTCGAAAGCGGTACACCGGACCTGCCGTTGGGCGAGCAATACGAGTGGCGCTTCCTGCCGAACGCGGGTCGCGACGACGTCACGGAGCGCGCCCTGGTGGCGGCCTGGATGCGTTTCGCAAGCCCACGCCGCCCGGACTATCTGGCCCTCGCTGCCTATTGCGACGGTCTCCCGCCGGCAATCTTCACGACGGGAAGAGATCCGGTCAGTCTGGGTGGTGTCCCGACGGTCGACCTGACGATTCACTTCCGCGCCGACCTGTCCGAGATCGACCTCGCCGCCGATTCATTCCTGCTGGGCGTTTGCCGAAGCCACACCGCGCGCGAGGGATTCGTCGAAGAGGATGTCGAAATCTGGACGCGAGACGGCACCCTGCTCGCGCAGTCTCGCCAACTTGCGGTAGCTGGCGGCGAATAACGCGAATTCAGCTCGGGGCCGATCGACGCACCGACGGCGAAGCCGATTCCGCTCGCTCGCGCACGGGCCTAGCCCCAGATCGACTCGCGTTGCGCCAACGCCTGCTTCACCAGCTCGGCGATCCGTGACCGCACGGCGTCGTCTTCGCGGGCAATCGCGAGCGAATCGGCAGCTGCCCCGAGGTGATCGAGCGAAACCTGATCGCCGATCCACATCAGCCACTTGCTCGGCAGCGGCAGCAGCCCCAACAACCCCAGCAGCGGGAAGGTCGGCGTGACCGGCACGAACGGCAGCCCGACGCGACGCGCCGGCCCTCTGAGCTTTGCCATCAGCGGGTGCACCTCTTCGGCGCCGACGATGCCGACCGGAATCAAGGGGACGCCGCTCGCGAGCGCGAGCCGGACCACGCCGTCATGCGCGAAGTCTTGCAGCCGGTAGCGCTCGGGCCAGGCCTTCGCCGCACCCTTCGCACCCTCGGGAAATGCGATCGCGATGCGGCCCGAAGCCAGCAGACGCTCGGCGTTCTCGCTGCAACTTCGAACGCCGCCGAGCTGCGCGATCGTCGCTTGCACGAACGGCCATTGCATGCCTGAGTCCGCCACCAGGAAGCGCGGACGCTCGCGGTCGGGCAATCCGCGCTTCAGCATGTGCGCGAGCATCAGCCCGTCCCACGGCAACAAGCCCGCGCGGTTCGCGACCAGCAGGCACGGCCCCTCGGCCGGCACGTTTTCGAGCCCGCGAAGGTCCACCCGCCAGAAGCGTTCGGCCAGGAAATCGAGCAACGGCTCGATCCGGCGCAGCGCCTCGTCGTCCATGCCGAACTCGTCGACCTCGGCGCTGTGTTCGCTCATCCCGATGGTTCCGAGACGGCGGCGGGCGCTGTTCCACAGGCCTTCCAGGTCGACGGACGGCGCGGCCGACTCGTTCGGCAGGGCGGCGGGCGCCGCGGGAAAGCGCGTGCGGATTTCGCCGCGAAGGTCGGCGAGCACTCGACGCAGCTCGCTTGCGGCTTCGTCCTCGACCCGGCCTTCCGACGGCCGCTCGCCCTCGCGCCCTTCCACCACGTCCTTCTCCATCAGCCTGCGCTCCGCGAACGGCGCGCAGACATGAACTCGATCCAGCTTTCCCGAGTCGAGTAGACGGGCTCTCCGAATGCGTCCCAGCCCCGCGCCCCGTCCGCAATCCAGAGGTATCGCAGATAGTCGTAGAACGCGGCCGGCGGGTCGCCCGTACGGCGCGGCCCGGGGTAGTAGGCCATGCGGTACAACAGCCGCGACGGCAAAGCGATCGAGCGCCGGCCGCCGAGCCGCAGCAGCGTCGCGACCGGCAGAGTGCCCCGCCCGACGATGTTGAAGATCCCCGGATGCGACTCCAGCGCGGCGCGCTCGAACGCAGCGAGATAGTCCTCTTCGTGAACGAATTGCAGCATCGGGTCGTAGCCTAGGAGTTTCGGAACCACCGGCAGCGAGAAGTAGCGACTCACTCGGTCGTCGAAACTCGGCCCGAGCACCCAACAGCTCCGCAGGACCGTCACCTCGAGCTGGGGTGTCCTCCGAGCGCAGTCGGCGAGCAACGACTCGACTTCGATGCGGTTCGTCACGCTGTGCGCGTCGGGGTGGCCGCGCAACGGGTGCGCCTCGGTCAGGAAGCTCGGGTTGTCGAGCCACGGGCCGTAGAGCATGGTGCTCGACGCGAGCACCATGCGCGCGACGCGCGCCTCTACGCAGGCGTCGATCACCCGCAGACTCCCGTCGGTCTCGAGTGCGCGGTCGCGGGCGAGATCTGCCGTCGAGTCGGTGCGGAATGCCGCATGCACCAACACTTCGACCCCCTCGCTCGCCAGCTGCTCGGCCATTTCGGCGGCGGCGTCCGAGGCGGTCAAGTCGATCGCATGAAAGTGGATGCGCGGATCGAGACCGGGCGGCCGCCGTCGATCGAAAGCGACGATCCGCAACTTCGGGCTGCGGCGCAACAAGCGCTCGGCGAGCCGCTCCCCGAGGAAGGTCCGCAGCCCCGTAATCGCGATGACGCCCGGTTCGTTCAAAACCCTGCCGTCCGTAATGTTCGCCGCACCATTGCGGCTCAGATAACATTCTCCCCGATGGCCGCCAGCCGCGTCACCGCAGTTGTCGAAGATCCGCGATTTCTCGACCATTCCGGCCCCTCCGGGCACCCGGAACGTCCCGACCGCCTGATCGCAGTCCGGGATGCTCTCGCGCCGCGCCGAGACCGCTTCGAGCCGCTCGCGCCGCGACCGGCGACGCCGGACGAGATCCAGCGGGTCCACGGACCGCAACACCTCGACCGGATCGCCCGAGCCTGTGCAAACGCCCCCGCACAGCTCGACGCCGACACCTACGTCTGCGCGGAGAGCCTCGAAATCGCGCTGCTCGCGGCCGGGAGCAGCATCGACCTGGTGCGAAAGGTCGCGGCCAGGCGCGCCCAGTCGGGCCTCGCCTCGATCCGCCCGCCCGGCCACCACGCCGAAGCCGATCGCGCGATGGGATTCTGCCTGATCAACAACATCGCTGTCGCGGCTCGTGCACTCCAGGCGGAGGACGGAATAGAACGCGTTTTGATTCTCGACTGGGACGTCCACCACGGTAACGGCAGCCAGCATTCGTTCGAAGACGATCCGAGCGTCCTCTACGTCTCGACGCACCAGTTTCCCCACTACCCCGGCACCGGCGCTGCCTCGGAAATCGGCCACGGCAGGGGCAGCGGCTACACCCTCAACGTGCCGATGCCCGCCGGCTGCGGCGATACCGAGTACATCGGGGTCTTCCAGCGAATCCTGGTCCCCGCAGCCCAGCGGTTTCGGCCGGATTTCATGCTGGTCTCGTGCGGCTTCGACGCCCACGCCGACGATCCGCTCGCCGACATGCAGCTCACGGGCGACGGCTTCGCCGCGATGTCCGCCATCGTTCGGCAGCTCGCCGAGGAACTCTGCGGTGGCCGCCTCGCATTCCTGCTCGAAGGCGGCTACGCGCTATCGGGAATGCGCGAGGGGACGGCCGCGGTACTCGACGCAATCCTCGATCCGACTCCACCCGACCTGCCCGCTGCGGTCGCCCTC
Organism: uncultured Gammaproteobacteria bacterium; assembly: GCA_964196055.1. GTDB lineage: Bacteria > Myxococcota_A > UBA9160 > UBA9160 > SMWR01 > JAFDEI01. The sequence goes on along the minus strand of CAXMSF010000078.1, from coordinate 28,208 downwards.
ACGCCTGGAAGTCGGCTCGACCGCATCCTCGCCCCTGTGATCCAGGTGCATCGCGCGCATTTCCCGGATCTCGGCGCTTCCTGAGCCCCGATTCGCAAATTTTTTTTCCAAGAGCGATGACGTGATCTTGTAGTTCGATCACGCCCTACCACCACATATGGGGTCTCGTGCGCCGTCACCGGAAAAAGTGCACCGGGGCCTCAAAAAACCCTGATTTTTTTGTTGATCTTGCCCATGAGGTGGATTAAAAGGGTATCACGGTGGGGGCAGGTGGTATCAAGTGGGATAGACAACCACCGAACGCAAGGAGCGGAGCCCCTTTCAAATGTTTCGAGGCCGCTTTGTTCACACGATCGACGCGAAAGGCAGAATGAGCATTCCGTCAGCCTACAGGACTGAGCTCGAAAGCCGAAGCGACCAGGCCCCGATCGTGACGACTGCTTACGAGTGCTTGCACTTCTACCCGTACGAAGACTGGTGCGAGAAGGAAGCGAACATCGTCGACAGCGCGACGGAAGACCTCGAGGCGCAGTCATTCCAGCGGATGATGATTTCCGGAGCGACCGAGTGCCCGATCGACAAGCAGGGCCGGATGCTCATACCGCAGTTCCTGCGCGACCACGCCGGAATCGATCGCGAAGTCACGATCGCCGGCGTCGGAAACCGTATCGAAATTTGGGCAAAACAGCGTTTTGACGCGGATTTGCTGAAAACTCAGGCCAACTACCCCGACATCGCCAAGAAGATGTCGGACCTGAATCGCAAGGAGTCTTGAGGTGGGGGGGCTGGAGAAGTTCTACTTCTCCAGCTGAGAGGTTGGGGTGTCCCCGGAGTGCCTCGTCGCGGTGAGCGTCGAGTCACATGGGGGGGACGAAGCGCTCCCGAGAGCAGAGGTTCTTCGGGGCACCCCAGCCACCCGCCGCGATCGGCCCGTCCTTGGGGGCACCGGCGGGAGAAGCCCCACCACTGTGGCCAGCCAGTTCGATCATCGATCCGTGCTCCTGGAGAAGTCGTTGTCTCTTCTGGAGCTCCAGCCCAACTCGGTGATCGTCGACGGAACCGTCGGTGGCGGCGGTCACGCGGCAGCCATCCTCGAGAGGATCGCTCCGCACGGACGTCTGATCGGGCTCGATCGCGATCCGAACGCGCTCGCAGCGGCGCAACGCCGACTTGCCGTCTACGGCGAGCGCGCGCACCTGTTCCGCGCATCGTTCCGCGAGCTGCGCCAAGTGCTCGACGATGCCGGTGAAGCTCACGTGGACGGCGTGTTGCTCGACCTCGGCGTGTCTTCGCCGCAGATCGACGACCCCGAACGCGGCTTCCGCTTCAGCGCCAACACGGCGGACGAAACTCCGCTCGATATGCGCATGGACCCCGACGCACCCGTCACCGCCGCCGGCTTGCTGCGGACGGCGTCGCCCGAGGAGTTGGCCGACTGGTTTCACGACTACGGCGACCTGCGGGGTGCGCGGCGGCTCGCCCGGGAGATCGTCGCCACACGCAAGGCCGCACCGCTGCGCACTGCGGGCGACCTGCGGCGCGCGATCGACGCCGCGGGGGTCGGCGGCGGCCGCAAGCACGACCCCGCCACGCTGGTCTTCCAGGCGCTGCGAATCGCGGTGAACGACGAAATCGGCGCACTCGCGGAGGGCCTCGAAGCCTCGATCGACGCGCTGCGGCCCGGCGGGCGAATCGTCGTGATCGCATACCACTCGACCGAGGATCGACTGGTCAAGAACTGCTTTCGCGACGCGAAACGCGGCTGCACCTGCCCGCCCCGCACGCCGGTCTGTATCTGCGGAAACCACGTCCGCCTGAAGATCCTCACCAAGCGACCGCTGGGCGCAGACGAAGACGAAATTCGCGACAACCCGCGCGCACGCTCCGCGCGCCTGCGCGCCGCCGAACGCACCGCCCTACCGGAGGCCGCATGAGCGCGCGACGCGCGAGCACAGGCCCGCTGACGCGGCTGTTTCGCAGCCGGAAGGGTGCACCGCAGCAGCGCCGGCGCCGGCAGGTCGACCTCGTCGGCCGCGACATCGGCGGAATGTCGCTTCGATCGAGTGCGCACAGCCGCTTGATCCCGGTCGCGCTCGTCGGCGCCCTGATCGCCGCGCTGTGCCTGGCCGCGCTGCGCGTCGACCTCATCCGGCAGCGTTACGACCTCGCCGAGGCGATGAATACCGAGAAGCAGCTGCTCGAACAGAAGCGGCTGTTGACCGCCCAGGGTCGCCGACTGCGCGACCCGGCCCGTCTCGCGCGGTTGGCCGCGGAACGCGGTTTCGTGCGCCCCGAACGCCTGATCGACCTCGAGCCCATCGATGTCGCTGCGGGGCCGCGCCCATGAGATCGCCGGGCGCGGGCGTCGGAACGAGGCGAATCCTCGTAGCCCGCATCCTGTTGCTGCTTCCGTTCATCGCGCTGACGATTCGAGCCGCCCATCTCGCAGTCGACGAGCGCGGCATCGAGCGCGGCGATCGACAGACCAACCGCACGCTGACACTCGCCCCGGAACGCGGCGTGATCTACGACCGCAACGGCAGCGAGCTCGTACTCTCGATCGACGCACCTTCGATCTACGCGAATCCGTCCGCCATTCGCGACGTGTCCGGCACCGCACGGCAGCTCGCAGACGTGCTCGGCCGCAAGCGCAAGAAGATCGCCGACCGAATCTCGGGAACGCGCTCGTTCGCATTCGTGTCGCGTTGGGTCAGCGAGAAACAGGCGGAACGCATCAAGGCGCTCGGCCTGGACGGCATCGGCATCGTCTACGAGCCACGCCGCGTCTACCCACAGGGAGAGATGGCGGCATCGCTGCTCGGCTTCACGAACATCGACGGGGTCGGCGTGCGCGGACTCGAACAGCAGATGGACGACTGGTTGCGCGGGACCGCGTTGCGGCTCCCGGCCGAGCGCGACGCCCGCGGGCGCCTGCTGATCGAGGCCGGCAAGGAACGTTGGAGCACCGCGGGCGGCGACGTCGCACTCACGCTCGATGCGGCCTTCCAGGCCGATGCCGAGGCTGCGCTGCGCAGCGCGGTCGAGGCAACCGGCGCGCGCGGCGGTGTCGCGATCTCACTCGACCCCCATACCGGAGACATCCTCGCGATGGCGGAAGCGCCCGGCTTCGACCCCAACCGCTTCCGGGAGTTCGACTACCGCGCAACGCGATCGCACGGCTTCCTCGATGCCTCCGAACCGGGCTCGACGATGAAGGCGTTCCTGATGGCCGCTGCACTCGAGCACGGCACCACGACGCCGAACGACCGCTACGACTGCGAGAATGGCGAGTTCAAAGTGCCCGGGAGTACGATCCACGACAGCCACCCGCACGGCGAACTCACGGCGAGCGAGATCCTGCAGGTCTCGAGCAACATCGGTGCGACCAAGATCGCCTTCGCGCTCGGCCCGCGCGCGCACTCCGACGTGCTCGAACGCTTCGGCTTCGGCCGCTCGACCGGCATCGGTTTCCCGGGCGAGTCCGCGGGCCTGCTGCGACCGTGGCAGAAATGGCGACCGCTCGACCACGCGACCATCGCCTTCGGCCAGGGCATCACCACCACCCCGATCCAGATCGCAGCGGCCACGGCGGCGCTCGCGAATGGTGGGGAGTGGGTGCAGCCCCGACTCGTCGCAGCGACGCGTGTCTCACGCGGTCCCTGGCAGCCGACCCGGATCGCGCCGCGGCGCCGTGCGGTCAGGCCGGAGGTGGCCGCCGCGGTCGTCTCGATGATGGAGCGCGTGGTCGCTCCCGGCGGCACCGCCAAACGCGCCGCGTTGCGCGGCGTGCGAGTCGCAGGCAAGACCGGCACGGCGCAGAAGCTCGACCTCGAAACCGGCACGTACGCGGACGACCGATTCGTGGCGTGGTTCATCGGCATCGTCCCTGCGGACGACCCCAAGCTCGTCATCGTCGCCGGGATCGACGAGCCGCGCCGCCCGCAGCACACGGGAGGCGCCGCGGCGGCTCCCTTGTTCGCCCACATGGCCGCGTCACAGCTCGCTCGCTTCGGCATCATGACCGAGCCGGGCAACGACACGCCCGAATTCGCACCCGCGGAAGACGTCCAGATCCTGACCGCCGATAACGCAACGCCGCGCGCCGCATCCCCCGCAGTCGCCGTAGCCGTGGCACCGATCGCCACGATTCACACGATCGATGTGGCGGCTGCGCCCACGCCCATCGCCACACCGGCGATCTCGGCCGCTTCGGCCCCGCCCGTGCTCGAAGCCGCGGCCAGACCGGCGCCGAAGCCCAGGCCCGGTGTTCGCAAGCAGCAGCGTCGGACGAGTGCGTCGCAGGTAGCCAAGCAACTGCTCCCGATCGGCGACCGGATGCTGCTGCCCGATTTCCGCGGGCTGACGCAATTGGAGGTGAGACAGATCACCGCGAACACCGAACTCGGTGTCAAGATGTCGGGCCGGGGTCGCGCAGTCGCACAAGAGCCGCCGGCAGGCACCATCGTCGGCACCGCGCAGGCGCTGGTCTTCATCTATTTCGAGGACACCTCGCCGACGAAACCGGCGGGAGAAGGCTGATGCGGGCGTCCGAATTGCTTGCCGCCCTGCCCGCCTCGGCCGCCGCACGGAGTGTCGGCAAGACCGACAGCGACCCGGTGATTCGCGGGCTCGAGTACGATTCACGCAACGTCACTCCCGGCGATCTGTTCTTCGCGCTCTCCGGCGCGGTGGTGGACGGGCACGACTATCTCGAACAAGCGCTGGCGAACGGGGCGGCGGCAATCGTCGTCGAGCACCTGCCCGACGATTTCAATCCGGACCGCTGCCTCGCGGTCGTCGTCTCCGACAGCCGGCGCGCCATGGCCCCGATCGCGACACGCTTCTTCGGCTCGCCAAGTGCCGAGCTTCACCTGCTCGGGATCACCGGGACCAACGGCAAGACGAGCACGACCTACCTGATCGAGTCGATCCTGCGGCGCGCCGATCGCAAAGTCGGATTGATCGGTACGGTCGAAATCCGCTACGCGGACGTCCGCGAACGTTCGGTGAACACCACGCCCGAGAGTCTCGATCTGCAGCGCACGCTGCGCAACATGTGCACTCGTGGCGTCGAAACCGTCGTGATGGAGGTTTCGTCCCATGGACTCGAGCTCGGTCGGGTCGAGGGCTGCCGCTTCGATATCGCCGCAGTCGGCAACGTCACCCAGGATCATCTCGACTTCCACGGCACGATGGACTCCTACCGCGAGTCGAAGGCCCTGCTCTTTTCGCGCCACCAACCGGACGGCGCGATCGCGGTGGTGAACCTCGACGATCCCTCCGCCGAAGATTTCACCGCAGCGGCGCAAAGAGCGGGTTCACGGCTCGTCCGGGTATCGCGTGACGCCACCGCGGACGCCGAGATTCGACTCAAGCACGCCGACATCTCGCTCGACGGTACGCGTGCAACCGTCGCGACGCCGATCGGCGAGCTCGAGCTCGACTCACCGCTGGTCGGTGACTTCAACATCGAGAACCTGCTGGTGGCGTGCGGCGTGGCGATCGCGGCTGACGTTGGGCGCGCCGCGATCGAGCGCGGCGTCGCGGATTGCCCGCAGGTTCCGGGGCGCGTCGAACGCATCGGAGCGGACATTCCCGGAGCGCCGAGCGTAATCGTCGACTACGCCCACACCCCCGACGCAGTACTGAAGCTGCTCGAGGCGCTGCGCCCGCTCTGCGAGCGGCGACTGATCACGGTCTTCGGCTGCGGCGGCGACCGCGATCGCAGCAAACGCCCGTTGATGGCACAAGCAGTTGCGAACCTCTCCGACCGGGTGATCGCGACCAGCGACAATCCGCGCACCGAGGACCCGGAGCGCATCCTCGCAGACGTGGGCGAGGGCCTGTCGGATCTCCATCATGTAGAACCCGGCGAGCTGCGAGACGCGAGCCGAAGCTACACCGCGCTGCTCGACCGGCGCGAGGCGATCGAACTCGCGATCGAGATCGCGGGGCCCGAAGACACGGTCGTCCTCGCGGGCAAGGGTCACGAAGACTACCAGATCCTCGGCCGCACCAAGGTGCCGTTCGATGACCGCGAAGAGGCGCTGCGCGCGCTGCGACGGCGGACCCCATGAGCGTGGAATTCCGCGTACACGACGCAATCGAGTGGACCGGCGGAGAGCTGCTGCGCGGCAACAGCGACCGATTGCTCTCCGGCGCGACGATCGACAGTCGCGCGGTCGGTGCCGGCGAACTCTTCGTCGCGATCGTCGGACCGAAACACGATGCACACGGCTTTCTCTCGGGCGCAGCGGAGTCGGGAGCGGGCGGACTGCTGATCGAAGGCGGACGCGAACTGCCGACTGGGCTCGCAGCCGACCTACCGGTCGTCGCAGTCGACGACACGACACTCGGTCTCGGCCGACTCGCGCGCGGCCATCGCAGCGGCTTCACGGGACCGGTCGTCGCGATCACGGGCAGCAACGGCAAGACCACGACCAAGGAAATGTGTGCCGCGATCCTATCGGTCGCTGCGCCCTGTGGCAGGACACTCGGCAACTTGAACAACCACTACGGATTGCCGCTGACGCTGCTCCGGCGCGAGGCCGACGATGCCAGCCTCGTGGTCGAGATGGGCATGAACCACCGCGGCGAAATTGCGAAACTGGTCGCAATCGCGCAGCCGACCGTCGGGCTGATCACGAATATCGGCACCGCACACATCGAGTACCTCGGCAGCCGCGAAGAAATCGCGCTCGAGAAGGGAGATCTCGTCGCGGGCCTGTCGTCCGATGCAACCGCAGTGCTCAATGCGGACGACCCGCTCGTGGCGGCCCAGGTGGAGCGCACCAGCGCGAGCGTGCTGCGTTTCGGCTGTGATCCCGGCGTGGAAGTGTGTGCCGAGAATCCGGTGCGCAATGGCGACAGCTCTTGGAAGTTCGACCTCTCGACGCCGAGCGGGCGCGTATCCGTAGAAATCTCGGGGCTCGGCGAGACCACCTGGCGGAACGCACTCGCAGCGGGAGCCGGCGCGTTCGCAGCGGGGGCGTCGCCCGACCAGATTGCCGAAGGCCTCGGTCGCTACCAGGGCGTCTCGGGACGACTCGAACATTCCATGCTCGCAAGCGGCGCCATGGTGATCGACGACAGCTACAACGCGAATCCGCAGTCGATGGAGGTGGCGCTGAGGCTGCTCGCGGATCTCTCGACGGATGGGCGCAGCTTCGCGGCGATCGGCGACATGGGAGAACTCGGCGATGCGGCGCTCGAAGCGCACCGGCGAGTGGGCGCAATCGCCGCTGAACTCGGCATCGACTGCCTGTACCTGCTGGGCGCACATGCGGAAGAGGTCCGCGCGGGCGCGACCGCGGGCGGCATGGAGTCCCAGTGCATCGAGATCGGATCCGACACCGAATCTCTCGCCGACCGGCTGCACGAGCGGTTGCAGCGAGGCGACCACGTCGTCGTCAAGGGTTCACGCGCGATGAGGATGGAGCGGGTCGTCCGGCGACTAGCCGAACGCGGCGCGGCTTCGGAGGCGACGAACTGAATGTTCTACCACCTGCTCTACCCGCTGGCGTCGGAATACGGCTTCTTCAATGTCTTCCGATACATCACGTTCCGTGTCGGAGCGGCCACGCTGACTGCGCTGTTTATTTCGTTCATGGTCGGCCCCGCGCTGATCCGGGCTCTCTCTCGCCTCGAGGTCGGACAGCCGATCCGTGAGATCGGCCCGGACCACCAGAGCAAGGAAGGCACGCCGACGATGGGCGGACTGCTGATCCTGTTGTCGCTGCTCGTGTCGGTGCTGCTGTGGTCGAACCTCGACAACGTCTACGTCTGGATGGTCATCGGTGTCACGGCCGCGTACGGCCTGCTCGGCTTCATCGATGACTACCAGAAGGTGACGAAGCGAGACAGCGCGGGCATCCGTGCACGCTCAAAACTCCTCTGGCAGACCGGCATCGCGATAGCCGTCGCGCTCGCGATCTACAACGCTCCCGGCTTCGATGCCGAACTCTCGGTTCCCTTTTTCAAGGACTTCACGCCGTACTTGGGCTGGTTCTACGTCCCGGTCGCCGCGTTCATCATCGTCGGAACGAGCAACGCCGTGAATCTCACGGACGGACTCGACGGGCTCGCAATCGGCCCGACACTGGTAACCGCTGCGACCTTCCTGATCCTCGCCTACGCGTCCGGCCACGCGGTAATCGCTGACTACCTCGCGATCAAGCATGTCCCCGGCGCGGGCTTCCTCGCAATCTTCTGCGGCGCGCTCATCGGCGGCGGACTCGGATTCCTGTGGTTCAACGCGTCGCCGGCCCAGGTCTTCATGGGCGACGTCGGCTCGCTCGCACTCGGCGGTGCGATCGGAACGATCGCGGTGCTGATCCGCCAGGAGTTCCTGCTCGTGGTCGTCGGCGGAATCTTCGTGGTCGAGGCGCTGTCAGTGATCATTCAGGTCGCCTGGTTCAAGCTCACCGGCAATCGCGTGTTCCTGATGGCACCGATCCACCACCATTTCGAGAAACTCGGTTGGCCGGAGCAGAAGATCGTCGTCCGTTTCTGGATCGTCTCGATGATTCTCGGCCTGATCGCCCTCTCCTCGGTGAAGATCCGCTGATGCATGAACTCGCAGGCAAGGACGTGCTCGTACTCGGCCTCGGAATTTCCGGGCGAAGCGCAGCGAACTTCTGCGCGCGTCGCGGTGCGCGGGTCATCGCCGCGGATGAGCGCGAAGAAGTCGAGATCAGTTCGCGCGGCGACATCGATCCCGACGTCATCCTGCATCTCGGCATGCCCTTTCCCGACCCGGGTGGCTTCGACATCGTGGTTCCGAGCCCCGGTGTGCCGGCCGAGCGCTACCAGGACGGCGCACGACGCATCTGGGGCGACGTCGAACTCGCCTTCCGGCACCTCGCGGTTCCGGTCGTGGCGATCACCGGAACCAACGGAAAATCGACGACAACGCTGCTGGTCGAAGCCATGCTCCGGGCAGCCGGCTTGCGAGCGAGCGCGGCGGGCAACGTCGGCACACCCGTGCTCGATCTGGTCGGAAAGGCACTCGACGTCGCGGTGCTCGAGGTCTCGTCATTCCAGCTCGAGACCACCGACTCGTTTCGGCCGCACGTGGCAGCCGTGCTCAACATCACACCCGACCACCTCGACCGACACGGCAGCATCGAAGCCTACGCTCGTGCCAAGGCTCGGATCTTCGCAAACCAGCAGTCCGACGACGCGTCCGTGCTGAACATGGACGACGCCCGCGTGGCAGCATTCGCAAACGAGACCAAGGCACGCATCATTCCCGTCCGCTGCAGCGGCCCGGCACCGGGCGGAGCCTGGCTCGACACGGGCGCCGCGGTCGTAACCGACGCCGCGGGCACGACGACGCGTATCTCCCTCGACGGCATGCGGCTCTCGGGCGCGCACAACCGCGAGAACGCGGTCTTTGCACTCGCAATCGCAACCGCCGCCGGTGCAGATCCGGCCCGAGCCGCGCGCGCTCTGGCCTCGTTCGCGGGCCTGCCCCATCGCGGCGAAATCATCCACGAGGCCTGCGGTGTGACCTTCATCGACGATTCCAAAGCCACCAATCCGGGCGCCGCCGCGCGCGCCATCGCAGGGGTGGACGGCTCGGTGATATGGATCGCGGGTGGGCGCGACAAGGGGCTCGACTTCAGCGAACTCGCCGACGTCGTGAACGCGCGCGTTCGAGCGGCGGTGTTGATCGGCGAAGCCACGGAAGCACTCGCATCGCAGCTCGACCCCAGTATCGAGCTGCGACGTGCCGAATCGATCGAAGCGGCGGTCGAAGCCGCCGCGGGAATCGCCAGAGCGGGTGACGTGGTGCTGCTCGCGCCCGCGTGCGCGAGCCAGGATCAGTTCCGCGATTACGCGGAACGCGGTGAACGCTTCCGCGACGCTGCATTGCAATGGCAACCGAAGGGACGGCAGGCGTGAATTTCCGACGTTCGAAGACCCGGGGAAATCCGACGCGACGAGCGAACCTGAAGCATCGAGCCGTGAAGCGCGATGGGCGCGGCCAGCGAAGCGGACGGACGCGGCGGCCCGCATCGCTGACGGCATCCACCGACGTCGAAGCACAGCCCCTCGACAGCGGCGTGATCGCGTCGACCGCAATCCTCGCCGGAATCGGAATCCTGATGGTCTACAGCAGCACCGCGCCGCTCGCGATCGGCAGCGCGGTTCCGCCGCACTTCCTGCGCCATTGCATCGCCGTCGCGATCGGCGTGAGTTGCATCGCCGTTGTGATCCGAATTCCGATCGCGTTGTGGTTGCGCCTCGCACTGCCGCTGTGGGGGCTCGGTGTTGCCCTGTTGCTCGCGACCGCAATCTCGGGCGTCGAAGTGAACGGCGCACGTCGTTGGCTCGCGCTGCCCGGCATCGACCTGCGACTCCAGGCCGCCGAATTCGTGAAATGGTCGACCGTACTCGCAATCGCAGCGGTGACGTTTCGGACCCACGAGCGCCGCAGCGCTCCTGGAAGACCGCTCGTACTGACGATCGGACTGATCGTGGCGCCGGTCGGACTGCTGCTCACACAACCCGACTTCGGCAGTGCAGCCGTGCTGATCGCGCTCGCGGGACTGCTGCTCTTCGTAGCCGGTACCCCGCTCCGCTACCTCTTGTTGCCCGCCGGCGGCGCCGGCCTGCTCACGGTCGTCTACATCGCGACCCACGAATACGCGCGACGAAGGCTCACCGGCTTCCTCGACCCGTGGGCGACCGCCCACCAGGAGGGTTTCCAGCTGGTGCAGTCCTTCGTGGCCTTCGGGCGCGGCGGAAACTTCGGCGTCGGAATCGGCGACGGCCGCCAGAAACTCTTCTACCTGCCCGAGGCGCATACCGACTTCGTGCTGTCGGTCGTGGCCGAAGAGCTCGGCTTCATCGGGGTGCTGGTCGTGCTCGGTGCTTTCGCGGCCCTCGTGATCGCCGGCACGCGTATCGCCGCGCGTGCACTCGATCCGTTCTGCCAGATCCTCGCCTTCGGGATGACCGCGCTCATAGCCGTTCCGGCCGCAGTCAATGCGGCGGTCGTGATGGGCCTGATCCCGACCACGGGCTTCACGCTGCCGTTCATCTCGTTCGGCGCGAACTCACTGATTCTCTGCTGTGCCGCGATCGGGGTCCTGCTTCGGACCGGATCGCGCGAAGTACGACGGCCGCGCAAGAGCGCGGCCACCGCATCGTCTCGGGGGCTGTTGCGAGCGTGAACGAGGCACGAAGAGAAATTCGCTGGGTGGTCGCCGGAGGCGGAACCGGAGGTCATGTGACGCCGGCCCTCGCACTCGCCGAGCGCATCCGCGAACGCGGCGAGCAGGTGCTGTTCATCGGCTCCGAGCGCGGACTCGAGACCCGCTTGGTGCCCGAAGCCGGCATCGACTTCATCGCGCTGCCGGCGCAGCAGCTGATGGGTCGGAGCCTCACGGCCCGGCTCGGCGCGGGTCCCGCAATCGCGAAGGCGTGCGGCGCGGCCTGGCGACAGATCGGGAAGTTCGAGAGCGACATCTTGCTCTCGGTCGGAGGTTACGCAGCCGTCCCAGCGGTGATTGCGGCCTGGCTCCGGCGCGTTCCGATTGCGTTGGTCGAGCCAAACGCAATCCCGGGGCGAACGAACCGCGCGTCGGCGCGCTTGGCGCGTCGCGTGTTCGTGCAATTCGACGAAGCCGCAGAGGTGTTTGCCACGAGGGTCTCGCGTGATCGCATCCGCACCCCGGGCATTCCGCTGCGGCGGCAGCTGATCGAGACCTTCCGTGCGATCCCGGCGCGGCGCACCCCCGCGGAACCGTTCCGGCTGTTGGTCTTCGGCGGCAGCCAGGGAGCGCACCAGATCAACGAGACGATGATCGAGGCCATCCCGCTGTTGGACTCTGCACGCATCGAGATCTTCCACCAGACCGGCAGCGCCGATCGCGAACGGGTGGCCGAGGCCTACGCGACGGCGGGCGTGACCGCAGAGGTCGTGGAATTCGAGCGAGACATGCCGAGCCGCTACGCCTGGGCCGACCTCGCCCTTTGTCGTTCGGGCGCGCTCACGGTCGCCGAACTCGCGCTGGCCGGGCTGCCCGCGCTCTTCGTCCCGTACCCCTACGCGGCCGACGATCACCAGGCGGCAAACGCGCGCTCGATGGCGGACGCGAACGCCGCACGCGTTCTGGCATCGAAGACGCTGACCGCGGAGCAGCTGGCCGTGCAACTCACGGAACTCTTCGACTCGCCCGAGACGCTTTGTGCCATGGGCATGGCTGCGGCGAAGCTCGCCCACTGGGACGCTGCCGAACGGATCATCGAAGACTGCGCGGCGCTCGTCGCCGCGGGCGGTCGGGGGTAGGCGCGTGTTCCGACGCATCAAACGCATCCATTTCGTCGGGGTCGGGGGCATCGGCATGTGCGGCCTCGCCGAACTGCTGAACGACCAGGGCTACCGCGTGTCGGGATCGGACGTGAAGGCGGGGGCGACCGTCGAGCGGCTGCAATCGCTCGGCATCCCGGTAGCGATCGGACACGACGCCGAGAACGTCGGTGTCGCGGACGTCGTCGTCTACTCGTCGGCGATTCGCGCGAACAACCCCGAGTTGCTCGCCGCCGAGAAACGACATGTTCCGGTCATCGCGCGCGCGGAAATGCTCGCCGAGGTCATGCGCCTCAAGGACGGCATCGCAGTCGCCGGCAGCCACGGCAAGACCACGACCACTTCGCTGATCGCACACGTGCTCTACACGGCGGGGCTCGACCCGACCGCGGTGATCGGCGGCCGCGTGCTCGGTTCCAGCAGCACACCCACCGGTGCCCGACTCGGGGCTGGGGACGTGCTGGTCGCCGAGGCCGACGAGAGCGACGGATCGTTCCTGCGGCTCGCGCCCGTGATCGCCGTCGTGACCAACATCGACCCGGAGCACCTCGATCATTACGGAACCTTCGAGGCCCTGAAGGACGCCTTCATCACGTTCTCGAATTGCGTGCCCTTCTGGGGCTGCGCGGTGATGTGCCTCGATCACCCGGGTGTGCAGTCGATCCTTCCGAGTCTCACGCGGCGCTATACCAGCTACGGCTTCGCCTCCCAGGCCGACTGGATCGCTTCGGAGGTGGAACCGGGGCCCGACGGCGTTCGCTTCCGCGTGCGACACGAAGACGACGACCTCGGAATCGTCCAGATGCGGCTCCCGGGACGGCACAACATCCTGAACGCGCTCGCAACGATCGCGGTCGCACACGAGCTCGACGTGCCGTTCGCGAAGACCGCCGACGCGCTCCAGACCTTCGTCGGCATCGAACGCCGCTTCGAGCTCAAGGGCGAGGTCGAAGGCGTCCGAGTCGTGGACGACTACGCGCATCACCCGGCCGAAATCACCGCCACGCTCGAGTCGGCGCGCAGCGGGCACACCGGCCGGATCGTCGCCGCCTTCCAGCCTCATCGCTACACGCGTACGCGCGACGTCTGGGACGAATTCCTGACTGCGTTCAATGACGCCGACGTGCTGATCCTGTCCGAGGTCTACGCCGCGGGCGAAGACAAGATTCCCGGCGTCGAGTCCGCACCGCTCGCGGATGCAATCCGAGCGCACGGACACCGCGACGTGCGCTTCGTCGCCGATATCGACGATGTACTCGACGCGCTCGTGGCCGAGGTTCGCAGCGGCGACATCGTACTGACACTCGGGGCGGGCAGCATCACGACACTCGGCAGCCGGCTCGTCGAGCGCCTGGAGGCCGAGCGCGGATGATCCCGGACACGGTACGCGGCGAACTCGAACAGGCCCTGGGCGACCGGGTGCAGTTCGCCGTCCCGCTATCGCGGCATACCTCACTGCGCGTCGGTGGCCCTGCCGGAGCAATCGCGGCCCCCGCCGACCGCGACGAACTCGCGAGACTACTCGCCACCTGCTCACGCCACGGCATCCCGCACGCCGTGCTCGGTTCGGGCTTCAACGCCATCGCGCCCGACAGCGGCTTCGACGGTGTGGTGATTCGGATGAACTCCTGGCGCCGACTCGCAGAGGAGGCCGAGGGTCGCCTTCGCGCCGAATCCGGCGTTTCGCACGCCCAGATTACGAACTTCTGTGTCGAGCGCGGCCTATCCGGGCTCGAATTCGCCTGCGGCATTCCCGGCAGCGTCGGCGGCTGGATCGCGATGAATGCGGGCATTCCCGAGCGGGAGATGAAGGATGCCGTGCTCGAGGTCGAGGTGATGGAAGCGGACGGATCCCCGCCTCGACGGCTTCAGCGCGGCGAACTCGACTTCAGCTACCGCGCGCTGCGTGGCATCGCGGACGGCGCGCTGATTCTCTCGGCGCTGTTCGAGGTCCGGGCGGAATCCCCGACGCGAGTGAAGGCCGAAGTCGAACGACTGCTCGCGAAGCGAAGCGACGCGCAACCCCTCAATCGGCCCTCCTGTGGCTCGGTATTCAAGAACCCGCCGGGCGACTTTGCGGGCCGGCTGATCGAATCGGTCGGCCTCAAGGGCCGACGCATCGGCGGTGCCGAGATCTCGCAGGTACACGCGAACTTCATCACGAACCTCGGCGGAGCCACCGCGGGGGACGTGCAAGCGCTGATCGAGGAAGCGCAGAAGCAGGTCTACGACGCCACGGGGATCCGACTTCACCCCGAGGTCAGGATCCTGGGGAGAAGCACATGATTCCGCACCGAGGCAGCCGCTCGAACCACCGGCAGACGCGAACGCGCGCCGAATCCAGGGCCGAGGCCCGTCGCACGCGCGCGATCTCCCACCTCCAGCAAGTGCGCGGACAGGCGCCGCCGAAGCAGGCGCGGCGCGCGCTCTTCGCCGCTACCGGCGTGCTCGCGCTCGCCGCCGGCGCCGCCTCGGGCGTGTCGCTGGCTCGCGGCTCCGAATGGCTCGCACCCGACGCGCCCCTGGTCGACGTCTCAGTGGTCGGTGCGCGGCATCTCGGCGCACTCGATGTCGCGACCGCGGCCGCCATCGATCCGCGCGCGGAGCACGCGGAGGTCTCACTCGAGGAGATCGAGCAACGCCTCGAAGCGCACGCGTGGATCGCGCACGCCCGCGCACTTCGGCTGCCGGGCGGGCGGCTGCTGCTGAACGTCGATGAACGAATTCCGGCGGCGTTGGTCGGGGCCGCTGGGTCCGACCAACGCTTCCTTACGGATGCAAGCGGCACGCCCTTCGCCGACGCTCCGGCCGAGCCCGACCCCGCCCTGCTGCGGATCGTCACGCCGACTCCGCCTGCACTGCTCGAGCCGCACGCCGAAATCGCGCGCGCCATTCAGCTCGCGCGCGACCTGCCCGGCTTCGGGCTGAGCCCTGCGACGGAAATCGCGCTCGCGGGCGCGAACGACCCGACCGGCCTCACGCTGCGCCTCGAGGGCGTCAGCGCGCGGGTCGTGCTCGGCCGTGACGACTTCGATTCCAAATTGAAAGAGCTCGCGCGTCTGCTCGCGGCCGGACTACCGGACGTTGCAGAGGCGCGCGAGATCGACCTTCGATTCGCAGACCAGGCAGTGCTGCGAAACGAACCGCTTCCGGAGGAAGCGGAAATAAGTGGCGGCGACGCGCGGATGCGCGGAACCGCCCATTCCAAGGGCCGTCCGGGCGATCCGGCGGCTTGACTCACTGGGGGGTGAGAGACATGTCCAGAAGAGAAGAACTCATCGTCGGTCTCGACATCGGGACCACCAAGATCTGCGTCATCGTCGCAGAGCAGACCGAGAACGGCATCGACATCGTCGGTATTGGAACGCATCCGTCGCGCGGGCTGCGCAAGGGTGTAGTCGTCGACATCGATGCCACCGTCGATTCGATCAAACACGCAGTCGAAGAAGCGGAACTCATGGCCGACTACGAGATCACGTCGGTCTACGCGGGCATCGCAGGCAGCCACATCCAGGGCTTCAACTCGCACGGCGTCGTCGCGGTCAAGGACCGCGAGGTGCGCGAGGGCGACGTGAAGCGCGTGATCGACGCCGCCAAGGCCGTCGCGATCCCCATGGATCGCGAGGTGATCCACGTGATTCCGCAGGAGTTCATCATCGACGACCAGGATGGCATCCTCGAACCGCTCGGCATGAGCGGCGTTCGAATGGAGGCGAAGATCCACATCGTCACCGCGGCCGTCAGCAGCGCGCAAAACGTCGTGAAATGCGCAAACAAGGCCGGACTGAACGTGATGGACATCGTGCTCGAGCCGTTGGCTTCGGCGGAGGCATCGCTCCAGGATGACGAACGAGACCTCGGCGTCTGCTTGATCGACATCGGCGGCGGCACCACCGATGTCGCGGTCTTCGCGGACGGCTCGATCAAGCACACCTCGGTGCTCGGTCTCGGCGGCTACCACATCTCGAACGACATCGCGGTCGGACTGCGAACGCCGTTCGAGGAAGCCGAACGGATCAAGAAGAAGTTCGGCGTGGCGGCGTCGCGTTTCCTGCCGAGTGACGACGTGATCAGCGTACCGAGTGTCGGCGGTCGCCGGCCGAGGCAGGTCTCGCGCAAGATCCTCTGCGAGATCATCGAGCCGCGGGTCGACGAAATCCTGAGCCTGGCGCGTCGCTCGCTCGTCACCGCGGGCTTGGAGAGCCGTATCCCGTCCGGGGTGGTGCTCACGGGTGGTTGTTCCGCGCTCGAAGGCCTGCTCGACCTTGCGGAGGAGATCTTCGAGGCACCGGTTCGCCCCGGCCTCCCGACCGATGTGGGCGGCCTTCAAGACGTGGTACGCAGTCCCATGTACGCCACCGGTGTCGGCCTCGCGCTCTTCGGTGCGGCCCAGGGGCGCAGTGGACGCCACCAGAGCCGCTTCCGGATCCGCGACGAGTCGATCTTCAGCCGAGTTCGACAAAGAATGCGGGACTGGTTCTACGGCGACTTCGACTAGCGGCCGGACGCAGGGGATCCTCGATGTCGATGGCCCACTTCCCCCAGGGGAACGAAGCTCGACCCGCGGGGAGGACTCGCAAGAAATTGGCCAAGTCTGCACAAAAATTACGTTTTCATGTTACATTCGGCGCGACATCAGATGCGCCGGGGGGGTGAAAGATGTCCAAGAGAGTCAGTAGAAACACCAAGGCGACGACCCAAAAAGCGAACCAGGCCGTCGACCAGCCCGGTCTGCTGAGCCAGGCCGACGACAGCCGCGATCTGCTCGAGTTCGAGAGTTCGTCGCGCAACCAGGCGGCGATCAAGGTCGTCGGCGTCGGCGGCGGCGGCGGCAACGCGCTCAACAACATGATCTTGTCGGGGCTGCAGGGCGTCGAGTTCGTCGCGGCGAATACCGATGCACAAGCGCTCGAGTACAACTCGGCGCCGACCAAGGTGCAGCTCGGCGGCGAGATCACGCGCGGGCTCGGCTGCGGCGCCGACCCGGAGAAGGGCCGCGGCTCGGCACTCGAAGTCCGCGAACGCCTGCGCGAGATCTTCCAGGATACCGACATGGTGTTCGTCACCGCGGGACTCGGCGGCGGCACCGGCACCGGCGCAGCACCGGTCGTCGCGGAAATCGCCCGCGAGATGGGAGCACTGACGGTCGGCGTGGTGACCAAGCCCTTCGTGTTCGAGGGCAAGGTCCGGACGCGAAACGCGGAGCGCGGGCTCGACGAACTCCATAGCGTCGTCGACACCGTGATCACGATCCCGAACCAGCGCCTGCTCGCGCTGGCCGGGAAGAACACCGCGATGAAGGACGCGTTCGGCCTTGCGGACGAGGTCCTCTTCAACGCCGTGCGCGGCATCTCGGACCTGATCACGATCCACGGCCTGATCAACCTCGACTTCGCCGACGTGCGGACCATCATGAACCAGATGGGCGTGGCGTTGATGGGGACGGGGACCGCGACCGGCGACGAGCGGGCGATCGAAGCGGCGCGGGCTGCGATTTCCAGCCCCTTGCTCGAAGATCTGTCGATCGAAGGCGCCCACGGCGTGCTGATCAACATCACCGGCGGGTCGGACCTCACGCTCTTCGAAGTCAACGAGGCCTCGACGCTGATCCAGGAAGCCGCCCACGAAGACGTCAACATCATCTTCGGTGCGGTGATCGACGAGGCGATGCCCGAAGGCGAGATGCGGGTGACGGTGATCGCGACCGGGCTCGACGACCAACGGGTCCGACGCGGGACCGGCGACACGCGCGAGTTCGTAGCGGGCCACAACGTGACCCCGCTGCGGCTCGAGCCGATTCCGTCGGCACCGCCGCAGCCGAGCCCGGCGGCGGAACACCGTGCAGAACCAAGCCGGGCCGGGATCGCCGATACGCCACTGCTCGATCTCGATGGCGGCAGCTCGGAATTCGTGTCGCCATTCGAGGACGAGCTCGATGTTCCGACCTTCCTGCGCGCACGCGGCAAGGCGGAGAACGAAGACGAGGCGGAGGAACCCGCGTTCCTGCGCCGCTCGGCCGACTGAACGCCGCAGGAATCGGCCTCCGGCCGATAGTACTTGCTCCATCTTCGGGGCTCGGGCAGGCTTCGCGCATGCCCGAGCCCCTTCTGCTTCTAAGCCGCGACTGCGATGTCGCAACCCTCACTTTCAACGACGCAGACCGATTGAACGCGATGACCCGCGCAATGGGCGACGCCTTCGCCGCACAGGTCGCCGAACTCGCGCGCGACGAGAGCCTGCGCGCG
Source organism: uncultured Gammaproteobacteria bacterium (assembly GCA_964196055.1). Taxonomy (GTDB): domain Bacteria; phylum Myxococcota_A; class UBA9160; order UBA9160; family SMWR01; genus JAFDEI01. The sequence goes on along the minus strand of CAXMSF010000078.1, from coordinate 9,644 downwards.
CTGATCCTCACTGGATCAGGTCGCGCCTTCTCGGCCGGTGGCGATCTCGACATGATCGACGAACGCGCGCATGCCGGTCGCGCGGGCCGGCACAGCGAAAACCGCGACACGATGCGCGCCTTCTACGGGCTGTTCCTGAAGCTGCGCGAGCTGCCCTGCCCCACACTCGCAGCGATCAACGGCGCGGCGGTCGGCGCCGGCTTCTGCGTCGCACTCGCCTGCGACGTGCGCATCGCCGCCGAGACCGCGAAGCTCGGCCTCAATTTCACCGCTCTCGGCCTGCACCCGGGCATGGGCGCCACCTGGACCCTGCCCCGACTCGTCGGCCCCGCCCACGCGGCCGAACTCCTCTACTCGAGCCGTACCCTGACGGGCGCCGAAGCCGCAGCGATTTCACTCGTCAACCGCGCGGTCCCCCGCGACGACGTTCTCGCAGACACCCAGGAATTGGCCGCCGCCTTCGCGGCCAACGCCCCACTCGCCAATCGCGGAGTCAAACGCGCCCTCGCCCACTCCCCCAGCGCCACCCTCGCCCAACAACTCGACCTCGAAGCCGAGATCCAGGCCGACACCTTCGCCACCAACGACGCCCAAGAAGGCCTCGCGGCACTCCGAGCCAAACGACCCCCCCGCTTCACGGGCCGCTGACCCTCCGCCCCCCTTGCCCCTTGCCAACTCCCCCCGAAGCCCAGCCACTCCATTCCGATATTGCTCTGGGTGGAAGCTGCGGACGCGCTCTGGGGTGGGGGCGCCTTGCGCTCCTTTTCTTCACAGTCGCGCAAGGCGCCCCCACCCCAGAGCGCTCCAGGCAGGTTCGGCCCCGACTAGAGCGGCTCGGGTCCGGGGGGCTTCCGCGACCGTCAGCCGATCAGGGAGCGGAAGGCCCCCGGATCCGAGCCGTGCGCACAGTCAAGGCACACACTGCTCCGCTCGTGAAGAAGGTGTGGTGCTGGCAGCCAGCTCTAGCTGTCGGCCAGAAGACGCTTGACCGTCTGGCTGACCAACTTGCCGTCCGCTGCCGGTCCGAGCCGGTCGAGGCTGGGTTTCATCACCTTTCCCATGTCGCGCGGTCCCGCCGCCCCGGTCTCGGCAATCACCTCCGCCACGACCCGCTCAACCTCCGCCGCGTCGGGTCCGGCAGGCAAGTACTCCTCCAACACACTCTTCTCGGCTGACTCTTTCTCGGCCAGCTCGCTGCGCCCGGCCGCCTGGTACTGCTCGATCGAATCGCTGCGCTGCTTCACGAGTGTGCGGATCACACGCAGAATCGCCTCGTCGTCGAGCTCACCACCGGCGTCGATCTCCTTGTTGCGGATCGCTCCACGTACACCGCGGATGGTCTCGAGCCTCAGTGAATCGCGCGACTTCATCGCGGATTTCATGTCCGCATCCAGCTGTTGTCGGAGATTCATCAATTCGCCCCCCTTTCGACCGACTTAATTGTGACTGTGCTCACCGTTCTCGCTAATAGGTGTGCTAGCACTCAAGTGTCGGCGCGCTTTTTTCGAAAGAGAATAGTAGCCCCACAAGATGACTCGGGGATGGAGAGGGAACACCGCGTGAGCCGCACCATTCGAAACCACAATTTCTGGTTGGTACTGACGTACGTAGGGTTGATCATGCTGATGGCGCGCGCCTACGCGTAGCCGGCTTCCGGCCTCGCCCCTCACGGGGTCGACCGGCCCGGCCCAGTCAGCGCAGAAGACCCGGAGCTACAGGGCCTCGACGGGGCCCAGCACCTCCGATGCATTGAAGAAATACGCGATCTCGATCTTCGCGGTCTCCGGAGCATCGGAACCGTGGGTCGCATTCCGCTCGATATCGGTCCCGTGATCGCCGCGAATGGTGCCGGCCGGGGCCTCTTCGGAGTTCGTCGGCCCGAGCAGATCGCGATGCGCTGCGATGGCGTTCGGTCCCTCGAGCACGCTGACGACGACCGGGCCCGAGGTCATGAACTTCACCAGGTCGCCGAAGAACGGACGCTCCTTGTGCACCGCGTAGAAGCCCTGCGCGAGTTCCTGGCTGAGCTGGATCTTCTTCATCGCAACGATGGCCAAGCCGGCCTTCTCGAACCGGCTCAGGATGTCGCCGGTGGCGCCCTTGGCGACGGCGTCGGGCTTGACGATGGATAGGGTGCGTTGGATGTCGGCCATGATGCGGATGTCTCCTAACGGTCTTCTGTCGGGGGGTCTTCAGGGGCCGGGAAATTAGCGCCCCGCCGCGGAAACTCCATGGCGTCGGAGAATCCGGCGGGCGTAGGCCGCTCTGGTCGCGGCCGGGCTCGGCCCGAGACCTCGGAGAGTTCGCGGTTCAGCCGGCCTTCTTGGCCGCGAGGACGAGTAGCTGTTCGACGATCCGTTCGAGCAGCGCGATGTCGCGGTCCTCGATCGCGGTGAACTCGACCCCCGCTCCCGCGGGCCCGTCCATGTTGCCGATCTCGCGGCTCCACTTCACACACGCTTCGACGTTCACGACCGGACCGCTGCCGCCGGTCTCGATCTCGAGCGAGAGTGACGTTCCGGGCGCAGGCGGCGCCTCGATTTCGATGAAGCCGCCCTTCTCGGACAGATTGCTCACGGTCGCAATCGACTCGCCCGCAGCTGACAGTCGCGCCTTCAGCTGCGATGAGACCCGAAACGCGAGCCGATTCGCCGCTCCAAGCGGAGGGCTCACCGAGCCGAAGGCGTATTCGAGCAGCTCACGCAGCTCCGTCCAGCGCGCCAACTCGGCGGCTTCGAGCTCCGGATTGCCGCGAACTCGTCGTCGATTGAGCGGCGTGAATTCTGCAACCTGCTGGGCGATCGAATTTGCGGGATCCTGCCCGTCGCCAGCTACCTCGGGCAGAACGATCGGGTCGACGCTCGAACCCTTCGACGCGGGCTCCGCAGCCACGGAGGCCGGCGCGGATGCTCCCGCCGAATCCAGCTCCTCGAAGATCGAACCCATCTCCTCACTGATCGAATCCGAGTTTCCCATCGGCTCCTCCGGGCGACGTCCGCGCTCCGGAAGACGTATCGGCGAAGCGGGCGATCGCCTGAATGTCGGAGAGAACCCGACCAAGCGGTCGGCCCATTGGGATTCGGGCGCCGCGGCAGTGCCCTCCGCGCGCCTAGTCTGCGAGCGCGCTCTCGCCGGCGAGCCGAGCCCAGATTCCCAGCTCGTCGAGCTGCTCGAAGAGGTTCTTCGCGATCAGAGCGTTTCCCGCCACGGTCGGGTGCGGGTCCCAGATGCTGAGCTGGTGCTGCTTCGGATCGAGGCGCGTCCGGAAACGGGCGCCGTCGATCGGGCCGAATCCGCGGATCGCATCCACTTCGATCAGACCTTCCGGGACCGTGGCCTCCGGGTAGCCGTCGAGTATCGGATGGTCGACGAAGAAGACCGGGACGCCGAGTTCGGCGCCCAGGATCGTGAGTTCTTCGAGAGCGGCCTGAAACGGCCCCAACCCGACGAGGTCGCGATACTCGGGGCTGGCGGTTTCCGGGTCGCAGAATTTCAACTCGTCGAACTCGCCGGATTCCGTATACGCCGTCCCCGCGATCAAGTGATCGTCCCGCTCGACGAGGGCGAGATCCTCGAACGTGAGCCCCGCCAGATACCGGCGCAGGAACGAAGTCGTCGAAAAGACGTCGAGACGATCCGAAACGAAATTCGGCAGGCAGGAGTCATTCGACGTGTAGCCGTAGAGGATGGCGTCGGGCTGATAGGCGAGCCCATGGCTTCGCAGCACCTCCAATTCCATCACGAGGTTGTAGCCGGGAGCGGCGAAGACCATGACCTCCCAGCTTCGGCTCGGATAGCGCCGGTTCAGCATCTCCTCGAGTAGATCCGCGTAGCGCCGGCCCTCGGGTATCGCCCAGCCGAAGAGCACCGAATCACCGATGGCGACGATCCTCACGTGATCGGCAGCCTTTTCACGCACGAAAGGCGCGTCTCGCCAGCCGTCGGCGTTGGTTCGAACCGGAACGGAGCGGAAGGAGACATCGAGGTTCGGCTTGAGCTCGTAGATGATGCGCGGATTCGCGCTGAGCCGAAGCATCTCTCCGAGTTTCACGCGCGCATTCGGGGCCGGGTTATCGCTGTGCTCCGCGAGGTCTTCCAGCCGCCCGGAGTAGCTGAGCGTGTAGTGCACGCGCAGCGCGACCTCGACGAGCCCGATACCGGCTAGAATTCCGAAGACGACCAGGGCCGCGAGCGCCAGTCGACGCATTCCGGCTGACGTTTGGGTTGCGAGCCCCGACATGTTGCGACGATATCACGAAGACCGTCGTGTAGATTCGGGAGTACGACATTGCCATGATCGAATCGAGCTTGTTGCCGACATTCGGAATGCACCGCCGTCCGGGAGAATCTCCCGAATTTCCAGAACGAGCTTCCCGCTAGATGGACGCCCCCGGCGAAGCGAGGCGTGATTCGGCGCATTCGGCCCAGGTCGACCCGACGCTGCTCTGCCTGCTGGGCGCGGGACTGCTACTTCGGGCCCTGGTCGCGTGGGGCGTCGACCCTCACCTGATCCTGCGCGGTGACGAGGGGGTCTACCTCGAGAAAGCCGCCGAGTTGGCACGGCGGGGCGTACTCGACACGGGCACCTTCGTCCGCCCACCGCTCTATTTCGTCGTACTCGCAGCCCTGGACGCGCTGACCACTCCGCTGGGTTGGAATCCGGCCTCCGTCGTTCGAGGGTTGCAGTGCATCGTCGGTACGGCCGTTGCCGTGCCCGTCTACCGAACGGCGACGCGACTCATCGGCAGGCGGGGCGGCCTCTTCGCGGCCGCATTCCTACTCTTCGATCCGACGCTGATCGCCTATTGCCACCTGATCTGGCCGGAGACCCTCTTCCTGTTCGTTGGCGCCCTCGTCTTCGACGGCTTGGCCGACATCGAACGGCGGTCCGCCCTCCGGGTCGCGTGCCTGGGAGCACTGGCCGGGCTCGCACTGCTGCTCAAACCCGCCTTCGGCATCTTCTGCCTGCTGCTGGCGGCGCAATGGCTCCGGCGCCTGGGCGGGCGAGAGACGCTTCGCCTGGTGCTCATCTTCGGCGGCGTTGCGGCTGTGGTCATCGGTCCGTGGGTGATCCGCAACCAATTGCGCTACGGGCCGGCGATCATCCTCGAGAATCAAGCGGCGTACAACCTCTGGGTCGGCAACGACCCGAAGGAAGCACGCAGCATCCTGCGCGAGTGGAATGCGATGCCCGACGCGGTGACGCGGGCGCGCATCGCCAGCGATCGCGGAATCGCTGCCATCGAGAACGATCCAGCTCGCTTCGGAAAGCTTTCGCTGGTGCGCGCGCTGAACCTCTGGGGCCTCGAGTTCTTCGTCGTGCGTCACGCCGTCATCGGGGGCTACCACGGGATCGAGAAGGAAGGTCTATTGCGTCTCTTCTGGGTCATCCAGGCGTACGGGGCGCTGCTGCTGATCGCCGCAGCTTCAGGGCTCCGTCGTTCGTGGCGAGACCCGACGCTGCGCCTGCTCGTCGTGCACGCAATCGTCTTTACGATCGTCGTCTCCGCGATGGTGGCCACGACCCGGTTCCGCGTTCCGTTCGCCTTTCTGATGTCGATTTCCGCTGGAATCGGCATCGATGCCATGCTCTCGCGCAAACTCGCGTGGCGTGACTTCGTCGCCGTCGCCTGTGCGTTGACCGTGCTCGGCCTGTCCGCGGCGCGCCCGGTCTTCCAGACGATCGCCACGGCGAGTTTCGAGCGCGTGAACGAACTCAGACGCGGTGATTGGCGATTCTTCCGCTACTGAGGTTGAGTTCGTGCCAATGAAACTTCTCCCGGCCCTGAGAGGGTGCATCGCACTCACGCTGATCATCGCCGCTCTCGGCTGCGAGCGGCAACCCAAGCACCTGGTGTTGATCACCGTGGACACGCTGCGCGCTGATCGTATCGGCGCCTATGGATACGAGGCTGCGAAGACGCCGGTGATCGATGCGCTGGCGAGCGAGTCGATTCGCTTCGAACACGCCTACTCTCACGCATCATCGACGAAGCCCGCGGTGGCGAGCCTGCTCACCGGCAGACTCGCCGAGGAACACGGCGTCTACCACAATCAGGGCAAGTTGAACCCGGAGGTTCGAACGCTCGCCGAGCAGTTGTCCGACAACGGCTTCGAATCCGCGGCCTTCATCGGCAACTTCGTCCTGCGACGCGGTTACGGGCTCGAGCGCGGCTTTACGAATTACACCGACGAATTCGTTTCGATGGAGCTGAAGCGGCCGATGCCCGAGAACCCGGCCGGTCTGCTGGTCGAAGACGCCCTCGCCTGGGTCGCCGCACAGCCGCCCGACCGACGCCTATTTCTGTGGTTGCACTTCCTCGAGCCGCACGGCCCCTACACACCGCCCGACTTCGAACGCCCCCCGAAGATCGCCGGCGAGACGGAACTTCCCGAGAGTCGCTCGCAGTCGGGACACGGCGCCATCCCGCGCTATCAATGGCTCGGGCACGGCCGTCTCTCGGAGTACCGGCTGCGCTACGACGGCGAGATCGCGGGCGTCGACCGGCAGCTGGGAACCCTGTTGCAGGGCCTGCGCGAGAACGGAGTTCTCGAAGACAGCGCGCTGGTCTTCACCGCAGACCACGGCGAGGCCTTCGGCGAAAACGACCTCTATTGCGCTCACGGCGAGGGTCTCGACGACGTCCTGCTGCGGGTTCCCCTGCTGCTTCGGCTCCCGGGCCGACCGTCCGCGGTGCGAAGTGATCGCGTCCGACAGATCGACGTGATGCCGACACTGCTCGAAGTGTTGGGAATCGAATCCCCCGAGCTTCCGGGCGAGACGGTCCTGCGCGATCGCGGGGACCGCCGCCTGGTTTCCCAAACGGTCAATTTCCGCCAGCGGCGCGCCTGGCGCGGCCTTCGCGACGACGGCTTCGAGATCGTCGAGGAGCAGGGCGGCGCGAGCGTGATTCGACGGACGACGTCCGACCCACTCGCCCGTGAGAAGTCGATCCCGACGGAAGTCCAGGATCGAATGACCGCGGAGCTCGAGCGGGAATCCGGTTGGCGCGAAATCGGCGCCGTCCGCCTGCGGCCGAAAGAGAAGAAGGCGTTGCGCGCACTCGGCTACGTCGAATGACCGACGTCCGCACGGAGAAGTCGTCCCGAGCGGCCGAGACCGCGGCGAAGTTCGGCGTATTGGCGGGTTCCCTGGCGGTGCTGGTATTGCGCGCCCCGAACCTACTGATCTGGCCCCGCTTCTTCGCGGAAGAAGGCAAGTTCTACTTCAGCCACGCGTTCAACTACGGCTTCCTCGAAGCCCTTCGTTACGTCCAGATCCGGGCCGGATACGTCAACCTGGTCGAGAACTTCGCAGCCGCGTTCGCTTCACTGATTCGGCTCGAATTCTCGCCCTTCGTCACCACCTACACGGCCCTGCTGGTGCAGACCTTTCCGCTGCTCATCATCCTGTTCGGAGATTCCAGCCTCTTTCGCGGCCTGGCCCGGAAAGCGGCGGGCTGCGCAATCGTCGTCCTGGCTCCGAGCATCTCGGGCGAGATCTGGCTCACCTCGGTTCAGTCCCACATCTACCTCGGCCTGACTTCGCTCCTGATCCTCGTCGAGAACACCGATGCAATGACTGGAGCCAGGCGCTGGAGCTATCGGAGCCTGCTCGCGCTCGGCGGACTGTCGGGCCCCTACACGGTATTCCTGCAACCGCTGTACGCACTTCGCGCGTACAGCGACCGCAGCCGAGAGCGGATCATCCAGGCCGCGATAGTGACCCTGGCGTTGCTCGTGCAGGTGCTGGTCTTCTGGCACTTCTTCGTCGCGAACCCGTCCGTGCACGCGCTGCGGCGGAAGGAACTTGGGCTGGGAATCGTGTCGCGCGTCTTGCGACTCGAAATCGGCGCTCCCTTGTTCGGCCTGGAGGCGAGCGGCGGGCTGGCCGAACCCGTGGCCTCGTTCTGGGCGCACGCCTTCCTGTTGCTGTTCCTGTTCGTCCTGCCGATCGCCCTGATCGACTGGAAAGGTCGACGCCTCGGCGCACTCGACTCGCGCAGGCTGTTGTTCCTTGCCTTCTGCATTCTGACGCTCGGCATCTCAGTGTTCTCCTTCGGCATCGACCTCGATGGTCGCTACGCGGTCCTGCCGGGCTACGTGCTGCTCTTCTACCTGCTGGACAACATTCGCGAGTCGAACCGGCGCTGGATCTCGGCAACACTGGTGGGGTTGCTCGCGTTCTCGTTCTTCGTCGGGCTGAGGAGCTATCGCATCTCCGAGGCTCTGCGCTGCGACGGCCGTTCGCCGACGAATTGGAACCTCAAAGTCGCACGCTGGCGCAACGAAGAGGTCAATGCGCGCATGTGGAAGCGCGAAGCGTCGGATCGGATCGAAATCTGCCCGCCGGGTCGAAGCATGCGGCTCTTCCTGAACGACGCAGGCACCCCGCCACCGCGGCGGGCGACGACCGCCCCCGCTCAGGGCAGGGATTGACGCCAGTCGATGCCCGAGAATTGCCCCTTGCTGAACCACAGGCCGTAGCTGAAGACGACCACGCTGAGAACGAACAAGCCGGCGAGCACCCCGAGTATGGCCAGGCGCAGAGCCGGCGAGCGCCGCATCCAACGGTCGAGTCCCTCGCTCGTGTAATAGGCAAAGGGCACCGACAAGCCGAGCAGATAGCTCGCCTTCAGTGTTGCGTAGACTTGATTGCGCCAGTTGAACAACGCGTAGCCGGTGACGGTCGCGGCAACCAGCAACAGAAGCGGCGTGTCGACGCCGTCGGGCCGTCGAATCGCGCGCCGAACACCGCTTGCGAGCCCCGCGATTCCCGCTGCGGTCGGAACAACGGCGAGCGCGAGTATCAGCGTGCCGAGTTTCCCGACCAGTGCGTCGTCGACCGGCAGGAACTTGCGAATGCCGTCGAACCACCAGGTCGTGTAGGTGCTGCCCCAGACCGATCGCAACAAGTCGGGCGATAGCAGCTGTGGATCGGTCCAGACGGCGAGCGGGAATCGGAAGAAGTCGAGCAGCTCGCGTGAACCCGGCGGCATCTCCTGCATGACCGCATGCTGACCCAGCCCATGCGGATACACGAAGCCGTACTCGAAAAAATTGCGCGCGTAGAATGCGCCCCCGAAGAGCAGCACCGGCACAGCGAAGATCGCGAGACGCTGTGCGGCGCGCCGAAGGTCGCCTTGATGGAGCCCGCGAATCGCGAGCGTCAGCATCGCGACGAGCACCACCAGCGCACCGCTGAGCTTGGTCGAGCACGCGAGCCCGGCCGTGACACCGAGCACAGCCAGCGATGCTCCGCCGGGGCCGTCGAGCTGGCCCGGACCAGCGCGCGCATCCTCACGGTCGACTGCAGCCAGCGCAAGGCCGACCGCCACCGCCGAGATGAGGAACGAAACCAGGATCTCCTCCGTGAACATCGCGGAGAGCATGATCTGCACCGGCAGGAAGATCAGCAGGGCTGCCGCGAGCAGCGCGCGCGACGGCCGCTCCGGGTCGTTCCGGTGCACGAGCAATGCCGCCAGACCCGCCGTCGCGAGGCCTGCCAACGAATTCACGAGCCGCACCGCAACGACCGTCACGTCGCGGTCGCCCGAAGACAATCGCCCGACACAGGCGGAGAGGTAGTAGAACAGCGGCGGGTGCCCGGTCGACCAGCCCGAATCCGGTGCGGGCAGCGCCCA
>CAXMSF010000077.1:0-9401 GCA_964196055.1 uncultured Gammaproteobacteria bacterium | reverse complement strand
CGTCGCGGCAGGATCCGGGCTCGAGATCGTGATCACAGGCGTCGATGGTCACCCCGATCTGCCGGGTGCCTCCGATGTCCGGAAGCTCGCCCCTCGCCCGCCTGAGCCGCCGCAGGGGCGCCTGCTGGAAGCCTACGAGGGCGAGGCGTTGGTGCGGATCGTTCCGGTCGAGGGGAGCGGCGCGGTACTGCTCGCGGACCTCGATGGCACGGTCTTCGCGCGTTATCCGATCTCGCCCATGCCTGCGATCGGCACGCGCGCCTTCGATGTCGTGATCGAGCTGTACGGCAACGGCGAGCAATTGCTGATGGCGCACGAATTTCCGGACGGCCGCCGCTCCGACTGGCGGTCGATGTCGGTCGGGGAGCCCACGTTGCTCGAAGATCTCCCGGAGGCCGGGGGCTTCGGGAGCTACGGGGGCGCCGGCGTTGGTGCGGAGTTCGGCGACTGAGCCCGCGAGCGCGGCGTTCAGAAGGTGCGTGGCGGTGCGGCGACGTCGATCTTGATCTCGTTCTCTTCCGAAAACCGCTCGAACTCCTCGAGGGCCGCGAGCGACGCGGTCTGGGAGAAGGCGGCGTGGTCGCGGCCGAGCACTTCGGTGCCGAGCACGAGCAGGATGCCCGCAACGAGCACGCCCTCGGCGGCTCCGAGCAGGCTGCCCGCGAAGCGGTCGGCCCAGCTCAGGCCGGCCGCGTGCAGGGTCCGTTGCAGCCCGCGGCCGATGACGACGATGACGAGCACGGTGCCGATCGCGAGGCCAGCACCCGCCACCCAGGGGGCAATGGTGACGCCGATGTCGCCTTCGGTGACTTCCTGCAACCACTCCGACAGGGGGGGGGTGAAGAACTGCACCGACACGTAGGCCCCGCCGAGCGCTGCCAGCGAGAATCCTTCGCGGATCAGGCCGATGAACAGGCCGCGCAGCGTGGCCGCCGCGATGATCGCGACGGCAGCAATGTCGAGTGGCTGGATCTCCATCGGCGAGTCGGATTGTAGCGATACAATGCCGGCCATGCGCTTCGATGTGGCGGTAATCGGTGGCGGTCACAACGCGCTCGTGGCGGCGGCGTATCTCGCCCGGGGCGGCCTGCGGACCGTGGTGCTCGAACGCCGCCCGCTGGTCGGCGGTGCCTGCGTGACCGAAGAGCTCTGGCCCGGCTTCCGCGTCTCGCGCGCAGCCTACGTCGCGGGCCTGTTGCGCCCGCGCGTGGTATCGGAGCTCGGCCTCTGCGAGCGCGGCCTGCGTCTGTTGCCGCGCGCGCCGTCGTCTTTCACGCCGCTCGAGGACGGTCGAGGCCTGCTGCTCGGCCCCGACCCCGTGGCATCCCAGCAGTCGATCCGGGCATTCTCGGCGCGCGACGCCGAACGCTGGCCCGCTTACGAGACTTTCCTCGACGGCATCGCGCGTGCGCTCGAGCCGCTGCTCGATGCGCCGCCACCCGATCCGTCGCGCCCGCGCGGCCGCGATGTCGCGCCGCTCGCGCTCGCATTGCGGGCGGCCTGGCGGGTGCGGAAGAACCTGCCGCGCGCGCTTGCGCTCTTGCTCGGGCCTGCGCGCCCGACCCTCGAGAGCTGGTTCGAGAGCGAGCCCTTGCGCAGCACGCTCGCGACCGACGCCGTGATCGGTGCCTGGGCGTCGCCGTCTTCCCCGGGCACCGGCTACGTGTTGTTCCACCACGTAATGGGCGAGACGAACGGCTCGCGTGGCGTTTGGGCCTACGTCGAGGGCGGCATGGGGCGACTCTCGGACGCGATCGCGGCCGCGGCGATCGAGGCGGGTGCCGAAATTCGCACCGACGCCTCCGTGGCCCGGATCGAGGTCGACCGCGGACGCGTACACGGCGTGACGCTCGAAGACGGCACGACGATCGAGGCAGCCACGGTCGTGTCGGGGGCGGATCCACACCGGACACTGCTCGGGCTGACGCCGCGCGAGGCGTTGCCCGACGCGCTGGTACGCGAACTCGGGGCACTCGATTTCCGCAGCCCGAGCCTGAAGATCAACCTCGCGCTCGACGCGCTGCCGCGCTTTCGCGCCGGCTCGGGCGACGCGCCCGGTCCCGAGCACTCCGGCACGATCCACATCGGCGCGCGATCGCTCGATGAACTCGACGACGCCTTTGCCGCGGCGGAACGCGGTGGTCTGCCGCGGCGACCGCTCGTCGAATTGACATTGCCCTCGGCGCTCGACTCCAGTCTCGCCCCCGCGGGCCGGCACGTTGCGTCGATGTTCGTGCAGTACGCGCCCTACGAACTCGCGGATTCGAGCTGGGAACGCGAGCGCGAGCCCTTCGCCGACCGGGTCTGCGCGCTGGTAGACGAGGTCGCGCCGGGCTTCTCGGCGAGCGTGCTCCACCGCGAAGTCCTGGCTCCGCCCGACCTCGAGCGCGTGTTCGGGCTCACCGGCGGGAACATCTTCCATGGCGCGATGTCGCTCGACCGGCTGCTCTTCATGCGGCCGCTGCCGGGGCATTCCAACTACCGCACTCCGGTCGCTGGGCTCTACCTGTGTGGAGCGGGCACCCATCCGGGCGGCGGTGTGATGGGCGCGTGCGGCCGCAACGCGGCGATGGAAGTGCTCCGCGACCTCGCCCGCTAGCGGCGCGGCTCCTTCCAGCTAGCGGCGCAGCCGGGTGTTTCTTCCGTGCGCGCGTCTCGGTTCCGGGGGCCTTCCGCGACCGTCAGCCGATCAGGGAGCGGAAGGCCCCCGGAACCGAGACGCTTCAGGTGCGCTTGCTGACCAGCCGTACGTACATGGCGGCATCTTCGCGTTCGGGGTCCTGCGCGAGGACGGCCTGCCACTCCGCGAGCGCGTCGTCCGCGCGTCCGAGGGTGTAGAGGGTGAGTCCGCGTTGCACCGCGGCCTCGGTGAGCTTCGGATTCGCGCGCAGCACGCGCGAAAATTCGGCGAGCGCGCGTGCGGGCTGGCCGGCTTCGCGCAAGGCCACGCCGAGCCGGAAACGGATGTCGTGGAAGGTGGGGCATTGATCGAGCGCCTTGCTGTAGGCCTCGACGGCTTCGCGGAGGTCGCCCGCCTGGCTGTAGGCGTCGCCGAGTTCAGCCTGCAGGTTCGCGAGCTTGCCGCGCGTGGTGGCATCGAGAACGCCCGCGGTGGGTGAGGCCACCTTGCGCGCTCGTTCGGCGATTTCGCGCGAGCGCTCGAAGTCGCCCGCGAGTTCGTAGACGTTTGCGAGCGCGAGCATCGCCTCGGTGTAGCCGGGGTTGATTCGCAGCGCCTCGCGCAAGCTGCTCGCCGCCGCGGCGGTTTCATTCTTGCGCTCGAGCAGGACGCCCACCATGTAGTGGACGTCGGCAAATTCCTTGCGCGTTCGCAGCAGTTCGCTGAGCTGCGCGATGCCCTCGTCCGCGTCACCGCGCTCGAAGTGCTCGCGGCCGATCGTGTAAGCTCGACGCTCCGACGGGTTCATGGCGGCGGGTTCACGCATTGCGCCTGGGTCGCTCCTTTCGAGTCTCGGCCGCGCTCAGTTGGCCGCTTTCGCGATTCGTTTCTCGGCCTTTTGTGCGTACTTGGTGCCCGAGTAGTTCTGGACGATCGACTGGAAGATCTTCTCGGCCTCGGACTTTCGGTTCATCTCCCAATACGACAACCCGAGCTTGTAGAGAGTCTCTTCGTCGAATCCGAGGCCGGGGTACTCGTTCAACAGCATCCGGTAGCGTTCGGCCGCGGATTCATGCTCCTTGCGTTTGCGGTAGAAGTCGCCAATCCGAAGGATGTGGTCCGCGAGCTGCTGGCGCAAGCTCCGCCACAACTCCTCGCCTTCGGTCGCGTAATCGGAATACGGGAAGTTGAGCAGCAGCCGGTCGAGGTAGATCACCGCCTCGCGCACCGCCGTCTGGTCGCGGTTAGGTCCCTTCTTGCGTTTCTCGTGGCAGAGAGCCGATCGCCAGATGGTGTACGGGACTTCGGCGTGTTGGGGATGGAGGTCGGAAAAGTCGCGGTAGTACGACAGCGCCTCTTCGTACTTGGAGTCTGCGAAGTAACCGTCGGCGATCTTGAGTTCGGCGAGTACCGCGTATTCGCTGTAGGGATAGTTGTCGACGATCGACTGGAAGGTTTCGATCGCCTTGCTGTGGTTCACGAACGGCAGGAAGCCCCAGATCTTCCGGCCCGCGAGCTGCTCCAGCCCGGTTTCGTAGAGTTCTTCGGCCGGCGGCGGCTCCTCGAAGGTCGGCGGAGCGCTCTTGCAGCCGAAAACGGTGGCGAGGAGCAGGGCTGTACTGAGAATGCAGCGTCGGGTCACGCGGCTCCCGGAGGTTCGCAAGTGCGCGCAAGCTATCGGATTCTTTCCATCCGTGTCAATTTGCTAGGGTTTCGCGCCACCCAAGGAGAGTCTCGATGAATAACGATTCCACCCGGAAGCTGAAAGCCGATCGGCGCTTGATCCACCGCCGAGGTTGGATCTCGAAGAACGAACTTCAGAAGCAGCTCGACGCGCTACCGGATGTGTCCGACAAGATTGCACCGCCCGACGAATCGGAAGGCGAAGGTGAGACGCAGAGTAGCGCCGAGGCCCCCCCGCGGGCGGAGTGATCCTCGGGGCTGCGCGGTCCGCTCGATGCGTTTGCCCGGAAATCCGCCATGATCAAGGAAAAACTAGGTGACCGGCTCGACGGCTGGATCCATACGGCGTTGCCGTTCCTGTTCAGCCGCCCGATCGACCCGAATCTGCTGACGGTCGTTGGCGCGCTGGTCTCGCTCCTCGCGGCCGCGGCCTTCGCGGCCGGCTGGTTCGTCATCGGCGGTGTCGGCATTCTCGCCGGAGGCTTCTTCGATCTCGTGGACGGAGTGGTTGCGCGCCACCACGGAACGACGACCCGTTTCGGTGCATTCCTCGATTCGACGTTGGACCGATTGGTCGACATGGCGCTGTTGCTCGGAATCGCGCTGCACTTCGCGCGGGTGGGGCGCTCCGACGTGGTGTTGCTCGCGGGCGTGGCCTTGATCGCCAGCGTGCTGGTTTCGTACTCGAAGGCCTGCGCCGAGCATTATGTGCCCGAGATCAAGGTCGGGGTCTTGGAGCGCGGCGAGCGGGTCGGACTGCTCGCCGCGGGTGGAATCCTGGGATTGATCGTGCCGGCGTTGTGGGTCGTCGCGATCGGTAGCTCGGTCACCGTGATCCAGCGCTTCGACCGGGCCTATAAAGAGATGCAGAAGGCCGACGCGGCCGATCGTGCCGGCCTCGAGGAGCGACTTTGATGACACAAGACGAACGCGACGAGTCACGGAAGGGGTTCACGCTGGGCGAGAGCAGCTCGCCGGAGGAGGCGCCGGATGCGATTCCGAAGATCGACTTCTCGACCTTCGTGATCTCGCTCGGCACGTCCGCGATGTACCACATGGGCATGTTGAACGACCCGGAGCAGGGAGAGCCCGCGGAGGCGAATCTCGTGCTCGCGCAGCAGACGATCGACACGCTCGAGATGCTGTCCGAGAAGACGCAGGGAAATCTGGGAGCGGAGGAGGCGAAGCTGATCGAGTCGTTGCTGTACGAACTGCGGATGCAGTTCGTCGAATGCGAGAAGTGAGGCGTCGGCAGCGATCGTGAGCCGCGTCTCCGAATCCGCAGCGGCTGTGCGGCGACTGACCGCGCAAGCCTGCGCGAAGATCAACTTCGGGCTCGCCCTCGTCGGCAGGCGCCCGGACGGTTACCACGAGTTGCAGAGCGTCTTCGTTCCGCTCGACCTCGCCGACGACCTGCAGCTCGATCTCGCGCCGTCCGCGAGGGCGGAGGTCACGCTCGCGGTCGAGACCGAGGCCGCGATTCCCGGAGGGGCGATTCCGAGCGACGACCGCAATCTGGCCGTGCGCGCGGGCCGGGCCTTTCTCGAGCACTCCGGGCTTCACTTTTCACTCGCCATCCGGCTCAGCAAGCGAATTCCGGTCGCAGCCGGCCTCGGCGGGGGCTCGAGCGATGCGGGAGCGGTCCTCCGGGCGCTCGACGAGGCCTTCCCGGAAGCGATCGATCCCGGCACGCTGGCCGGGATCGCCCTCGAACTCGGCGCCGACGTGCCTTTCTTCCTCGACCCGCGGCCCGCCTGGGTGGGGGGGATCGGCGAACGGATCGAGCCGCTGCCGGTCTGGCCCGAATTCGCGCTGGTGCTCCTCAACCCCGGGATTCCGCTAGCGACCGCCGAGGTCTTTCGGGCCACGGACGCCCTGCGGCCCGCATTGACGCCGCCGGGTGCCGCCCCTACGCTGCGGACGCTTCGGGAAATCGCCGGGATCGTCGCCTCGAACCGTCCGGATGCCCTGGCCTCCCTGTTGTCGAACGACCTTCTGCCCGCCGCGGTGCGGCTTTGCCCTCCGGTGGCGCGTTTGCAGGAGCGGTTGCGGCACGCGGGGGCGTCGATGGTGGGGATGTCTGGCAGCGGGCCGACGGTCTTCGGGGTGTTCGGAAATGCCGACGAAGCACATGAAGCTGTCGAGCGAATGCAGACCGTGGCGCCGATCTGGGCCAGGGTCGCGCTCGGGGCGAAATCTGGATAGTCTGTAACCCGCCGATTCCGTACGGGTTTGGTGGATCGCAAGATCGATCAATCGATCAATCGGTCGTCGACGAGGCCTGAGGGCAAGCAAACTAGAGCCTTCGTGGGCTCGGGGGCGGTTCCGGTCGCTGGGGCGTCGCCAAATGGTAAGGCAGCGGCCTTTGGAGCCGCCATCTGCAGGTTCGAGTCCTGCCGCCCCAACCAGATTCTCGCTGAGTCAACTCAGCGTCGAGGAGATCATGCAGGGCATCAAACTCTTCGCAGGTAGCTCGAACCCGGTTCTCGCCCAGAGTATTGCGAGTTATCTCGACATCGACCTCGGCAAGGCCGAGATCGGCACGTTCAGCGACGGCGAAGTGATGGTCGAGATCTCCGAGAACGTTCGCGGCACGGATTGTTTCGTACTGCAATCGACGAGTTCACCCGCGAATTCGCACGTGATGGAACTGCTGATCATGATCGACGCCTTGAAGCGTTCGTCGGTCGCGCGTATCACCGCGGTGGTTCCGTACTACGGCTACGCACGGCAGGATCGCAAAGTGCGCCCGCGCGTGCCGATCACCGCGAAGTTGATCGCGGATCTGATCTCGACGCCGGGCACCGACCGTGTGCTGTGCATCGACCTCCACGCGGGGCAGATCCAGGGCTTCTTCAACATTCCGGTCGACAACGTCTACGCCACGCCGGTATTGCTCGGCGAGATCCGCTCCCGCTACCCCAAGGACGTGACGATCATTTCGCCCGACGCGGGCGGCGTGGAGCGCGCACGCGCATACGCGAAGCGCCTCGACGCCGACCTGGCGATCATCGACAAGCGACGTGAGGCCGCGAATGTCGCCGAGGTGATGAACATCGTTGGAGACGTGAAGGGTCGCGACTGCGTCATCGTCGACGACATGGTCGATACGGCGGGCACGCTCGCCGAAGGCGCCCGGGCGTTGATCGCCGAGGGCGCCAATTCGGTCTCCGCGGTGATTACGCACCCCGTGCTGTCCGGCCCCGCGATCAAGCGCATTGCGGAATCGCCGCTACAGGAACTCATCGTCACCGACACCATCCCGCTCAGTTCCGACGGGCGGGATTGCGAGAAGATCAAAGTCGTTACGGTCGCTCCGCTGCTCGGCGAAGCGGTCCGTCGCATCAACAACGAAGAGAGCGTCAGCTCTCTATTCGTCTGAAATTTCGTAGGAGAAGACCCGTGTCAGATACAACACTCACCGTCGAGACCCGAGAGGGCACTGGGAAGGGCGTCGCGCGCAAGCTTCGCGCGGCAGGCCGCATTCCGGGTAACTGCTACGGGAAGGATTCGACCCAGAACATCAGCGTCGATCCGAAGGCGCTCGATCACCTGCTCAAGAGCAGCGCATCGGGCTTGAATACGCTGATCGACCTCAAGGTCGAGGGTGGCGGCGGTTTCGACGGCAAGAAGGTGCTGTTGAAGGAGCTGCAGAGCGATCCGGTGAGCAACGCATTGCTGCACGCCGACTTCTTCGCGGTCGACCTGACCCATCTGATCGACGTCGCGGTACCGATCCACGCGACGGGCACCCCGATTGGTGTGTCGCTTGAAGGCGGTATCTTCGACCAGGTGCTGCGTGAGATTCATCTCGAGTGTCTGCCGGACTCGATTCCGGAAGAGGTCTTGGTCGACGTGAGTGGGCTCGAAATCGGCATGTCGCTCCACATTCGCGACCTCGAGCTGCCCGCGGGTGTGAAGCTGCTTTCGGACGGTGACCTGTCGGTGGCTTCCGTGCTCGCACCGAAGGCTGCCGAGGAAGAGGCGCCGTCGGAAGAGGTCGAGGGCGAGCTGGAAGAAGGCGCCGAAGAGCCGATCGAGGGGGGGGCTGCAGAGCCCGAGAAGTCCGACGACTAACGCCGCACCGAATCGGGCACATTCGTGAATCTCGTCGTTGGTCTCGGGAACCCCGGTCGCCAATACGCCGATACCCGTCACAACGTGGGCTTTCGCGTCGTGGCGGCGTTCGCAGAGCGTCACGGCATTCTCGGAGTGCCGCATGAATGCGGCGGATGTTTCGGCCGTGGGCCCGTGAGCAAGCATGCCGGGCCGGAACTCGACGTCGGCGTGCTCCAGCCGCAGACTTTCATGAATCGGTCGGGCCAGGTCGTTGCCGAGGCGCTGGAGAGTTTCCCGGTCGACGACCCCGAGGCCGAATTGATCGTGGTATTCGACGATGTCGATCTGCCCTTCGGTCGCTTGCGGATCCGGCCATCCGGAGGGTCGGCAGGTCACCGCGGCCTCGCGAACATCATCGCGTGCCTGGGAACGGAGCGTTTTCCGCGACTGCGCTTCGGCGTCGATCGCTCACCGGGAATCGAGACCGCGGACTACGTCCTGCAGCCGTTTTCGGAATCGGAGGAGAGCGAGCTGGACTCGCTCATCACGGTTGCGGTCGATGCCCTCGATGCGATGCTGTTCGAGGGCACGACTCCGGCGATGAACCGCTTCAACCGGCAGGGCGCGGGCGAGGAGTGAGTCGCCGGTCGCGTACGCGGCCGAAATCACGTTCCGCCTCCGCGAGGAGGTGATCAATCGTCGAGAACGTGGCATTCTATCGCCCGACGACCGCTCCACAGCGCGACTCCCCGCTCCCGGGCGAGAGGAGCCTGGGAGTTCGTTCCCCCCAATCCAAAATCATTAGACGCTCTTGGGCAATCCCGGCGGGTGGGTGCCCAGTCCCGGTTCAGGAGGCCATGAGATGTTTCAACCGCGCACGATCCTGCTTCCCGTCGACCTCGACCGGAATAGCTTCGATGCACTCGCGTTCTCGATCGATTTTGCCAAGCAGTTCGACTCCGTGCTTCACTTGTTGTTCGTGAACACGCCGCAGGCTGGCTACCGCCATCCGTCGCTCTCGGTCGACGATCTGAAGGAG